>CAXUKB010000154.1:0-10324 GCA_964251345.1 uncultured Fimbriimonas sp. | reverse complement strand
ACGTTGTCGGTCGTCGCCTCGAGCGCCCAGAGCCACGCGCTCTCCGGGGGCGCGTCGGCGCGAGGGATCGACCGACCTTGCTCTGACATCGACGGTTAGTCTAACCTACGATTTTAGGCGGTGTCCGGTGAACCCCCGTCGGCGTCGGATGCACTCATGCCGACGCGCGAAGCCGCGTCTTTTCGACCCTCGCGAGACTCCCAAATTCTCCCCCGGAGAGAGGAGGGGAAACGATTCGCGAGACAAAGCCTGTGCCTGGTCGACCTTCGATCTAAGGTTTCCGTAGGCGCGGGATTGACACGACTCGGCTTCGCCCCTGGAGACGTGCTCGCATCGATGCGAGGCTATCGAAGGCCCGCCATGCGGCGGGAGGCGAGGGCGACGAGGCGGCGGGGCGCGAGCCGCGTGGACATCGCGAGCAGGTAGTTCCGCCAACCCACGATCGCGAACGGGCGGTCCTGGGCGAGGGCGCGCATTCCGACGCGAACGACGTCCTCGGCGGTGTCGAAGTGGGTCCCCTCTTTGGCCAGCCCCTCGCCCGCGATCTTGAAAAAGTCCGTTTGCGTCGGTCCCGGGCAGAGCGCCACGATCCGCACGCCGGTGCCCCGGCACTCGGCCCACAGCGCTTCGCTCCAGTTGAGCGCGAACGACTTCGCCGCCGAGTACACCGCCAGCTTGGCCACGGGCTGAAAGGCCGCCGAGCTCGAAAGGTTCATGATCCCGCCGTGGCCCCGCGCGATCATGGCGGGAAGGAGCGCGCGGGCGAGCGCCATCGGGGCGGTCACGTTCAGCGCGATCTCCGCCGCCAACCGCTCGGGGGCGATCTCCGTGAACCGCCCGTGGGTGCCGAAGCCCGCGTTGTTCACCAGCAGGTCGATCTCGCGGCCCGCGCAAGCGGCGAGCACCGTGGCGACGCCCTCGGGAACGCCGAGGTCCGCCGCCACGACGTCGACCTTCGCTCCGTGCTTCGTTCGAAGTTCGACCGCCAGGGCCTCCAGCCGGTCGACCCGGCGGGCGGTGAGGAGGAGCTGCAGACCCCGCGCGGCGAGCTCCCGGGCGAAGGCCTCGCCGATACCCGAGGAGGCTCCGGTCACGAGGGCGGCGCGGATCGTGCGGTCGTTCTTCATGGGGGTGGACACAATCTACGCGATAGAAGTCGATGCCGCCTTGAGCGTGCCGCCGTCGCTCCCTACGGGCCCTCTCCTCGTCGCGGCTTTTCGAGAGTTCGCCGCCGCGCACGACGCCCGGGACCGGCGAGACACCCGCGCGAGGACATGAGGGAAAGGGCGGCGCGTATCTCGCGCTCGCCCTCGAGAGACCTCTGCCCACCGACTCACATCCGGCACGCCTTCTGAGGCACATCCGGTTCGGCGGACCCAGGCTGGGCCGTGTCGGGGGAATCCCGGTAGCCGTCGGCTACGCTCGTGCCGACGCGCGTCGCCACGTCATTTCGACCTTCGCGAGACCCCCGAACCCCTCACCCCCTTCCACCTGAGGAGAGACAAAGCCTAGTGGTCTGTCAATCTTCATTTTTACCGGTAGCCGGTGGTTTTAGCCGCTGCGGGAGACTCTCGCCGAGGCTGAAGCCTCGGGCTACAGAAGCCCAGGGATGAAGCCTGACAGACTCCTAATTCGAACGAACCGGCGGAGGAGATGGAGAGAGCTGAAGCCGTCTTATGACTTGTCGAGGCTTGTTCGGAGCGTCGGCACGAGAACGTCCGACGCCGACCGCCGATTCCACAAGGGAAGGCCGACCCTCCCTTAGCCCGCGTCCTCCGGGCCGACCGGCAGAAGGAGGAGTTTGCCCCGTGCGTGTCCGCTCTGGCTGACGTCCATCGCCTGACGCCAGCCTTCGAGCGGGAACGTGCGGGCGACCGGCACCGTGAACCGTCCCTCCGCGGCGAGCCGCGCGAACTCGCCGAGCACGTCGTAGCGCATCCGAAGGTCTCCTTCCCCAAAGGTGTCGCGGACGCCGAGCGCCTTGGCGGCGGCGAAGTCGGTGATGGTGAGCACGCGGTGGGGATCGCCGCCCGCGATCCGAACGAGGTCGGGGAGCACGCCGCTCGGCGGAGCGCAGTCCAAGATCAGGTCCGGGGCCTTTCCGGTGATTTCGAGCACCCTCTCGACCATGCCGTCGCCGTAGGCGGTGACCGTGGCGCCCAGCGCGCGCAAGCGGTCGGCGAACGTCTCGCCCGCGGTGGCGACCACGCGAGCGCCGCGCCGGAGGGCCATCTGAACGGCGGCGTACCCGATCGTCGTTCCCGCGCCATGAATGAGAACGGTGTGCCCGGCGGTCACCCCGAGGCTCTCGAGGCTGCGGAACGCCGTCTCGGCCGCCATCGGCAGCGCGGCCGCCTCGACGGGATCGAGGCCCGCTGGGACGGGGGTCCAGTGGTCCATGATCGCGACGTCCGACGCCCCGGCGCTCGCGCAGGAGGCCCAGTCGGCGGTGCCCAGGACGAGATCCCCGACGCTGACATCGGCCACGCCCTCGCCGATCGCATCGACGGTGCCGGAGACCTCGATCCCGATGCCGCGGGGAAGGTTTCCGGCGAAGAGCCCTTGGCAGAGGGCCCAGTCGGCCGGGTTCAGGCCGCACGCGTGAACGCGGACACGGATTCGGTTGGGGCCCGGAGGCGGGACTTGCGCCTTTTCGAGCCGCAGCACGTTCGCCGCTTCCCCGTAGTCGTGGAAGCGAACGGTCCGGGCGGTGACGGGGGTGGGTTCGGGTGCGTTCATGGTCTCTTCTCCGAGTAATCTCCTCATCCGAGGTAAGAACCGCCTAAACGGAGCGCGCTCCGTTTAGGGTCTTCAAGGTACCGGATCCGAAACGCGATGTCAAGCCAAACCCGCGCCGACGCGTCGCGCAACCGTGAGACGTTGATCGCGGCCGCGACGCGCGTCTTCGCCGCCTCCGAGGACGAGCCGTCCTTGCGCGCCGTCGCGCGCGACGCGGGCGTCGGCATCGGCACCCTCTACCGCCATTTTCCCACCCGCGAGTCGCTCGTTGAGGCCATTTACCGCGACCAGCTCCAGCGCCTGAGCGTTGGGGCGCGGGAGCTGCGGGACGCGTATCCACCCGCCGAGGCGATGCGGCGATGGATGGACCTTTTCGCGGAGTGGGTGGCCACCAAGCATGGGATGACCGACACGCTGCGCGCCATGGTCGACGCCGGCGAGATCTCGCACGTCCAAAGTCGCGCCGAGATCGTCGCGGCCATCGCCACGATCCTCGACGCCGGCCGTGCCGCCGGGGATCTTCGCCCCGACGTCGACGCGGAGGACGTCACCGCCGGCCTCGCCGGGATCTTCACCGTCGCGGGGGCTCCCGGGCAGACGGCGCAAGCCGGTCGGCTTCTGGATCTGCTCATGGACGGCCTGCGTCCTCGTCCCACGTAACGGTCGCCTCGATAAGCCGATCGAGGGCCGGGTAGTCGGCCTATACTCTCCGACATGAGGTTTCCGTTCTGCGCGCTGGCGCTCGCCCTAACAGCCACCCCGACCGGATCCGCTACGACGGCCACTGCTTTACCATCGACGGGAAAGACACCTTCGTCTACAGCGGCGCGTTCCACTACTTCCGCTGCCCCGAGGCGCTTTGGCGGGAGCGGTTCCGCAAGATCAAAGCGGCGGGCTTCAACACGGTCGAGACCTACGTCGCCTGGAACTGGAGCGAGCGGGAGAAGCCGAGCGGGCTGGACGACACCTCCGGCATCCAACTCGCGGACCTCGACCGCTGGCTGAAGATGGCCGAGGACGAGTTCGGCCTCTACACCATCGTCCGCCCGGGACCGTACATCTGCGCCGAATGGGCCTCCGGCGGCTTCCCGAACTGGCTCCCGGCCTTCCGCCCCGAGACCACCAAGCGCCCCATGTGGTACCGGAGCGACGATCCCGTCTTTATAGCGTGGTCGAACCGCTGGTACGACGCGGTTGCGAAGGTCGTCCGCGGGCACCAGCTCACCCACAAGCCCGTCGGCGCCCATGGCGTGATCCTCTGGCAGGTCGAGAACGAGTACGGCGACGACGCGCCGGGGAGCACCATGAAGCGCGATTACGTGCGCGACCTCATGGTCCAATCGCAGAAGGACGGCATCGACGTCCCCATCTTCACGTGCTGGACCTCCGCGGTGCGCTATCCGCAGGGCGACCCGATCCTGTCGCAGGCCTTCGACAACCCGAACCAGTACCCGTGGCGCGACATCGAGGGGGCGTCCCGTGCGATCGAAGACCAGCACCAGGCGGAGCCGTGGGCGCCAAAGATGATCACCGAGTTCCAGGGCGGCTGGTTCGGCGGGGTCGGCGGCCGGTCCGCCGCCGAGCAGGAACCCGACGGTATCGACGCCGCGCAGATCGACGCGTTGACCCTCTGGACGATCGGCCACGGCATGGCCGCGCTGAACTACTACATGCTGTTCGGCGGCACGAACTTCGGCGATTGGGCGGGCCGCGCCGAGACCACGAGCTACGACTACGACGCGCCCCTGCGCGAGTGGGGCGGCACCGGGCCGAAGTACCGCGTGGTCAAGGCGGTCGGCGGGATGCTGAGCGCCTATGGCCCCGACCTCGCGCGCTCCGAGACGGTCGCGGGCTCCGAAGGGACGACGGACGGCGTCGCCCACATCGTCCGGGTCGGCAAGGGCGGCGCGCACTACGTCTTCTACTGGAACAAGAGTCTCACCGCGTCCGCGAAAGTCGATCCCGGCGACGGCCATCCCCTGACCTTCGCGCCGTTCACCGCCAACGTGTTCCGCTACGCCGCCGATCCGCGCGAAGGAAGCTGGATCGCCAACCCCGAGCCCGCGCCCACGCCGGAGCGCCTGCCCGCGTCGGTCCGTCTCACGACGGCCACGGTCGCGGCGATGACGCCCACCGACTGGAAGCCCGCCCCCGAAAATCCCAGCACGACCCGCCTCGGCGTCTGGGACAGCCGGTTCCTGAGTTACCGCGTCGCCGCGCCCGCCGGGACGCTCCTCTGGGCGAAGGCCCAGGACAGCGAGCTCGTCGGCGACGCCGCGCCTGCGGCGATTGGCTTCCGAGGCGGCGACGTCTACGCCGCCTCCGGAACGCCTCTCGAGTTCGTCCTCTGGAATCCCGGCTGGGACAACGGTGGTCCGGCGATGGAGCGGCCCCACGGCATCGTCGACGCGACCCTCTGGCGGGCGATGCCCGAGGCCACCGACGTCGGCGGCTGGCGGACGAAGATCCTCGCCGACCCGAAAGACCGAAGCCTCGCGGGCGAGAACGTCGACACGACGAACTGGGCCGACGGCGTCGACAACCGGGCGTTCCTCCCCCACACGACGGGCGTCGTGCGCGGCGTCGTCACGTTCGCCCATGCCCCCAGCGGCGACACCGTGCTCGATTGCGGCGGCGTGGACGACGAAGGCTGGTTCTACGTGAACGGCCACCTCGTGGGCGAGGTCCACGACTACAACGTGCCCGTGAGCTTCCGGGTCGGCCCGTACCTTCATGCGGGAAGGAACAGCGTCGCGATCGTGATCCGGAACAACGACGGGACGGGCGGCCTCACCGGGGCCGTCCGGCTGCTCGCCACACCTCCCGTCGCCGCGCCCGCCCCGTTCGCGTGGACCGACCGCTACCGCGCGTCGGCGCCCGCGAAAATCGTGCTGGACGCCGCGACGCCGCTCGCCGAGAACGAGCATCCAAAGCTCCAAGGGCCTCGCCCGGCCGGGTCCGCGAGGCTGGTGCGTTCGACCCTCCGCTTCGACCGTCCGGATCCGAAGGGCATCTGGCAGATCGTCCTTCGGGCGGGCGGCGACGGCTTCCTGACCCTCAACGGCCATCCCCTCGGGCGGTACTCGGATGTCGGCCCGCAGCGCGGCTTCTACCTGCCGGATCCTTGGCTCAAGGCGCACAACGTCCTCGAGCTGACCGTCGTCCCGGGACGCCTCGGCGACCGGATCAAGGCCGCCGAGCTCCGCCCGCTTCCCAAGGCGGAGTGACCGGAGCCGGGGATCGGATCCCTTTCCCTTCCGGGGGAGAGGGGTAGCTTCCGGACGAAGGCGGGCGCCTCCGACTACACGCCTCCGGCGTTAATGAAGAACGTCGTTCGATCGAAGCAAGCCTGAGTCCCGTAACCCGAGGGGTTGTCGCCCGAGGCGAAGCCTTCGTCCGGAATTCTCTAAACGAGAGTGACGGATCCGGAGCGCGGAGCCGACGATCGTTTCGAACAGAAGTAAGCTCCCTCGCGACCGGGCATGATGAATTGGACTGAGACTCTCCGATCTAAAGTAAGCGGTGTGGCAAAGACGTGCGTCGCCGTTGCGGCGCTCATCGTCGGCCCTTTCCTGTACCGAAGCGCGGTGGCGCAAAACCCGATGGCGACGGCGAAAAAGAAGTACGACGTCGCGGCCTTCCTCTATCCCGCGTACGCGAACGACGACCCGCGTCTGCGTCCCTTCTGGCCCGCGGGCAACGGCGAGTGGGAGACCGTCACGAGCATGCAGGCGCGGAATCCCGGCCATTACTGGGACCGCAAGCCCACCTGGGGACCCATCAACGAGGCCGACCCCGCCGTGATGTCGATGGAGATCGACGAGGCGACGAAGCACGGCGTCAACGTCTTCATCTTCGACTGGTACTGGTACGACGGACGTCCCTTCATGGAGACGACCTTGGACAACGGCTTCCTTAAGGCCGACAACCGGGACAAGATGAAGTTCTATCTCATGTGGGCGAACCACGACGTGGTCAACACCTGGGACACCCGGCTCGCGAAGGTTCACGAGGACAACGTCATCTGGCGGGGCCAGGTGCATCGCGACGAGTTCGAGAAGATTTGCAAGCGGAACATCGACAAGTATTTCAAGCTCCCGAACTATTATAAGATCGACGGCAAGCCGGTCTTCATGATCTACGACGTCCCTCAGCTCATGGCGGGGCTCGGCGGCGTGGAGCAGACGGCGGCCGCGCTCCAGTGGTTCAAGGCGGAGACGAAGCGGGCGGGATTTCCCGGTCTCGAACTGCAACTGACGATGTGGTCGCAGAACACCAACTCTAGCGGCTTCGACGCGGGGAAGACCACATCCCCGGAGAACGCTTTCGTCAAGAAGCTTGGCTTCGACAGCGCGACCCACTACCAGTTCGTCCACTACATGAACCCGAACGACGACTACCTGAACCTCCTGCAGAACGCGAAGCGGGAATGGGACCGGATCGGCAAGACCTTCGAGATGCCCTACTACCCGCACATCAGCATCGGCTGGGACAACAGCCCACGGACGGGAACCAGCGCGGTCGTTCGAAACAACACCCCGGAGAACTTCGCGAAGGGGCTCCGCATGGCGAAAGAGTACGTCGACGCCCACCCCAACCAAGCGCCGCTGATCACGATCAACAGCTGGAACGAGTGGACGGAGACGAGCTACCTCCAGCCTGACAACGTCAACGGCTACGGCTATCTCGATGCCGTCAAGAGCGTCTTCGTCGACGGCAAATAGGATTCGCGAGACCGGGGTGCCACGCTGGAGGATGAGCCCGAAAAGAAAGCTCCCCGCGCGGGCACGAGTGCATCCCGCGACGACGGTCATCGCCCTCTCGTCGCGAATCCGAACCGATCGAGAGGGGAGACCGGGGTGCCACGGGTAAAGGTGGGGGTTTGTACCACCGTCACCCGTGCTTCTCGGTGCGGGCAAGCACGGGCGATGGCCGCACGTGGCACCCGGCCTCCCGGTCGAAACGCGGCCGTCCTCGAGGGATGCCCATCCACCTCTTTCGGCAAGTCGATCTGCGCGCGGACCGTGTATCCAGGCCGCTTCCCGTCGACGTAGAGCGACGCCGCGCTCCGGCCGCGCGAGACGAGGGCAAAACGGGTGCGATCTTCCGCCGAGCGGGCAACGGTCGGGGCGACGTCGTAGCCCGTCGCCTTCACCGCCGCGAGGATCTCCGACGCGCTCCTCGCCTAGAGCGGCGCGTCGCCGGCGGGGTTCTGCAGGGCGAGGACGATCGCAACGAAAGGGAGCATGGTCGGAAGGCACGAGGTGGCCTCCGCATCCGCGAGTTTCCCCGCCGCCAAGACGCCTTGACGCGGAGACGTTTCCGTCGGATAAGATTGGCCTTGTGCGGGCTTACGACGAAGAACGAACGCTCTCGCGCCGCGAGTCCGAGGTGTTGGCTCTCCTCTGTGAAGGCCTCACCGACAAGGTGGTGGCCGCTCGGATCGGAATCGCGATGGGAACGGTTCGGATCTATCGGATCCGCGTCCAGCACAAACTGGGGACCCACGGGCTTATCCAGTCGGCCCTCGTGGCGTGGAAACTGGGACTTCTCGATTTAGAGACGATCGCCGACAAGCTGATGGCCGAGTGCGTCGGCGCCGAAGCTTCGGAAGCGGGCGAAGGGCAGTCCGGCTCCCCTCGCTAAGAGGAGTCCCGAGCGACTTTTTCGACGGGGCCGTCGGACCGTCGCCTATCGATCGGGGACAACCGGTTCGCCGTCGAGCATGGGTCCGACGCCCACGACGCGAGCGTCCCACATTCTCACCTTGGTCGCCCCGTAGAACCAGTTTTCCACGACGTGGCCCCCGATGAGCGTCTCGAACCGTCGCTCCGGACGTCCGTACTTTGCGGCGACGACGCTCTGCTCCATGTCGAGCGGGATCGTCAAGGCTACGCCCGTGGATCTCTCCCCTGCGCTTTGCCCCAAGGATGGAGGCGAGGACGCGCAGCCACCGACGAGCGCCGTGAAAATCGCGAGAGCGTTGCGCACGGCCGGAGTCTATCTCGCGCGCCCGCTCTGAAGAGCGGTTGAGACATGGTTTGGTTCGCCGTTACGGACTTCATTTACTCGTCTCGATCCGCACCGGCCCCGAGGGGCCGGTGAGACGTGCCCGGTGCGCTCCTGCGTCTCGTAGATCCGGTTTCAATCCGCACCGGCCCCGAGGGGCCGGTGAGACCGGCTGGGCGATCGCGCTACGCACGTCCGTCATAACGTTTCAATCCGCACCGGCCCCGAGGGGCCGGTGAGACGTTGCGCGGTGATCGACGCGTACCCCCGGTTGGACGTGTTTCAATCCGCACCGGCCCCGAGGGGCCGGTGAGACGCGACCGAGTATCCCGCGGCTTCCAGGTCAGAGACGTTTCAATCCGCACCGGCCCCGAGGGGCCGGTGAGACAGTATTACAAGCTCGGGCGAACGCAGTACAGCCATGTTTCAATCCGCACCGGCCCCGAGGGGCCGGTGAGACACCAAGCCGACGTTGCGAACTACCGACGATCGGAAGTTTCAATCCGCACCGGCCCCGAGGGGCCGGTGAGACGTGAGGATTGACTTCTTTGAGCGAGGGGGATCCAGTCTCGTTTCAATCCGCACCGGCCCCGAGGGGCCGGTGAGACGGCGTGTATCGTAAAGCTAAGGGCGGCGCGGGACTCGTTTCAATCCGCACCGGCCCCGAGGGGCCGGTGAGACGCACTCCCCATTAACGTTAACGCTAACGAAGTACCGGTTTCAATCCGCACCGGCCCCGAGGGGCCGGTGAGACTCAAGATCACGCTCGACGATCTCGTGTACCAGATCGAGTTTCAATCCGCACCGGCCCCGAGGGGCCGGTGAGACCACTCCGCCGCGATGTCGATTCCTCCGATTCCTGAGGTTTCAATCCGCACCGGCCCCGAGGGGCCGGTGAGACGCGAGAGGAGTGCGCATCGTACGATGCCTAGAGGTGTTTCAATCCGCACCGGCCCCGAGGGGCCGGTGAGACACGAAGCTCCCGAGGCGTTTGACCCGACCGACGTCGGTTTCAATCCGCACCGGCCCCGAGGGGCCGGTGAGACGACGTACACCGCTTCATGGCGACCGACCTTCATCGTTTCAATCCGCACCGGCCCCGAGGGGCCGGTGAGACTTACAGGATAACCGATCGGTTTGTCAACCCTATGTATGTTTCAATCCGCACCGGCCCCGAGGGGCCGGTGAGACCTCGAATCCCCGGACACGCTATGGATGCACAAGGGGTTTCAATCCGCACCGGCCCCGAGGGGCCGGTGAGACGTGGATGAGCTTGCCGCCGGGGCCGCCGGGCACGGAGTTTCAATCCGCACCGGCCCCGAGGGGCCGGTGAGACCAGATGGGACGCGGCCAAAGCGTTAACGTTAATATGTTTCAATCCGCACCGGCCCCGAGGGGCCGGTGAGACGTAGGCCCCCACGACTTGCTTGACCGTGCCGTACTCGTTTCAATCCGCACCGGCCCCGAGGGGCCGGTGAGACGCTATCGGGCGGTCGGACGGAGATCGCGCCGCGCTTCATCGTTTCAATCCGCACCGGCCCCGAGGGGCCGGTGAGACGGCGGGAGGTTCGCGCTC
>CAXUKB010000153.1:0-10630 GCA_964251345.1 uncultured Fimbriimonas sp. | reverse complement strand
GCCAGCGCGCCGAGCCCCGCTCCGGCAACGAGGGCAAGGCCGGCGACCGGGCTCGTCGGGAGGAGGTGAAGCCCGGCCGCCGCCGCCACGCCCGGCGCGAAGCCCCCGGTCCACGTGGCGAGCGCCGATGCGAGCGCACCCAGGAGGAGGCCGAGCATCGCCGGCGTTCGCTCGGCGACCGGCGCCGATTTAAAGGCGACTGCCCCGCCGACGAGCACGAGGAGGATCAGGATTCCAAAGCGGGCGGGAGGGACCGGACTCTGCTCCGATCGCGAAACGAAAGGCGCGGCCAGGGCCAGCGCAAGCGCGACGAGCGGAAGGAGAAAGGTCATGCAGCCCCGAAGGACGCAATATTATAGTGCTGAAGCCCCCAAGCGTACGGTGATTTTTTGGTCTCGTTCTCCAAGAACGTTGGGGAGTCGCGCATCACCACTTGGGGACGTCGTCGGCGATCCTCACGGGAAGGATCCGGCCGTCTCGGTCGTACGTCAGCCGCTCGATCGCGATCTTCCGGGAACCTTGATAGGGGCCCTCTCCCTTGGCCCCCGGCCACTCGTGAAACGCGATAAACCACTCGTCGGTGCCCGGTTTTTGGAAGATCGCGTGGTGGCCCGGTCCTTTGTGGGTCGCGTCGCTTTGAAGGATCGAACCGCCGTAGGTCCAGGGACCGAAGGGCGTTGGACCGGTCGAGTACGAGGCGGAGTACGAGGCGCCCTGCCACCAGCCGTGGCTATAGGAAAGGTAATACTTGCCCTTACGATAGTGCATGAAGACCCCCTCCGTGAACGACTTCGGCGTCTCGACGGGAACCTCGCGCTTAAGTGCCATCATCGTGTCGTCGAGCTCCCAGACGCGAAGTTTTGCGCCCGCGCTGCCTCCCGCGTAGAGCAGATAGCGACCCGATTTGGGGTCTTGGAATACCATCGGGTCGATCGCCTCGAACCCGTCGCCTCCGGTGAAGAGCGCCTTTCCCGAGTCGTGGAACGGTCCCGCCGGAGAGTCGCCCGACGCCACCCCAAGGCGCGAAGGCGCGTTCGGACTCTGGGGGCCCACCGCGTAGTAGAAGTAGAACTTCGAGCCTTTCTGCGCGAGGCAGGGGGCCCAAGCACCGTGCCAGGGCGCTTTGTCGGCGGCGATCCAGGGGATGTCGTCGTACCGTAGGATCGGGCCGTGCTCGGTCCAGGTGCGCAGATCCTTCGACGAGAAGGCCCAGAAGGCGGCGCCGACCCGATGGGTGGCGTCGGTGGGGTAGATCCAGACCGTGTCGCCCACGACCTCTGCGTCGGGGTCGGCGCCCGCCAGGATGGGGTTGCGGCCGGGAGCCACGAGGGGGACGACTTGAAGGGCGAGAAGAGCGAGGAGGCTGGTCATCGTCGAAGCCTGCCCACGGTTTACCCGACCGGCGCGGCTTCGTCTCTCCGCCTCCGTTCGACGGCGTGAGCGGAGAGACTCTAGAACAGGCTAGGCGAAGCCGCCGAAGTCGTTCATCAGTCGGTGCATCTCGAGGAGCCGAACCGCTTGCTTTGCGAGTCGCTCCAAGAGGCGCAGACGACGTAGATCGGCCAGACGCGGTTCGGTGTCGGCGACGCACATCGTGCCCACGCATTCGCCGCTCGAGGTTACGAGCGGCGCGCCGACGTAGAAGCGGATGTAGGGTTCTCCGGTCACGAGGGGACTGTCCTTGAATCGAGGATCCCGCGCCGCGTCCTCCACGAACATGATTCGTTGGCTGAGGATCGCATGCGCGCAGAACGCCACCTCGCGGCTCGTTTCGCAAACGGCGATCCCGACGCTGGCCTTAAACCACTGCGTATCCTCATCGAGCAGGCTCATGAATGCGATCGGGGCGTCGAAAAGCGCCGCCGCGATTTCCACGAGTCCGTCGTAAGGCTCCTCGCGGGGCGTCCGTATTACGTCCAGCGAGGCGAGCTCACGAAGACGGGCTCTCTCGGTGGGCGGAAGCGGCCAATTCGGCAGATCTTTGGAGGAGTGCATCTCGGTTCGTCGCGCGGCACCATGTGGGCCCAAGGAGACTTCGGTACCGAGTTCGCAATGCGGTAGTCTATGTCCCACTAAGGGAGTACATTGCGACGAATTTAGCCGAATTAGATGCCGAGCGAGGCGAGCCGCGCGCGTTCGACTGGCGTCCGGCGGACGCTCAGACCTTTGCGCAGCCGGTCCGAGCGGTCCATCCACTCGCGGGCCTCGCGCACCCGTCCGACGCCCATCGCGAGCGCCGCCGCGCGATCGACGACGAGCGCGGCGAACGGCATGAGCTTGGCCCGTCCGGCGTGTTCTTCCAGTCCCGCCATTTCGGCGAGCGCCTCTTCGCGCGCGCCCTCTTGGGCAAGGAGGTTGAGTTCGAGCATCCGGATCGTGAGCAGGGCAAGCGGATCGTCGGCCTGACGCGCGAGTGCCCGCGCCTCGTCGAGCAGGGCGCGTCCCGCGGCAAGGCGTCCGTCGTCGATCAACGCCTCGGCGACGTTGAGGGCGGGGAAGAGCCGAACGATCGGCGGGGCCTCGCCCGCGTCGGACTCGACGGCGCGTCGGGCGGCATCGAGATCCTCCGCCTTGCCGTATGCCTGATAACGCGCGTAGCCCTGGTGGTAGCGCGAGCCCCAGCGGAAGAACGATCCCGGTGGCGGCGCGGCGGCGAACACTTCCGCCCTCCGCGCCGCCTCGCGCGCCGCACCAGACTCCCGCAGCAGCACGATTTGGGAAAGACGCGCGTGAGCGGCGGCTTCCGATGGGTCGAGGTCGCGAGCGATTCGTCCGTAGAGCGCGAACGAGGGATCCATCTGGCCCATGAGGTAGTGAGCCCGGGCCACGATCGTGCATACCTCGGCCGAGTCGTTCGGTAGACGGTCGAACTGGGCCAAGATCGGGGCAACGCCGGACACGAGTCGCGCGGGTGCCAATCCGTTGAGGAGCGGCTCCGACGCGACGGCGATCTGGAGAGCGGCCTGGGGCGAGTGGTTGCGGTGCCAGGCGAGCAGGTCGAGCAAGGCATCGGCGGCGCGGCCCGGTTCTTCGACGCCGTCTCGGGGGGCTCGTGTGCGATGCGACTCGACCCACCCTTCGCTCCATCCTTCGAGGAGGGCGTGAGAAGCGGATCCTTCCCGAAGGTCGGTCGAGACGCACTCGTCGAGACGCAACGCGGAGCCTTCGGCTCTCACCCATCCTGCGCAACCGGCGGCGGCGACCGCCCGGAGTGCCTGACGCAGGTTCATCAGGGCGTGCTCGCGCGACGCCTCCGGCCAGAGCGCCTCCGCGATCCGCGGTCGTTCCGACGTCCCGTTGAGCGCCAGGTAAGCCAAAAGGCGCTCGGCTCCCCGACGCGCGAAGACAACCCTCTGCCCCTCCGAGAAGGCGGCGAAAGATCCAAACATCGCGATCCGCGCTTTGGGCGACTGCAGCGGCACCATGGATAGTGTAAGACGTTTCTCGATGCCGAGAAGGTCGATTTTCGGCGAGAACCGACGTTCCGGTAAAAAAGCCTGAAGAAAAGCCCGTGCCGCCGCGTTAGTCCGATGAGAAAGGGATGGACGAGGACGACGCGCTAATGGAACGGGTACGGGAGGGCGACGCCGATGCGTTCGACCGGCTCGTGCGGCGTCACCAAGGGCGGCTCCAGCGGTTCGCCACCCGGATGGCAGGCGGCAATGCCGCGCGGGGCGCCGACGTCGCGGTCGGCGCGTTCCTCCGCCTGTGGGAAGCGAGACGTTCGTACCGTGCCGAGGGCCACCTGGGCGCGCTGTTGCTGCAAACCGCCTACCGGCTGATCCTCGACGAGGCACGGCGCGACCGTCCCCGTGAGAGCGTGGACGGTCTGGCCGATGCCCAAGAGACCCTTGTCTGCGTCGAACGCACCGCGCTCGCCACGGCGGTGCGCGACGCGGTCACCGCCCTGCCGCCGGAGCAACGGGCCGTTTTGGTGCTCACCGCCTACGAGGGCATGAGCCAAGAGGCGGTGGCGGAGGCCCTGGCGATCCCGCCCGGCACCGTCGCCAGCCGACGGCACCAGGCTCTCAAAACGCTGCGGGGACGTCTCGCCGCATGGGAAGATCCTCGATGAACGACAAACTAGAAGCCTGGACCGTCGAGACGGCCGACCTGACCGCCCGCGTGGCGGCGGCGATCGGGAGCCCTCCGCCCGTCGAGCGGGAGCTCTTGGAAGATATCCGTCTCCTTCGGCGCGAACTCGCCGACCTCCGAGCGACGGTCGCCCTCCTCGGCGACGAGGTCGTTCGCCTGCGCGCCTCGCCCGTCGCCCGCCGCATCGTTCCCTTCGGCCCCGCGGAGGCGCGGGTGCGGCTGTCCTAGCGCATGGCCAACATTCATTTGCCGATCTTTAGCCACCGGCTACGGGAAACCGTCGATTGACGGTTTCCGTAGGCGCGGGATGCCCCCTCGCCCGCGTGGGCGGAGCCGTTCCTCGAATCCTTGGGAGCGTCGGCACGAGCGCATCCGACGCCGACGGCCGTTCCCGCAAAGGAAGCCCCGACAACCCACCCGTGCGTGATTCAGCTTCTCATCCATCTCAGTCGCCCGAAGCGGAAGCCTTGGGCATCAGGAATCCATGGATTGGTC
The DNA here is from genome assembly GCA_964251345.1 of uncultured Fimbriimonas sp. Lineage (GTDB taxonomy): Bacteria > Armatimonadota > Fimbriimonadia > Fimbriimonadales > Fimbriimonadaceae > Fimbriimonas. Next base: position 6,040 of record CAXUKB010000153.1, on the reverse strand, counting down.
CCCCGTCATGAACCTCACCGAACTGTTCGAACTCGCCACCCGCCGTAAGGCGTCCGACCTTCACTTTGCTTCCGGCGAGCCGCCCCGGCTTCGGATCGACGGCGAACTCGTGCCGTTAGAAGAGACCGCCGACATGACCGCGCTGCTCGATCCGTTCCTCACTCCGGACGGAAACGCCCGGCTCGCCGCGGGATTGCCCGTCGAGCGGACGCTCGTCCACGGCGAGTTCGCGTTCGTGGGCATCGCGTTTCGCACGAGCGACGCGGGAATCGCGGCGACCTTCCGCATCCTGCCCAAGGCGATTCCTCCCTTCGAAAGGATCATGGAGGGCGCGGAGCCCTTCTTCCGCGGGATCGCGGACGCGAGACGAGGCTTGGTGCTGATCGTCGGCCCCGTGGGAAGCGGCAAGTGGACGACGGCCGGCGCTCTCGTCGACACGATCAATGCCGAGCGGAGCGTGAGAATCTTTGTGGCGACGACCCATCCGGGCTTCCTCTTCGAGAGCAAGCGCGGCATGGTCACGCAGGTCCGCGTCGGCCAAGGGGAAAGCCTCGCCGCAACGCTGCGGCTGTTTCAGGAGGCCGATCCCGACATCGTCGCGATGGACGACCTTCCGACCCACGAGGATCTTCGGCAGGCGCTGGCCCTTGCCGACACGGGGCACCTCGTGATCGCGAACCTCCACGCGGACTCTCCCGCTCAGGCGATCCTAAGGCTCGTCGAGTCGGCGGGGGAGGAGGCGCCCGCCCTCCGTCGGGCGCTCGCGGAAAATCTCCTTGCCGTCACCGCACAGCGGCTCCTTCCGCGAGTAGGGGGCGGCCGGATTCCCGTTTACGAGTGGATCGCGAACGGCCCCGCCGTGAAGGAGGCACTACTTTCCGGCGGCGACCTAGAGGGGATCCAGGCGTCGGATCCCGGCTCCCGGACTCTCGCACCCACGGTACGCGATCTCTACATGAGCGGTCGAATCAGCCTGGAAGATGCGGTGCAGGCCGTGCCGCCGGAGCAGATGGATCCTATCAAATTGGCGCTGAAATCTGCTGAGAAGGGGTGACGGGCACGGTCTTGCCGTTTGCGCTTATCCGACGGCCTCGGTTGCCTCCGCGGTTTCGAGGTCGATCTTCTCGGCGCAGAAGGGACAGAACCGAATCGCGTACTCCGTCCAGACGGTCGCTTCGGGCCACACGTCGACGCGATAGAGGTTGATGGCAGGCTCGTCGGTGGGCTCGTCCTTCGCTCCGAAGCCGACGACGCCGTCCTCCCAGGCCTCCTCCATTTCGTCGCAGCAATACTCCGAAACCATCGCGTGCCACGCCTCGCCCCCTTCGGTGGGGATCTTGGCGGCGCGGACGGACAGCTGACTCATGCCTCTTTAGTACTCGCTTCACTCTCCTTCGCGCTTGAGGCGGGCCGCCCCGGCCCGGTGACGACGCGGATGGATAGCCGAATCCCACCCATTTCTCGACAATCTCGAAGTGGGGCGGGAAGGCGATCCGATTTACCGCTTCGTCACCCGGCCGAGGAAGACCGCCGCGGCGAGGAAGAAGGCGAAGGGAATCGGGTCCATGCGCCAGGTCGGTTCCAGCCGAAACCGGTACGTCGACAACATGACCGTCGCGAAGGTCGCCGCGAAGATGAGGAAGATGGCGATCCGCGCCATAACTGAGGAGTACGCCTTGAACCCGCCGCCTCTTGCTTTACACTAAAGGGCGTGACCGGCCTCGCCCCACGACCCTACGCCATCGAGGAGTACACCCGCACCGTGTGCCCGCTCTGCATGGCGGAGCGGCCCCGCCGGAGCGACGAGCCGGACACGTTCGTCGACGGGATGCTCGTCTCGCACGACGGCAAGGTCTGGATGCGTCGATGGTGCGGACGGCACGGCGAGACCGAAAGCCTCTACGAGGAGGACGCCGAGATCTGGCGGACGCGCCACGGCTGGTCGACGCCGACCCTCGGCGTGGTTCCCGATCGGGCGGGCAACTTCGCGGGCTTCCCCGACGGCTACCGTCAGGGTCTTCCCGCCTCGCACGGCCAGCACACCTGCATCCTGCTGCTCAACGTCACCGAGCGGTGCAACTTCGCCTGTCCGACTTGTTACGCGGACGCTTTGGCGCCAGGCGTCGGAGAGAATGTCCCTCACCCCCGGCCCCTCTCCCCGAGAGGGGAGAAGGGGGACGAGCCGACGATCGAGGAGATGCTCCACACGGTGGATGTGACGATCGGGCGGGAGGGCGGCAAGTTGGGCGTCCTCATGCTCAGTGGCGGCGAGCCGACGGTGCGCCGCGACCTCACGGAGTTCCTGCTCCGGGCATTCGAGCGACCCATTACGCGGGTCCTGATCAACACGAACGGCCGCCGCATCGCACGAGACGACGCGTTCGTGCACTTTCTCCAAGACCACCGCGACCGGGTGGAGGTCTACCTTCAGTTCGATGGCTTCCGCGAGTCGACTCACCTCGCCTTGCGTGGCGAACCGTTGGCCGAGGAGAAGCGGCGTGCGCTCGACCGTCTCCAAGCGGCGGGCGTTTGGACCACCCTCGTGCAGACGGTCGTCAAGGGATTGAACGACGACGAGGTGGGCGACGTGCTGACCCTCGGACTCGCCACCCCGCGCTGCGCGGGGCTCGCGATCCAGCCCATGTTCGGGAGCGGCCGCACCTCCGTCTACGATCCGCTCGATCGCGTGACCCCGACCGGCGTTCTGAGCCGCCTCTCGGCCCAGACGGGCGGCCGTATCCAAGCGGCCGACTTCGTGCCGCTCCCTTGCTCGCACCGCGATTGTTGCGACATCGGCTACTTTCTGCGCACTCCGAAGGGCGAATGGCGCTCGCTCGCCTCGCTCCTCGGAAGGGACGAGCTCAAGCAGTGGATCCACCTCGTCTCGAACACGATCTCCTTTGAAGGCGCGAGCGACGCGGTGCGCGAGTTGGTGCGCGGCGGGGTGCTCCAGCGGGTGTTCAGCGAATCGCAGAAGGTGCCCGCCCTCGAGTTAGCGCGCGACATTCTCTCCATGTGTGACTGCGTGCCCGGCATTCGCGAACTGCTCACGCCGGGCGGAACGAAGGAGTCGCTCGACCGCATGGCGGAGCGCACGTTTCGGGTGACGGTGAAGCAGTTTATGGACGCGCACACGTTCCACGAGCATCGTATCCGCCAATGCTGCGTCCACGTCGGCACCTTCGAGGAGGATCCGCGCCGCCACTCGTTCTGCTGGCGCTGGCTTTTCGACGACGCGCGGGACTTTCCCCAACGAGCCAAAGGTGAGGGGCAAGTCCCGCTCCGGATGGTGTCGTGATCGCGAGAATTGAGACGGAATTCGGTGTCGCGGCAGGGCTTGCCCTGCGAGAGGCTGCCGCTTACCGCTCGCGACGCACGGACCGGAATTTTTCCGCAAGGCAAGCCCTCCCGCTACAAGGGTCGGAGGATCCGGCGCGTTGACTCCAGGCGAGGTCGTCACCGGCTTGTCCTATCTCGCCGGGGCGGGTGTGTTCCTCTGGGCCGCGCGACGGCGTCGGCTCGCGACGGAGGGAATGGCTATCCTCGCGGGCGTGGGCTTCGTCTCGGGAATCGTGGGAGCGAAGCTCAGCCAGACGATCGCCTCGGGATTCTCGCTTTCCACCGCCGCAAACCCGGGTGGCCGGGCGCTGCTCGGCGGCTTGGCGTTCGGCTGGCTCGGCGTCGAGGTCGCGAAGCGCGTGCTGGGCATTCGACGCTCGACGGGCGATCTGTTCGCGCTTGCCCTGCCCGCGGGCGAAGCGGTGGGCCGGATCGGCTGCCACCTCAACGGCTGCTGCTACGGGATCTCGTGCGACGCGCCCTACGCCGTCTGGAGCCATGGCGCCTTCCGCTTTCCCTCTCAGCTCCTTTCCGCCGCCGTCGCGGCGGCGACGTTCGCGTTTCTGCTGTGGCTGTCGAAAACCTTCTCTCCCCTGGAGGGGAGAGGGGCGATGCTACGCGAGGGCGACCTCTTCCGGGTCTACCTCGTGCTTTTCGGCATCACGCGATTCGGCCTGGAGTTCGTCCGCTGGCGCGAATCGGTCGTCTTTGGGCTCTCGCCCATGCAATGGTTCTGCCTCGATCTCATTGTCATCGGCGGAATGGCACTCATCCGGAGGAAAAGGCGTGACCTGCCCCAACTGCGGCCAGGAGTTTGACGGTGGGCGATGCCCAAACTGTGGCCGTCCACGCTTAAAGAACGGATTCAAAGTGGCGGCGATTCTTCTGCTTGTTCTCGTGGCCTTGCTCTCCGCGCTGATGGGAGGGTGCGCCATCGTCGTCGGTGTGGCGTCGCTCTTTGGTCCGGGCGGCTTCTGGTCCGGCGCGCCGGCGATTCTGTTCGGCACGATTCTGATCGGAGCGGTCGTCTCGATCGTGTGGGGAGTGAAAGCGAAATGGAGAGGCTAGGCGAGCGCACCCGGGGCGAGATATTCGAGAGCATTGCGTTCTCGTTCTGCAAGGTCGCGACGGTCGCGCTGATCTGCGGACGGTGGACCTTGCCCGTCGCCTCGGGGCTTTGCGCCGCGTTCTTTCTCGCGGGCTGGTTCGGCGGCAAGCGCGACACACGCTGCCTTTTGCGGTCGCCCTTGCTCGCGGCGGCGGTCTACGGCGTGGTGTGCGCGGGCTCCGTCTGGTGGAACCTGCGCCGATAGAGTGGCGATCCCTCCTCGCTCACCCCCATAATAGGGTCTCTCGTCCTCATGGCCGCTCCCTCGTTCACCCTCCTCATCAACTCCTGCGATAAGTTCGAGGACACTTGGAATCCCTGTTTCACGCTCCTGAAGGCCCAGGGCGCCCAGCGATTGGAGACGGATGGGATTCTCCTCGTGACGGAGAAGAAAGACTATGCCTTCGACGGATTCGACGTGCGCGCGACTCGTCCGAACCTGCGAATCGGCGAAAATCCAACCTGGTCGGAGCGGTTCATCGACGCGCTCGACGCGGTGCGGACGCCGCTCGTGCTGTACATGCAGGACGACTACTTCGTCGAGAAACCCCTCGATGTCGATCTCGTCAACGCCCTCGCGCAGAAGATGATCGACGATCCGACCATCGGCCACATCGGACTCACTCGGCACGGCAGCCATGGGCCGTTCACCCCCACCGACGACCCGCGCCTCGTCCGGATCGGGCGTCGCGCCAAGTACCGAATCTCCACCCAAGCCGGACTGTGGCGGGTGCCCGTCCTCCGCTCATACGCGCGCCCCGACGAGAACATCTGGATGTTCGAGCTCTACGGCACCCGTCGCGCCTGGCGGCGCGACGAGACGTTCCTCACAACGAATCGGGATCGGCCGGAGCCGTTCTCGTACACGCACACCGGCATCATCAAGGGACGCTGGCATCGCGCCATGCCCGCGCTTTTCGAAGCTTACGGAATACCGATGGACTTTTCGAAGCGCGGCTTCTACGACGCCCCGCCGACGCTCCTGCGCAAGTGGCAGACGTTCCGGACGCTCCTCTCCGACCCTGGTAGACTCCTGAGCGGCCTCCGCGGCCTCTGAGGCGCGCGCCGTTCGTCGACCGTGCTTCGCTCCGCCCTCATTACCATCCTCCTGAACGGCGGCTCCACGGTTCTTTCGTTCCTGAACCAGCTTCTGATCGCCGCCGCGTTCGGGACCTCGACGTCCCTCGACGCCTATTACATCGGGATCAGCGTGCCGCTCGCCGTCGCGTCGAACCTCAACCAGATGCTGGTTTACGCGGTCGTGCCCGTGCTGGTGGGCGCGACTCGCGCCGGGAGGGGCGCGCCTCTCGCGTCGGCGTTCGCTCTGACCTACACCGCCGTCGCAATCGTGCTCGCGGCCCTCGGCCTCGGCTTCGGACCGATGATCGTCGCGGGGCTCGGAGGAGCCGGAGGCGAGGGCCATTTGGCGACCGCCCGCCTCGCCTTCGCGCTCTTCGTCGGCGTCGGCGCGACCATGGTTCTCAACGGATTCTTGACCGCGATCTCCAACACGGAACGGTCGTTCGCGTGGCCCATCGTGTCGGGCTACGGTCTCTCGCTGGGCACCATGGTCGCGATCCTTCTGTTCCGCGA
>CAXUKB010000152.1:0-10667 GCA_964251345.1 uncultured Fimbriimonas sp. | reverse complement strand
AGCTGGGCGAGGACGAGCCAGTCCTGGGCCGTCCGCTGCATCCACGTGCCCACGTTCGACACGAGCGCCCCGGCGGCATAGACGCGGTAGTTATAGCCTCCGAGCGAACGGAAGGTGCCCTGCCACGAAGGGGTCACGCGCGCCCGTCGAGTCGTCCGACGATCTCCGCGGCGGTGCCGGTCTCGCCCAGCCGGGGAAAGATCCGCGCGACGCTGTTCTCGTGGGCTTCGAGGCTCATATCGGTCATCGCGTCCACGGCGAGCGCGACGTTGAACCCCAACTCGTGGGCGAAGCGTGCGGTCGACTCGACGCCGGCGCTGGTCGCGACGCCGACGATTACGACCTGCGTCGCCCCCTGGCCCTTCAGATAGGCTTCGAGATCGGTGTTCGTGAACGCGCCCCAGGTCCGCTTCGTCACTCGGTGGTCGTCCGGACGTGCGTCCAGTTCGGGAACGAGGTCGGCCCACCCTTCGGGAAATCCGCCCGCCATGCGGGGCGCCGCCTCGGTGCGCCCCGACGCCCCGCCGTCGACGTTCACGAGCACCACGGGAAGGCGGTGGCGATGGAACGCGTCGATAAGGGTGCGGGCGGCCGCCACCACGCCGTCGATGGGGTGGGCGGTGGGATAGCCGACGATGCCTTTCTGAAGGTCGATCACGACGAGGGCGGACTTGGGGTCGAGGGCGGTGACGGGCATGGGGGTTTAGGGCTGGAGCGAGGCGTCGGCGAGGCGATGGAGAAGGGCGACGGCGTCGGCGAGCCGTCCCTGCTCGTCGGGCGCGAGTTCCGTGCGTATGGCGCGGAAAAGCCAGTCCTCGCGGGCGGCCCGGTTCTCCTCGATCAATTCGTGGCAAGCGGGGGTGAGCGAGAGGAGGGTCTGCCGCCCGTCGGCGGGATCGGTCGCGCCGCTCACGAGCCCGGCGGCTTCGAGGGCGGCGACGGTCGCGCCCATGGACTGCGGTTTCACGCCCTCGGCACGGGCGAGCGTCGTCACGGTGGCGGGGCCGTCGCGCTTGAGCAGACCGAGCGCCGAGAGTTGCGAGGGGGTGACGTCGGCAGGGCTGGCGTGCTCGCGCAACCGTCGGCGGAGCTTGCCGATAAGCACGCGAAGCTCCGCGGCCACTTCGTGTGCCCGGAGGACTTCGGGGTCTTCGAGCATCTCGCTCACTCCTGCACTCTACCCAATACGAAGGAAGACTTTGTAGTTTCCCTTCGTATCGGGCCAAGGAGGACCCGGGTGCCGCGGGACAAGAAGGGGGTTTGTACCGCCGTCACCCGTGCATCGACGACACGGGTGACGGGCACGAGACATCCTCGTACCCCTGGTGCCGACCTCTTTTGGGGAGACCTTAGCCCAGCGACAGCGCGCCGCTGCGCACCGCGGTGACGTGGCCGTGCTCGGAAAGCGTGGTCAGAAATTGGGAGAGCCGCTCGGGAGTGGCGGAGACCTCGGCGGTGAAGTGGCCGTCGCGAAGCTCGATCAGGCGGCCGCTCCAGGCGCCGATGACGCTCAGGGCTTCGTCCGGGTGCTCGGCGGCGACGCGAACGAGCGCCAACTCGCGCGAAAGGGTCGGGTTCTCGTGGTTCATGGCGGGTTCTCTTTTCTTAAAAGCAGAGAGGGCCCCTCCGGCTTGTCGCCGGAGGGGCCCTCCTTTGGAGTCTGGGGAGCGTGTCCTACGGCGTAACGATGGGCGAGGCCCAAAAATAGCCGTACCAAAACGACGCCCGGAACGCGGTCGCGCAAACAGAACCGTTCTGCGGGCGGGCCGAATTCCTCATGTCGTGATTATGACACATCGCGGCTCCCGTTGCCAACCCGGAAAGAGGAGGAGACGCGAGCGGCGCGGGGGACAATCCCGCATCAATGCTGGGATTCGCGACGGCCAAACGTGGCAAGGGAGGAGGAGCGATGACCGAACCTCGATGCGACCGCAAGGGCTTTACGCTGATCGAGCTCCTCGTCGTCATTCTGATCCTCGGCGTTCTCTTGACCTTCGCATTGCCGGCGTACGTCAACACGACCGCCGCCGCGAAGCAGAACTCGGGCGACCACAACGCGCGGGGCATCGCCAGTGCGCTGAAAAGCTACGCCGTCAAGAACGGCGCGTTTCCCACCGCCGCGACCGGTCTCGACAGCCCGGCCGTGGTCGCGGACATGGGCGGGGTGATTCCAAACAACCCGTGCAGCGCATCGTCGGGCTCGGCGGGCTACACCTACACCTACAGCAACGCCACGAGTGTGATCCTCACGGCGAAGTCCGACGCCTGCACCGGCTACACCGCGAGGATCTACAACCTGAATCTCTGATCGGGTGTTGGGAAAACGGGCGCCGGAAATGCGACCGGGTGCCACGGGTGCCGGACGGCGGATCCTGCGTCCGGCTCGGTGCCCTCTCAAAGCGGTTAACGGCACGGGTCTCGGGCACGAGGCCTTTACCCGAGGCACCCGTCCCCAAACGGCCTTGAGATTAGACGGTTCCGACGGGGGCGAGGACGAGGGCGGTGCGGCTGGGAAGGTAGACCTGGACGCTCTGCGAACGCCCGTGGGATGGCACGTCCTGAATCGGATAGGCGGTGTCCCCCACGGCGCGGCCGTGGCCCGAGAACTCCGTCTCGTCCGTGGAGAGGATCGTCCGGTAGTCGACGCGATCCGGCGCGGGCACGCGGAACCCCTCGTACGACGCGCTCGGGTGTAGGTTGGAGGCGAACACCAAGGGACCGCGCCGGAAGACGAGCACCTTCGCCGCCTCGTCCACGCCCAGTCCCTCGATGAACGGATCTTCGAGGATCCCGTACGTTCGGTCGAGCGCCATCAGCGCGGCGTCGAAACTCTCCAGGCTTTGATAATGGAGGAAAGGGTTGTCGGCGAGCGACCACTGGCGGCGGGCATGGTGGAAGCTCCAGCCATTCCCCTCGCGGGGAAAGTCGACCCACTCGGGGTGGCCGAACTCGTTGCCCATGAACGACAGCCAAGCGTCGCCCGCGAGCGCGAAGGTGAGCAGGCGGACGATCTTGTGGAGCGCGAGACCGCGATCGACCACCGGCGGAAAGCGCTCCCGGGCCATGTCGTCGTACATCGCGGCCCCCATGAGGCGGAAGGCGAGCGTCTGGTCGCCGACGAGCGACTGGTCGTGGGACTCGGCGTAGCCGACGTGCCGCTCGTCGGGGCGCCGGTCGAGGAGCGCGTGCCAGACGTCGCCCAGGTGCCACGCCTCGTCCGGACGTTCTTTGAGGAGCCGGATCCAGAAGTCGGGCACGCCCATCGCGAGTCGGTAGTCGAAGCCCAGCCCCCCCTCGGCGGTCGGCCGCGCCATTCCCGGCATTCCGGAAACGTCCTCCGCGATCGTCGTCGCGTCGGGCCGCAGCGCGTGCGCGAGGTCGTTGGCGAGCGCGAGGTAGACCACGGCGTCGTCGTCGACCCCTGGCCCGAAGTAGTCGTCGAACGCCCCGAACTCCCGATGGAGGCCGTGGTCGCGGTAGATCATGCTCGTCACGCCGTCGAACCGGAGGCCGTCGAACCGAAGCTCCTCGAGCCAGTACCTCACGTTCGAGAGCAGGAACGAGCGCACCTCCGGACGGCCGTAGTCGAACAGCATGGAGTCCCAAGTTGGATGGACGCCCCGGAAGTAGGGGCCGTCCGTCCCGTCGAGGCGGTTCAGGCCTTCGTTGAGGTTGCGCACCGCGTGGCTGTGGACGAGGTCCAGAAAAACGCGCAGCCTGAGGCCGTGCGCGGCGTCGATGAGCCGCCGAAGGTCATCGGGCGTGCCGAAGCGGGACGAGACGGCGAAAAAAGAACTGACGTGATAGCCGAACGACGCGTAGTACGGGTGCTCCTGGATCGCCATGAACTGCACGGCGTCATAGCCCAGGCGGGCGATCCGCGGCAGGACGTCTCGCGCGAACTCTTCGAAGGTGCCGACGCGGCCGTCTTCGAGGGCCATGCCGACGTGCGCCTCGTAGATTCTCAGACCGCCCTCGCGCGGCGGTGTGGGGTTCGTCCACGCGAACGGCTGGGGAAGCCACACCTCGGCCGCGTAGTCGCCGTCCGGCCCCTGGACGACCCGCTGGGCGTACGCCGGGATGCGGTCGAGGGCGCTGCCGTCGGCCCCGTGGACGTGGAGCTTGGTTCGCGTGCCGGTCGCCAATTCGCCATCGGGGAGGAAGAGGCTCCAGATCCCGCCCTCGTCCCGCCGCAAGGGATGGCGCGAGCGATCCCAGCCGTTGAACTCGCCGACGAGCGAAATCGACCGCGCGCCGGGCGCCCACTCGCGGCACCAAACGCCCGCGCGCTCTCCTTCGAAGCCTCGGGTGAAGCCGAAGTACCGGTGCCCCTGGCTTACGGGACCCAGGAGTCCCCCCACTAGTCCTTCCCGCGCCCGGAGGATGCGCTCGCCCCGTCGCGCCCTTGCGGAAGCCTCGTCTCCTTTCATGTCACCCTCTCTATCCTACGAGAAAGGCGGCGCGTCGAGGGTGTCCGCCCCGTCGCGGGTAGGGAATCCGCGACGGGCAGACGAAAGATCTCTCGGAGCGTGGAGAGAGTCGAGGGCGGAGTGAACGCATTCTTGAAACTCCCCACTCGCAACTCCCCACCTTTCCGGCACGGACAGCCACGAAAAGAGGAGGCGGCGTCACGTCTTTAATCCTTAGGAAAAGCCCTTGGAGTTCGTCGTTTACCGGAGTAGAATAGGATCGTCTACCATGGTAAACGGTAGAGAGTTCTCGAATGGCGATCACCCTTGGCAATGTCCAGTTCCGAATCATGCGCGTCCTGTGGGACGACGGCGAGGCGACCGCGCGGCGCGTCACCGACCAGCTGAACGAGACCGCGCCCATCGCCCACAGCACGGTGCAGACCCTGCTGCGAAAGCTTGAGGCGAAGCGGGCGGTGGGCCACGAGCGGCGCGACCGGACGTTCGTGTTCCGGCCGCTCGTCGCGGAGCACGAGGTGACCCGCTCGGCGGCGCAGGAGCTCCTGGCGCGCGTGTTCGGGGGCTCCATCTCCGGCCTCGTGGCGCACCTGCTGGAAGACGAAGCGGTGTCCGACGACGAGATGCGGCGCCTGCGCGCCCTGGTGGACGCGAAGGCCGAGGCGGAGGGGCGATGACGGCGGCGGACGGACTGCTCATCTTCGTGCGCTCGGGGGCGGTGCTCGTCGTCGCCTTGCTGGTGACAGCCCTCGCGCGGCGGAACCCCGCCCTCCGGGTGGCGGCGGCGCGGTACGGCTTGCTCGGCGCGTTGGTGGTTTCGCTCTCCGCGCCTTGGGCCGCATCGCGGCCCCGGCCCCTCGTCGAGGTGCCCTCGGCCTTTCCCGCCGTGGCCTACTCGCCTTCCGCTGGAAGGGTTCGGGTCGTCCCGACACCCGTGCCGGAGCCCGTCGCCCCGGCGACCGTCCCCTCGGCGACCGTCCCCTCGGCGACACTGGCCCCGCCCGACGTTCCGCTCGACGTTCTGGGGGTGTTCATGCCGGCCTGGGCGGCTGGCGCGGCGCTCCTCGGCCTGCATCTCCTCCTCGGCGCGGTGGCGCTGGGGCAGGTCACGCGGCGGTGCCGCCCCGTCGCGAGAGACTTGTCGGCGAGGGTCGGAGCGCTCGCAAAGGAGATCGGGATCGCGGCTCCCGCGGTGCTCGAAGGCGAGGGGGTCGCGGGGCCTTGCGTGGCCGGCGTCCGCCGGGCGACGGTGTTGCTGCCGCTCGGGTGGGCGGAAGGGACCGATGTCGAGGTGGTGGACGCCGTTCTGCGTCATGAGCTGGCGCACGTCGCGAACGGCGATCTGCGATGGGGACTCTTCGCTCGGCTCGTTCGCATCCTGCTCTGGCCGCAACCCCTGGTGTGGCTTCTGCGCCGCCCCTCGGCGGCGGCCGAGGAGGAGGCGTGCGACCGCCAGGTGCTGGCGGCGGGCGTCTCCCAGGCGCGGTACGCGGCGGGACTGCTGGAGCTCCGGGAGGGGCGACGGGCGGTGCGGGTGCCGAGCCTCGCCATCGGGGCGGTCTCCCGCCGCTCCGGCTTCGGGCGTCGAATCGAGGCGATCCTCGCCTTTCGGGGACGGGGTGGCGCGCGTCTTTCCCGACGCGCGGGGTGGGCGGTACGAACCGGGGCGCTGGTTCTCGCGCTTGGGGCGGCGTTCGCCTTCGCCCACCCCGGCGTGCAAACGGCGGACCCGACGACGGGCGGGATCAAGGCGCCTTACGAAGGCGCGGTGGATCTCGTCGACGAGAAGGGGAATTTCGTTGGGGTCGGAAAGGCGTGGATCGTCATCTGGGGCGATGCATCGACGCCGATCGTCTGGACGCCGGAGTTCTTGGGCAGCACGATCCGGCTCCCCTACGAGCGCATGGCCGAAGGCTCGACCGGCGTGCTCGCGGTGCGGGCCAAGTCGCCCGGGCACGGGCTCACGATGGTGCGTTTGTGGCCCGCCCCCTCGCGGATCCGGCAGGTGCGCGTCGCCTCCCCGGCGTCGCTTCGGGGACGATTCCTCCTGCCCGATGGCCGTCCGGCGGCGGGGGTCCGGGTGGCCGTGCCGATGCTGTTTACTCCGGTTCGAGGTTCGGGGGGCGCTGTCGTCCTCCATCCGCGCGGTGTGCCCGGGCTCATGCCGACCGCCGTGACGGACGCGACCGGAACGTTCCAACTCGACGGTCTGCCGCAAAACACCTACGTCGAGTTCGACGCCGACGACCCACGCTACGCCCAGCTTTCCCTCAACGACCAGGCGACGACCGGTTTCTCGGGCGTGACCGACACGAAGACGGTCCGCCTGAAGGCGGCGGGGCGTATCTCGGGCCGGGTGACGCGCGACGGGCGTCCGGTGGCGGGAGTGAGGATCGGGGCGCAGGCGAACACGCACCGCGATCAGTCGGACATCGGAGCCTGGGGCGACGCGACGACGGACGGCCAGGGGCGCTACACGATCGGGCGGCTCGGTCCGACCGTCTACAACGTCTCTACCCAGCTCTCCGATCGCCTTGAGACCGAGGTCACGGCCCGGGCGCACGAGGGGGTGACGATCCGTCCGGGAGCGGACGTGACGGGGATCGACTTCGACCTCACGCCCGGCTCGGTCGTGGAGGGCACGGTTTTTGGCCCCGACGGGAAGCCGCTGGCCGGAACCGCGGTGGCGGCGTACGGCCCGGCTCACCCGTCATCGAGCGCGGGGGTGCAGCTCGCCAGGGTCGACGCCACGGGGCATTACCGCCTCCGGGTCCCGGCGGGCGCGCAGGAGGTGTACCCTTTCGACGAACGGTTCGAACCGGACGTGAAGCACGTCACGACGAAGAACGGCGCGACGACGCACCTCGATTTCCGGGCCCGTCTGAAGCCCGCTTCGACCTTCGAGCCCGGCCCTCCGCACGTCGCGTTGAGCGTGGACGAACCCTCCTTCTACGGTCCGGCCCGGCTCCCGAACGGGGCGAAGGTGCGGCTCGCGTTCGTGCAGGACGGGCCCAAAGGCGGGCGGGCCTGGGCGCCGGACGGACGCCTCGCCCCGGCGGCCGACCGTGGAGGCGCGCTCGACATGACCGACCCCACACGGTGGCGGACCAAGGAGCGATCGCGCCACGTCTTCCTGAGGGTCGACGTGGAAGGGGTGACCGGCGGCGACGCGGGTTTCGCGATCCAAGTGCCGGGACTCCCCAGCTGGATCGTGTCGGAGAACCGGCCTACGTCGAAAGGTGGCGAACGGGAACTCGCCGCGATTTGGATGGAGGAGAGTCGGCGGACCGTCGATGCGCGCGTCGGAATCGCGGCGGGACCCTACCGAACGTTTGCCTCGGAAAGGGTGGGGCAAGGGGGGCTCGTCGAGAGAATCGAGTCGGGGCTCAAAGGCGACTTCAAGACCCCGGAGGTCCCGCCCTCCGCCCTGGTGACGATCCGATTCCCCGTGGCGCTCGCGGGCAAGGACGTCCGTCTCGCCGCCTTCACGAAGACGGGGCGACGGCTGCCGCAGACCTTCTGGACCGACGACGCCGAGAAGGATGTCCAATCGGGCGACCGCGTCCGAAAGTACGGCTTCTCCGGGGGCGCTGCGTCCGACGTCGCTCGCGTGGAGCTGCGGGTGCGGGACTACCGATGGACGACGTTCCGCGGGATCCGACTCTATCCGAACGGCGGTTAGCGGTGCGGTCCCAGGGTGTGGTGGCGTGTGTCGGATTCGAGAGATCAAGGACCGTGGCACCCTGGATCTTCCTTGGCCGGACGATGCTCCCGGGCCGGTACCCCGGTTGAAATACCGCTCAGCGCCCTCGGGAGGAACCATTCGGCGGAACGGGACTTTTCGGAGGGCCGTAGCTTCGAGAGCATTCGCCCGGGAACCCTTCTATGCTCCGCCGCACCTCCCTTTTTCTCCTGTGCCCCGTCCTCCTCGCCGCCTTCGGCCTGACCCCCCAGGCCTCCGATCCCGGCCCCTACCGGGTGCTTAAGACCGAGAAGGTCGGCGGCGACGGCGGCTTCGACTACGTGTACGCCGACGCGGTCGGCCGCCGCCTCTACGTCGCCCGCAACGGTCCGACCGCCCGCGTCTCGGCCTACGACCTCGACACCCTGGCGAGCAAGGGCGAGATCGCCGGTGCCAACGCGCGCGGCGCGGCGGTCGACTCGGGCCACGGCTTCGCCTCGAGCAGCCCCGTCGCGATGTGGGACGCGAAGACGCTCGCGCCGATAAAGACCATTCCCGTCGAGGGCCGCCCCGACGGCATCCTCGCCGACCCCTTCAATCACCGCGTGTACGTCTTCAGCCACTCCGCGCCCAACGCCACGGTGATCGATGCGAAGGATGGGACCGTGCTCGGCACGATCGACCTCGGGGGCGCCCCCGAGCAGGCGGCGACCGACGGCAAGGGCCACCTCTACGTGGATCTGGAGGACAAGGACAGCGTCGCGGTGGTCGACGCGGCGACGATGAAGGTGACCGCGACTTACGGTTTGGGCGGCAAGGGCGGCGGCAACGCGGGCCTCGCCCTCGACGCCAAGAACGGCATCCTGTTCGTGGCCTGCCGGACCCCGCAGGCGATGGTCATGCTCGACGCGAAGGACGGCAAAGTCCTCGGGGACGTGCCCATCGGGCGCGGCTGCGACGGCGTCGTGTTCAACCCGAAGACGATGGAGGCCTTCAGCTCGCAGGGCGACGGCACCCTCACCGTGGTCAAGGAGACAAGCCCGAAGACGTTCGCGGTCGAGCAGACGGTGACGACGATGACCGGCGCGAAGACGCTGACCCTCGACGCCAAAACGGGCCATGTGCTGCTTATCGCGGCGGAATACGGCGACGCGCCGACGACCCCCGTCCCGGCGGGCGGACGTCCTCGTCGCGGACCCATGGTGCCCGGATCGTTCTCGATTCTCGTGGTCGGAAAGTAGCTCACCTTCGAGACGTTCCCGTCCGCAAGCCAAAGCCAGGCTGGCGGGCGGGAACGCCCCCTTCGTTCAATGCAGACTTATGAATCGGTCGAGTCGCGAACCACGTTTCTCTCGATCTTCTTAGTTTCACCTTAGAAAACTCAAGCGATCGAGAGAGAAATCGTCATCGATCGCTCAGGCGATCTCTGGAGTGAGTCCTTTCTCTCGCCGGTCAGAATCCGAAGATCGAAATTGAAAAGATTGAGTTGGGCTTGATATTTAGGTCTGAGTTCGTAAAGATCGAGGAACGATCTTTACGCGTCATTCAACAAGAGAATCTCCTTTGGCGATTCGTCTAATGGACTCACGTCCATGGCGAATGGAGCACGCCGACGCAAAAGGGCTACCCGTGGATCTGGGCGAGGAGCTTCCAGACGGCGGGGGTGCGCCACGAGGCGGCGCTGAGTTGAGCGTCCCAGACGCCCACGCCCATTGTGCCGTCCTTCCCGATCCAGCGGAGTTGGTCGAGAACGGCGTCGCCGCTCCACGCGTCTTTGTAGGCGGGGAGGCCGAGTTGCAGTTTGCCGACCGCCTTTCCGGCCGAGCGTCTTTGCGAGGCGTAGTCCATCGGTGCCGTCGCCCTCCGTCCGCTCGCCTCGTACCCCATGCTCGCGAGCGAGTCCACGAGAGGGAAGAGGTCGGGCCACCATCCCGCGTTCGGCGCGTTCCAGCCGGCGGAGAACGAGGCAACGGTCAGCGCCTTGTGCCTTGCGTGGAGTGCCCCGGAAAGCCGACGCATGAAGGCGACGAACGCCGGACGGTCCGCCTCGAACGCGCCGACCCCTTCGAGATCGACGTCCACGCCGTCGAGTCTGTGGCGGCCGACCTCCTTCACGAGGTCGTCGACGAACACCGCGGGGTGGCCGGCGAAGGCGGCGCGGGCGAGCGGCCAGTCCCACGTCTTCTCCCCATTGAACACGCAGAGCATGGCGCGGAGGCGGTGCGCGTGGGCCCAATCGCGGAGGACCGCGACGTTCGCGTCGGTGGTCTCCGCGAAGTCCGCGCGGGCGACCCGTCCCTCCTTCGTGGGCACCCAAAACTGGAGCGCGAGGTGGGTCAGGACGCTTCCCATGCCGATCCCGCCGAAGTCGCTTCGGAGCCGCCCAAGCGAGGCGGCGACCGCGTAGGGCGGCACCCAAGCGGTCACCGGATGGCGATAGGGTCGGAGGTTCGGACTCCCGAGCACGAGCAGCGTCGCGGCGATCACCCGAGCGATATACCCGGCCCGAGGTCGAGAGAATGGCGAGAGGTCACCCCTAGCGTCGCCCCTCCCAGGAA
>CAXUKB010000151.1:0-10678 GCA_964251345.1 uncultured Fimbriimonas sp. | reverse complement strand
GGTTACCGCAGCGTCGACGCGGGCGAACCAGCCGCCGTTTAGAAGCTCGCTTGTAACCGACCTAAGACGCCGCAGTGCTTGGTTCGGGCGAATCTCAGGTCTCGATGTGGCCCCCGGGTGGGCCGCGTGACGGGATTTACGACCTAGGGCTTAACGCGAGGAGCCTAACGCCTGTATAATCGGGGCAAGTCCGCCTATGAAACGCTTCATCAACTGGTTCAAGGCCGTTTTCAACCGCACGATGGACAAGGTCGAAGACCCGGACATCATGCTCGATCAGGCCAAGCGCGATATGCAGGCCGCGCTCATCGGGAACCGCGAGAAGGCGGTCCAGGCGATCACCCAGAAGAACCGCCTGAGCGCGATGCTGGAGGAGGCAAAAAAGAAGTCCGCCACCCTCGAAAGTCAAGCCGGGGTCGCCCTCAAGCAGGGCAACCGCGAGATGGCGTCGGTGTTCATGCGCGAGAAGATGAACAACGACGCGGTCGTGACGCAGCTTCAGGGCTCGTACGACGGCGCGGTGCAGACGGTCGAGCAGGTGAAGGTCGGCATCCGGCGCCAAGAAGAGGAGGTTCGTAAGAAGACCGCCGAGGCGCTCGCGCTCAAGGCCCAGTGGAAGAACGCGCAGATCCAGAGCTCCATCAGCAAGGCCCTGGAAGGCCTGAACTTCGAGACGGAGTTCGAGAGCGGCTCCTTCGGCGCCGCGCGCGAGCGGATCGCGAACGCCCAAGGCGAGGCCTCGGCCCGTCAGGAGATGCTCGGTACGAGCTTCCAAGGCCGCGTCATGCAGATGGAAGACCAAGCTCGCGACCTTGAGGCCGAGACGGAGCTCGAGAAGCTTGAGGAGCGACTCGGAATGCGTGCCCCGACCGCTCCGGTTCAGGAAACCCAGACCGTGCACGTCGGCGGCCCCGCGCCGACCCCCGACGCCGCGGCCGAAGCGGTGGCCCGCTCGGAAGCCGAGCGCCAGCTCGACGAACTCGAAAAGCGGCTAAAGGGTCAGTAAGAAGCGAACTCGTTACCCTTGCGCCGAGAAGATCGGCGCAAGAATTTCTGTGTTTCCGCACTCTCGCCGAAAAGAGTAAGGCTTACTCGCCCGCAGGCTGTGCCGTCGTGGGGAAGACGCTACCCACGCGGCTCGTCGACGGCGCCGTGCTGTCCGAGCCTCCGCCGTCGAGCGCCGTCGAGTTTGCAGCCGTAGCGTCCGGTGCGGTCTCGGCGGGACCCCGGTCGTTCAACTCATGGTGCTCGCCTTCCGCCATGTGCTCGGGCTTTACGGTCGCCTTGAACGACGTGTCGGTGTAGGGCAGGGAACAGCCGGCGAGGAGAGCGACGATTCCGGCGAGAACGAGCGCGCGCATTAGGGAGAAAGTACCTCGGAGCCGTGGACCCCTGCCCTTCTCAGGCGGAACCGACGGGGGATTCGATTTGCCCCTCGACGATTCGCACGATTCGGTCCGCTTCTTTGAGCATGGTGGGGTCGTGGGTCACCATCACGAGGGAGCCAGAGCCACGGTGCTCGTTCAGGAGCGAGACGACCGACACCCCGTTCGTGTGATCGAGCGCGGCGGTCGGCTCGTCCGCAAAGATGAATCGCGGCCGGGCAAGCAGCGCCCGGGCAACGCAAATCCTTTGGCGTTCGCCTCCGCTCAACTCGTGCGGCAAACGGTGGGCTTTCGCGAGAACGCCCAAGCGATCGAGAAGATCGTCGGCCTCGTCGACGTTGCCGTTGGTAACCAGCACGTTCTCAAGCGCGCTGAGGTAGCCCAGCAGATAGGGCTGCTGGAACACGAAGCCGAACTCCCGAAGACGAAGCCGCGATCGCCCCTCGTCGCCGAGGGAGGCGAGATCCGCGCCTTCGTACGTCACCCGGCCGTGGGTGGGCACCTTAAGCCCGCTGAGAAGATAGAGAAGGGACGATTTGCCCGACCCCGAGGGCCCGAGGATGCCCAGGAACTCTCCCGGCTCGACCGCCAGATCCACGTCTCGGCACGCATAGACGTCGCGCCCGTGATCCGTGTAGACCAGCGACGCGCTCTCTGAGCGGAGGCTCAGACGAGCCTCCGCTCGACCACGCCCACCGGATCGAACCGACGAAACCGCATGAGCACCGAGCCGCCCGCGACGAGCAAGATGCAGACCGGAAGGGGAACGGTGTAGAGATAGGCTTTCGGATCGAGAAGCTCCAACGCGAACGCCTTGGGTGCCATGAGGACCGAATCTACACCCTTGAGGGCGAAGATCGCGAGTCCGAGGCCCAGGATCCAGCCCCCGATCACGACGAGCACCGTTTCGCCAAGGACCCTCCGCAGGATCTGCCGCTTGGTGTAGCCGATCGCCTGAAGGAGGCCGAACTCGACCAATCGTTGCGACTGATAGATGTTGATTAGCATCGCCATCATGATCGTTACGATGGTGACCAGGGTGCCGATCACCACGTTCAGGATCTTGAAGAGCGTGTTGAACATGCTGTCGCTCTCCCGGCGCACCTTCTTGTAGGCGTACACCATCGCCCGACGGCCCTTGAACCGGTTTAATGTCCAGTCGTCGAGCTTTGGCTGCTGCGTGGGATCTTTCGCGAACACCAGCGCGAGGTCGACGGGCGGGAAGTAGTCCCGCCGCATCGTTTCGATCGAGCCGACCATCAGCCACCGGTCGGTGTCCGCGATACCCACGACCTTCACGGGCTCGGGCGAATAGGCGTCGGAGTTCTCCGGGCTTAGCGCTACCGACCGCGCGCGGACCGCGTGAGGCGCCTTCGGGTCGTCGATCACGAGCCCGAGATTTTTTGCCACGGGACGGCTCACGACCAATTCCGCCGCGCCGGGCTTCGGCAACCGCCCCTCCAGCCCCCGACTTCCTTCGCGCTCGAGAAAGTAGCGCGTGTCGTCTTGGCTCAGTCCGAGCACGGCGTAGGGCCACTTGCCGACGATGCTTTGCACCTGCGCCGAAGACGCACGGCAGATCATCGCTCGTCCGATCGGTACGGGCGAGTTCTGCTCGATCTCCTTCACGTACCGTGCGGTGGCCGTCGGATCGCCGCGCGGCGTGATGCCTACCATCTCGCGCGAATAGTCGTAGATGGTTCGGATCGAGAATGGAATCGAGTCGATCAGCGCGATGATGGCCGCGACCAGAAGCACGGCCATCATGATCACCGCCACGAGCGGCACCGTCTTGCCCGCGTTTCGTCGCAAAAAGATCGTCGTCGAGAGCGGCGAAGCGCGGTTGCGCGCCCGCTTCCGACTGAGCGTTCCTTCGAGGCGGGCGTCCATCCTCTCTCCTCTACGCCGCCGCGCCCTTTTTGCGCCGGTAGCGGAGGAATACCTCGTCGCCGACGACGTGCGACTCGATGAGGTCGAACGTCAAGAGTCCGTCGCGCGGCAGCGGCTCGCCCCCGGCGTAGGTCGGCAGGTCCGTTCCGAGCCGTATTTTTGGGGCGACGGTTAGGAAAAGCTCATCGACGAGGTCGGCGCCGAGGAGTTGTCCATTCAACTCGCTTCCGCCAAGAACGTAGAGCCGCTCGATCCCCTTTTCCCGCAGTTCCTTCATGAAGGACGGCCAATCGCGGAGAGCGATGCGAGAAACCGGGCAGTCGAACTTAGCCTCTTCGGAGGCGACCACCGCGCTTTCGCCTTCGAAATATCGCGCGTCGTAAGGCAGATCGCCCGATGCGCTCACGACAAGTGCCAGCCGGGCGCGGGGTCGCCACGATCGCGGGGACGCACGCAGAGTACGTCCTCCAATGAGACAGGCATCGCTGACGCGGTCGAGATTCGCCATTGCCTGATGGTCCGTCTTCGAACCGAGGTCCATCACGTCCTCATCCCGGGTTCCGGTCACGATCTTGCCGTCGATCGTAGCGACCATGTTCACGTAGACGGTGGGACGGTCGACGGGGGCGGGCTCGAACTCGACGTTCGAGTAGGGAGTCACGAAGCCTTCTCGACCGCCTTCTTGAGATTTGCGTAAGGCTGCTCGGCATACCGCTCGCCTCCGATCCAGTAGGTCGGCACGTTGTACACGCCTCCTGCATAGGCGTCGTCGTCGAAGCCCACGATGTCCTTTGCGAAACGCTTCGACTCCACCGCCGCCGCCATCGCCTCGACGTCGTCGAGAATGCCTGCCGCTAGTTCGCGCAGAACCTCAGGCTTGTTGATCTCCCGTCCCTTCTCCCAGTAAGCGCGGTAGAGCGCTTCGGCGAAGGTGTCGGCTTTCCCTTCCGTCTTGGCGTATTCCAGCGCCTCGTGGGCGTTGTGGGTCCGCATCTTTCGCGGTTTCGCGACGGGCGGGATCTCCAGATCGTCGGCGACGAGGATAAAGTCGAGGCGCGAGGGCACCGGGGGCTTGTTGGCCGGTGGTTCGGGCTGCGGCGAGGGATCCGGCCACTCCAGGGCGTCGGGAAAAAGCTCGTATCCCTTCCACTCGATCTCCGCGCCGAAGTCCTCCTGAAGCCGCTTGACCTGGAAGAGCGCCACCCAGCACCAGGGGCAGATGAAGTCGTGCGCGACGGGAATCTTGAGAGCCATGGCTGACCTTTTCTACGGTCCTTTGGTCCCGGAGTACGGCGCGGCCCAGGTTCGAGCGTAGAATGGAATCTTCATGAGCCCCACGACCCGCGCCACGCTGCGCAAGGAGGATGCGGCCTAAGCCGCGTCCGCTCGTCGTTCGTCCGGTCTCGGACCTCTCCTTCGACCTCGTCAAGTCTCTTCACCGCCGCGACACCAGGGACCAGCGCGGGCTATTCCTCGCCGAAGGCGCTCGCTTCTTGGCGGCCGCCGCCGAGCATGGGACGGCCTTCGCGGGCATGGTCGTCTGCCCGTTTCGCCTCGTGAGCGCCCACGGGCGGGACCTCGTCGCCCGTCTCGAACGCGCCGGCGTGCCACGTCTTCGAGTCTCGCCCGAAGAGTATCGTTCCCTCTCTCCCGGTTCGTCGACCGCCGGCGAGAATGCCGCCGCCGGTCAGGGCGTGCTCTTGCTCCTTCACCAGCGATGGGAGCCCTTGCCCGAGCGGCCCCGCCCGCGCGACCTCTGGATCGGGGTCGAGTCGGTCCGTACCCCGGGCAATCTTGGCACCCTCCTGCGCTCCGGCGATGCCTCGGGCGCAACGGGGATCATCGTGTTCGACCGCTCCGAAACGGGCTCGCCCGAGGGTGTCGACCCCTACGAACCGGCGGCGGTTCGCGCGACGATGGGCTCGATCTTCGCGCACCGCCTCGTCCGTACGACCCACCGCGCTTTCCGCCGCGCCCCGGGACGATCCGGCCTCCTGGTACTCGGCGGCACGCCGGAGGCGGCGGACGACTACCGACGCCCAGACTATCGCCGTCCGGTGGTCCTGATGCTCGGCGACGAGCGCAAAGGTCTCTCCGACGGCCAGCGGGCAACGTGCGACGGCTTCGTCCGCATTCCTATGGTCGGCGCTCCCGACTCGCTCAACCTCGCGATGGCCGGTACGCTGATGCTCTACGAGGCGCTCAACCAGCGTCAGCCGTTGGCAAAGCAAAAAAAATCGTGAACCCTATGGGCTCTCCGTGGCACTCAACGCTGAGTTTCTCAAGGGGCCCAAAGACCTAACGCCCCACCTTTCGTCGTATGCTTACCTGCAGGCACGGATCGCCGCCAGACCCCGGCAGGATGCCCGGTCCAAGATCTTGTTTAACACGGATTTTCGCTATCGTCGCCCCTCGCCCCACGAGGGAATGTGGGCCGCCCTTCTGGGCTGGCTACGCCACTCGCACGCGGGCTGGAAGTGGCTTCTCGTCGTGTTGCCCGTCCAGTCCGTCTCCGCTTGGACGAACGTTCACGGCATCTCGCTCGCCTTGCCCATCCTTCCCGCGATCGCCCTGGGCTGCGGTCTTCAGGCGATCGCCCTCTACGCAGGCATCCAGCTTCTAAACGCCGGGGACGAAGAGCGCGAGCGGTGGCGTGCGCCGCTCGCCGCGATCCTTTGCGTGAGTGTGTTCTGCTCATTCATGGGCTTTACGTCGTTCTATTCGGACTACAAGACGGCCCAAGTGCTTCCGCTCAAGAAGCGGGACGATCTCAAGGTGCAGACGCTTTCCCTGTCGCAAAAGGCCAACGAGGCGAGACTGCTTGCGAATGCCAAGCTCTCGAACCGCGTCGAGTACGCCCGTGCCATTCGCGCCCGGATCTTGAGCCGCCAAGCGCGGGGCGAATACCCCGACGCCGCGGCGGCCCAGGGGATGCTCGCGGAACAGGACTCGATGATCCAGAACGCCCAGGAGGCGCAGACCGCCTGGGGAGGGTTCCAGTTCGACGCCACATCGGCCCTCTCCGCGACGACGACCGAAGAAGGCTTTTCGGTGTTGCAGAAGGCTTATGCCGAGATGAGCGGTCTGATGGGCAAGCTCACGAAGTCGGAGAGCGCCGGCTTCACGATGCCGAACGCACCGGTGCCGAGTCTCCTCGCGATGGACGGGGCCGAGTCGACGGCGCGGATCGAGCAGGCGTTCGGCTCGCTCTTCTCTCTTGCCGGGATCTTCTGGCTCGCGCTCGCGGCGCTTCTCGAAGCGATCCCGTTTTGGATCGCCCACGCGCGGGTCAACGAAGACGGGGAAGAGGGCTTTCAGGCGGTCGGCAGCCATCCGCATGGCGTGATGGCGCTTGGTCCCCAGGAGGCCGCGCTCGCGGCGGAGATCAGCCGTTTCAATGCGATGTTGCGCCCCGTCAACCTCGTCGGAAATGGCGATCTCAAGGAGATGGAGGCGCAGACCGCGCGGATCGACGCGGTCTCCGAGGAGATGCGTCGAGTTCACGTCGAGGCGCTTCGTCACATGACGATCGAGAAGATGGCGGACGTCCGGCGGAAGCAACTCGCGCTCATCGTTCGCGAAGCCGAGGCGAGGGGCGTGCCCGAGCCCCAGGTCCGCAAGATCGTGGAGGAAAACTGGCTTCAGTTCTTGCAGGACATCGGGGTCGAGGAAGTCCGTCTGGAGCGAATGCGCGAGGAGCGCCGAGAAGGTGCGTTGCGCCCAGCGGAAGAGGGGATCTAGAACTCCAACTTTCCCGTGAACCGTTTAGAGTGCTAGAAAATTCGATCTAGGACAGGGCAGTGTACTCCTGGACTAACCCCCTCTCGCGCAGTTCGGCGTCAAGCTCAACCCGCGCGTGGTCGGTAAAGACCATGATCATCAGCACGACGCTTCCGTAGCTGAAAGTCTGAGGCGGCTCGCATTCGTGGTCCACGAACGTCATGTCCCAGGATCCTTCGTCTTCGAAGCGCAGGACGAGATCTTGCAGGCGGGTCCGATTCTCTTTAATCTGGGCGAGGCGGCTGGACAAGGTGCCGTCGTTCTGCGTCGCCGGGCCGCCGTCGAGAAGGTGGATCCAGGGTTCGGCAAAACCACAGGTTCTGTTCGCGAGGTCGTCGACAGTCATCGTGGAAGGCAGCCAAGGAAAAGGCTGGCGGGTTTTGGCCGTCTCCTTCTCGACCTTCGGGTGAGAAGCGAGGGCGGTGACGAGGCGGGCGGCGCTTTCGGCTTGGCTTTCGAGCCAGAGTTCGATCAGTTTCATCTCGATTTTTCCCTGTCGAGGAGAGAGCGACGGCTCGGCGGGCGCATAGTGGATTCCATCGAGCGGCGGGATTCGCCAATCGCTCGGGGTGCAACGACGGTACACGCGTGGAGGCAGACCGTAGGCACGTCTGAATGCCCGGGTGAAAGCGCTCGTGTAGGCAAATCCGGCTCCGAGGCCGAGTTCGCTAACCGAGTCGTTCGTCCGAACGAGATGCCAGGCCGCTCGCTCAAGTTGTAGGCGTCGGTGAGCGCTAACGGGACGTTCGAGTCCTTTGGCGCGCATCCGTCGGTACCAGGCCGAGCGTGAAACCATTGCCGCTTCGGCCATTCTCTTTGCGCTTGTCCCTTCTCGTTGCCCTTCTTCCATCGACCTTTCGATGATTCGTTTTAACGTAAAGAAGACGTTTACCCGTTCGTCCCCCTTTTGCCGATGTCGCAAGATCGCTACGATCTCGACGAGAGTGGGGCGAGCAGACAAGATCGCCTCTCGGCTGTTCGAGCACCGGAGTATTGTCGGGGTTCGAAGAGAGTAACGCCGTGGGCCGAGGTCGGCCGCGATCGGCGTGCCCCGGGAGGTGCCGACGAGATACGGATAGCTCGCGGTCGCGACGTAATGGTAGCCGAGCTTCGGGTCGTCGAGATCGTCGTTCCGGACGCGGTCGTCGGTGAGCAACGTCGCGCCACACGCGAGAGCCAGAGCGTCGTCGCCGCTGACGAGCCCAGTTTTGGCCCCGAGCGCAAGGTCGCCGAACCGGTCCCGCTCGTCGCGTCGGTAGGCTGGAGAGCCGCTAAGCGCACCGACGCCCAGACTTACCTCCGGCCGGGAGGCGATCCCGTAGGCGAAGGAGAGACCGAACGGCGAGTCGCCGGAGGTCGATCCATGCACCGGGGTGAGGAAAGACGACCCTCCCGAATATGCGCCGCGATCCGTTACGCTCGCGTCGACGACGCTCGCAAGGGCTGCCTCCCGTTGTGAATCCCGACGGCGGCGCGAACGGCCTGAAGCGCCGAAAGAATGTTGGAGATCATGCGAGTAGAGACGCTTATGGCTGGAGCGTCACTCCCGTGAATGCGCCAAGGCCGCGATTAACGAAAGCCTTGTTCGATCATACACGCCCGGAGTCCCGCATCGAGAGAGGCAAAAGCTTCATCCAGGGAATCGTAGTTTGCATTGCCTTCCCATACCATTCCACCGATATCCAGCGCGCGGACAAACGAGCGTGAAAAATCGTCATAGCCGATCTCGATCCAACCTTGATTGAGGACCCACCAGGCAATGCTGGGAAACCGCTCGGGCAAAGCTTCCAGGTTCTCTGCTCGTTTCACAAGTTTTGGACGAGGTGGAAAAGAGGATCGGCACGAAGAGCCCTATTCACCTTCCGGTCCCCGCGGGTACACTCCTCCCCGGCTTCGGATGCTTCCGAACCGCTCAGGAACATCAATGCCAGGTACCGGTAAGGTCATCTCCGTCGTCGGCCCCGTTGTGGACGTCTCGTTCGGCTCCGGCGCGCTTCCCGAGATCTATAACGCGATCGAGATCACGGACGAGAAGCGCGGCGTGAACATCACGTGCGAAGTGGCCCAGCACCTCGGCGACGACGTCGTGCGCGCCATTGCGCTCGCCTCGACGGACGGTCTCGTGCGCGGCATGACGGTGACGGACACCGGCGCGCCGATCTCCGTGCCCGTCGGCGACGCCACGCTCGGCCGCATCTTCAACGTGCTGGGTAAGCCCATCGACCTTCTGACGAGCGGCGAACACGCCGAGTCGGTCGAGGTGCAGGCGACCCGCGCCTCCGCCGTGGCCGCCGCGCCCCGCCTTCCGATTCACCGCAACGCCCCGTCCTTCGCCGAGCAGGCGACGGGCGTCGAGCTTCTCGCCACCGGCCTGAAGGTCGTCGACCTCCTCATCCCCTTTAACAAGGGTGGAAAGATCGGCCTCTTCGGCGGTGCGGGGTTGGGCAAGACGGTCACCATCCAAGAGCTCATTCGCAACATCGCGGTCGAAGCCTCGGGCGTGGCGATGTTCGCCGGCGTTGGCGAACGTACCCGCGAGGGCAACGACCTCTGGCTCGAAATGAAGGAGGCGAAGTTCACCGATAAGGACGGCACGGAGAAGTCGGTGCTCGACAAGACCGCGATGGTGTTCGGCCAGATGAACGAGCCGCCCGGCGCGCGCCTTCGCGTCGCGCTCACCGCGCTCACGATGGCGGAGTACTTCCGCGACGAGCAGGGCTCGGACGTTCTGATCTTCGTCGACAACATCTTCCGCTTCGTTCAGGCGGGTTCCGAAGTCTCGGCGCTCCTGGGCCGCATGCCCAGCGCGGTCGGCTACCAGCCGACCCTGGCGACGGAGATGGGCGCGCTTCAAGAGCGCATCACCTCCACCCGCAAAGGCTCGGTCACCTCGGTGCAGGCAGTCTACGTTCCGGCGGACGACGCGTCCGACCCGGCGCCCGCCACCACCTTCGCTCACCTCGACGCCTACGTCTATCTCGAGCGCTCGATCGCGTCGAAGGGTCTGTTCCCAGCGGTCGATCCGCTGGCGTCGACCTCGAAGAACCTTGACCCGTCTGTGGTCGGTGCGGAGCACTACGACGTGGCGCGCCGCGTGCAGCAGACGCTTCAGCGCTACCGCGAGTTGCAGGACATCATCGCGATTCTCGGCATCGACGAGCTTTCGGACGACGACAAGCTGCTGGTCTCGCGCGCCCGCAAAATCGAGCGCTTCTTCTCTCAGCCATTCTTCGTCGCCGAACCCTTCACGGGCAACCCCGGTCGCTACGTGCCGGTCGAGGAGACGGTCGCGGCGTTCAAGGAGCTGGTCAACGGCAACCTGGACGACGTGCCCGAGCAGGCGTTCCTATACTGCGGCGGCCTCGATGACGTTCGTGCGAAGGCAGCGAAGCTCCAGGCGACGGCTTAAAACGATGGCCAAGGAGTTCGCGCTCAGCGTCGTGGCCCCCGACCGTGAGGTCGTGGCAGAGAACGTCACCTCGGTCGTCGCGCCGGGCACCAGCGGCTACTTTGGCGTGATGGCCGACCACCTCCCTTTGGTGGCGGCCCTCAAGCCCGGCTTGCTGGAGTACCTCGATCCGCAGGGCGCGCGTCACTTCGTGTACGTGGGGGGTGGATTCGTC
>CAXUKB010000150.1:3541-10690 GCA_964251345.1 uncultured Fimbriimonas sp. | reverse complement strand
CGAGGCGGCGACTCGCCGCCGCCTTCGTAGAAGGCGAGCGACACGCGGCCCACGGACTTTGGCGCCCCTAGATCGACCGCGAACCAGTCTTCGGCGGTGGTCGAGCCGGCGGTGCTCCAACCGCGAACCGTTTCCGGGAAAAACCAGGTCCGTCCGTCCACCGCTTGCCACATCGTCGCGTCGGCGTTCACCGAAGCCGAAGGGGCCGGAAACCCCTGGCGCGCGACGTTGACGGTAAGGTTCGGCTCGCGGGTCTCTTTCGCGAGCCGAACCTTACCGATCGGCACCGTCACCCGGGCTAAGGGGACGGGTCCCGCACGACGTTGGCCGTCGACATAGACCGAGAGCCCGGCCCCCCGGCGGTAGCGCAAGCCGTCGGCGTCCCATACCACGGTCACGTCGTGGCCGTGGTATGGGACGTCCTGAAGGCAGAAGTAAGGCATCGCCTTCGCGTTGGGCACGAGGGGATCGACGACGAGCGTGTCGTCTTCGCGCGGCCGAATGCCGACGAGCCCGGTGACGATGAGATCGACGAAGCCCGAGTGGTTGTAATGGTGGCTGCGGTCGAGCCCCACGATGGGCCGACCGGTCTCGGGATTGTAGTCCTCCTGCAGGTCCAGCTTGCCGTCGACGACGTGCTGGTCGGCGTACTGACGAAGGAGGCGCAGATAATCCGACCTCGTCGCTACCGTCTGGTGGTAGTCGTTTAGCAGATTGGCGAGACCGGTGAGGAGTTGCGTCGTCTGGAAGGGCCAACTGGGACCGTTCCATTGGCACTCGGGACGCTTGCCCTCGTACCGGTACTGCTTCATCGAGTATTGGTAGCTTGGCTCGACGGTGCGCAGACCGTAAGGTCCGCCGAGTTCCGTGGGCGACAAGGCGTGGTGCCAGGCCGCGGCGTACTTCGGCACATCGTTGGGCATCTCATAGGCCCATGGCACGAAGCCCGCCAATTCGCGGCCACGAATAGGCTCCCAATACTTTACGTAGCCATTGGTGACCTGATAGCGGTCGGCAAAATGCACAAGCTTGTCGCTCCACAGGGACGCTTGCAGCCGAGCCTTCAGCGCCGCCGCGCGGCGGGCGAACTCTTCGGACGTCGCGCGGTCTCCGCCGATTGCCGCGAGGCGTGAGATCGCGCGGGCGTTGCCGTATTGATAGGCGTTGATCGTGGGACGGAAGGCGTCGCCACCCCGAAAGCCATCTCGCCCTCCGCTCGCGTCGATCGACGAGATCGTGTATTCGGTCGCGTCGAGCAGCGGCTCGATGAAGTAGAGGCCCTTTGCAAAATCGAAGTGGTCGTCCCAGAGATTGTAGACGTGCCGCATCGCGGGCAGGTACCGAATCGCACGCGCCCAATCGCCACGCGCGAGGGCGTTGGCGTACGTCGCCTCGGCGATCCCTTCCGCGAAGTGGCGGTCATTGCCGCCGCCATTGTACAGATAGTCGATGTGCTCGTCGACCGGACGCGGGTCGCGAAGCCAACGCCCTTCTTTGATGTGGAACGGGGTCGCGTCGTTGAGGGAGGCGAACGGCCACTTTTGCCAGCCGACGTCATCGAGGAACTCCGTGATCACCGTTCCGCGCTCGCCCACGTCCCGAATGTGGGCCCGATAGTCCTTCCATCGATAGTCGTAAACCTCCTCAATTCTCCGATCTGAGCATTCGAAGAAGGGGATGTTCCGCGCGTACCAAGCCGCGTCGTTTCCGAACCTGCGACGCGCCGCCGACGGAACGTCGATCGGCGCGTCGTTTCGTGAAGCGGAGCATTCGAGCGTCAGGAACGGAAGCAGAGTCATCTCAGGGTCGCCTAACGCCGACAGACGGAACGATCGTTTAGCCACCCGCGGAGCTAAGGGTGAGCTAGCGGGTTGGCCGCGCCAGACGTCGCACCTTTCCCTGCTCCGAGAGGCACATCGTGGGCCTTGTGCATGAGATTAACCTTGTCTTGGTCACTCATATCACCGCCGCCAGAATTACCGCAGGCAGAAAGGACGAGGCTGGCAAGCAAAGCCAATGCGATGGCAAGCAGGAATTGGTTGGGTCTCTTCATCGATTTTCGGAGTAGGTGCCAAGCTGCCGAGGCAGCTCGGCGTTGGCACGCCGCCTTTAAATGCCGCCGATGTTGCACTCACCCCAGCTCTGCCAGAAGTCGTCGTTCACCTTCGGGTCGCTAAGACCGGTTGTGTTTGGGACGTCGGCGGTACCGGCACGAGTCGTACGGTGGACAACTCCGCTGATTCCCATGTTACGGAACGTGATCTGCTGTCGCTTCTTATAGCTCGCATGACCGTCGGCCCATCCGTAGTCGGCCCCGGCGTTATCGAAGGTATTGCCGACAAAGTTCCGATCGATGCCATTGCAGTTGATATTGTCGAAAAACGTCGGCTGCACCAGCGACTCACGGGTCGTGGTGAGCTTGCCCTGATAAAGGACGAGGTCTGCCGGAGCGCTCGTCGCCGTCATCGACTTACCCAGAAGAGCACCGTTCATCATCCAAGTGGAGTTTCCTGCACCAGACTTATTGCGATAGCCGAAGTTCGGATCCGGATCTTTGGGCGCCGCAATGCTGACCTGCAACTGAAGACTCTTGATGTAGGGCTGGATCGATTTAGCCCAGCATTGGACGACCGTGGGGTCCATGTAGCCGAGATCGGCACCGCTCCCCGCATACCAAGGATTCGGGAAGTTGTTCGCGTCCTGGTTCTGGCTCGGAGCAACGTCGTCCACGTCACCGACATAGATCATCGTCGAGAGCGTCACCTGCTTAACGCTCGAGAGATCCGACGTCTTTTTCGCCGCCATCTTCGCTTGAGCGAAGACGGGGAACAGAATGGCGGCGAGGATCGCGATAATGGCGATCACGACGAGAAGTTCGATGAGGGTGAAGGCTCTGCGTTGATTCATAAGACCTCTTCGGCGAGGCGTCTTGCGACGGCGGATCGATGCGGTGGTTGCGCAAAGTCGAAACTCCACGCTTCTGAACTCAGTGTACGCGGGTTTATAGGAATATGGGAATACCCTAGCAGAAAATTCATATTGGGACTGTGTCGGGTCTTTCGGCATGAGGTCGTACGAGCGCATAGCGAAACTGCTCGTTAAAGCAGGGCTGATCGGGATCATGTTCTGCGCAGACCCATCCATCGCTAATCATCGCATCAAGCGCCGGTAGCATCTGCACGTAAACTCGCGCCCGTTCGCGCTCGTCGTGAATTCGGAGCAAATAAGCTTTGAAAACTTTCTTTAGCTGGTAAATATCGGGCTCCGCTTGAAGCGCTTCGATCCAAAATCCAAAGGGATAGTGGAGCGGTAAAAGACGCCCGTTTCGCACGTACCCTTCACCCTTTAGAACCCTTCCTTCTCGGTAACGAGGCCGAGAGTCGAGGGTCGCTCCCTCAACGTTCAGTCGGAAAACGTTGTTCAAGTAAACAGGACTTTGCGTGTCGATATCGCCGAGATATGCGGCAAGGTCTTTGAAAAGAGGCAGCGCGAAAGAACCGGCGCTCGCCCCGGCATCCTCGTCGATAAATCCGCCTTGCGCGAGCCAAGCCCAAGCTTTTTCCGGAGCAAGGTCAAGCCCGTTCTCACGGGCGATCTTCGCGGTGTAATCCTGAAGGTCGGTGAATTGGGAGTTCGCGCTGTACCAGTAATCGGCAAAACGGATATGACTAGAAATGCGGGTGCTTTGCCGTTCATCGTAGACCCGACGAAGCCAATCGAGGTCCTCGCCTCGGTCGCCCTCAAGAATCGTGAAAGCGGCCTCTCTCGCGCTGTAGTGGGTGATGGTCATTCCGGCGGCAAGGATGGGATCGGCGAAACCCGAAGCCTCACCCATAAGGAACCAGTTCTCACCGGAGTGACGAGCCGCTAGAAACGACCAGTCTTTCGTAGTCTCCAGTCTGCCCTCGCTCGTCGCATTCTTCATCAATCCCTTGATTCGGGGATCCTCATCCAGAGCCCGGACGTAGAGTTCCGCGGGAGCGAAGCCCTGAGTCTTGTAATATTCGGCGGGCACGATCAGACCGACGCTCGTGCGATCGGGCCCAAGGGGGATAAACCAGATCCAGCCGTACCCGACGCTCATCACCTGAACCCGCGTGCCGCCAATGCCGATGGTCTCTGCCCAGTCGGCATTCCGCCAGTAATCCCAGATGGCGATGTTCTGCAGCCCGGTGGCAGGCTCCGCATGAACGCCCATTGCGCGGCGGAGAATGCCCGAGTGACCGGACGCATCGAGATAGTAGCGCGCTTCGACCTGCTCGCCCGACTCGAGCTCTAAGCCGGTTACCCGATCGCCCTCACGGTCGATGCGTCGGACGCGCGTCCCCTCGCGCACGTCGCAGCCGAGCTCGCGGGCATGGTCGAGCAGAATCTTATCGTAGATGGCACGGTCGACCTGAAAGGCAAGACTGGGTCGGATGCCCTCGTACCGCCCCGGACGGGGCTCATCCTTAAAGAATTCTAGTGGGGCAAAGTCGAAGTCCCAAAGCTCCTTGGACTGTCCCCACCGATACGTAGCCCCGACTTTGATGGGGAAGTTCGCGGCTTCGACCTTGTCCCAGCAGCCCATCTCGTCGAGAATGCGGGACGCGCCGGGGAGCTGACTCTCGCCCACATGATCGCGGGGAAAGGTCTCCCGCTCAAGGATCAAAATCTTGAGATCCTTGCCGTACTTCCGAAGAAAAGTCCCGGCGGTGCTGCCCGCAGGGCCACCGCCGATGATCGCCACGTCAACGTGTTCCATCTTGGCTCGAGGCCGCTTTGCCTCCATAGAAGCGTACACCGAAGATGGATGGTTAAGGAATAACCATCGTTATCTTGGCAAGATCAAAGAGGCCTACCGGTGTTCGCTGCCGTGCGGATCGTACGAGATCCGCAGAACGAGATCCATCTCGTAGTTTCCGAATCCTTTTCCAAAGAGGGTGAATCCGCCTTGATTCGGCGACTCAGACTTGACCCCCAAACGCACTTTGACTGGCTCCCAGGGCCGAACGTCCAAGTCGTCCACCCGGACGCGCGAGATCGTGATGCCGTCGATGCTTGTGCCCTCGCGATCGACCTGCCACACCTTGAGGAGACCGTGCTGGTTCATATTGTCGGTCCACCAGTTCGGATTCAACCGTCCGCGGACACCGCCATAATCGCCCGGCGAGGTCCAAGTACCAACCTCGATGCCATTGATCCACACCGTGAGATCGGAAGGATAGTCGTTTTCGTAGCCCGGCGCCTCGGAGGAGACCTCCATCGCAAGCTCGATGCTGCGAACGCCTGCCGTCAGCGGGAGCGTGTTCGCGAACATGTACTCGACGAACCCCCCAGAGGTCCAGAAGATTTCGGCATTCGCCCGCTCGGGCATGAAGAAGGAGAGCGGACTATCGAGCAGGCCGATCATCTTCTCGCGGGTGGCGAGGCCGCACGTCGGCCGCGTTTCCACGTGGGTAAACATCCCGATCGGCACCTCGATCTCGGCGATCCCGTCCTCCCGCCGCCGCCGTCCTTCCATCTCGACCAGGATTCGTTCGTGGACGCGGCGGCACCGTTTCTGCATTCCCTGAGGCCCGGCGAGATAGTCGCTCACCACGAGCCCCGCCTCCTCAAGGATCTGAACATGCTTCGAGACGCTCGGCTGGGCGAGCCCAAGGGCGAGGCTCAGCTCGTTGATGTTCATGTCCCCGTCGGCCAAAAGCTCGACGATCCGGGCGCGCGGTTCGGAACCGAGGGCGCGAAAGAGCGCGACGCTCTCGCTCGCAGACAGTTCGGTGATGTGGTACGGCATCCAGGCTCTTCGGCAGGATACATGGATGGTTGAGCGATCGTCGGGCCAATTCCGATATAGGAATACTTATTCCGAATAGCCTTTGAGCCATGATAGGGGAAGCGGCCACGCATCGGTGCGTCCGCCTTCCGAGTCATGCTGACAACGTTTCTCGCCTTCGCGCTAGGGTTTGGTCCGATCGCCTCGCCGCCGCTGACGGTTCACCTCGACCGTCCGGGCGCTTCGATCCCTTCGTCGCTTTACGGCATCTTCTTCGAAGAGATCAACGCGGCGGGCGAAGGTGGCCTTTACGGCGAGATGCTGCGCAACCGAGGGCTGGAAATTCAGGGTGACGCGATCCCGGGATGGAAGCTCGGTTCCGGCGTCACTGTCGAACGGAACGGGCCGAATGCGGAGCACGCTCGCTCGTTCTCGATTCCCGAAGGGGCACGGGTCTCGAACGAAGGGTGGAACGGACTCGCCCTGCGGAAGGGCGAGAAGTACCGCGTCGCGATTTGGGCACGGGGGTCCGGCGACATTGAGGCTGGAATTGGCCACGGCGGCGTCGACCTGGGTAAGGGCGGCGATGGATGGCGACGGATCGAAAGGACGATCACCGCGGCCGACGACGCGACGAACGAGGTCCTCGTCATTTCCGCGTCTGGAGGTACGGCGCAGATAGCGACCGTCTCCCTCATGCCCGAGCGGCTATGGAAAGGGCGGAAGAACGGACTGCGACCCGATCTCGCGGAGAAGGTCGATGCGATGCACCCCGCGTTCGTGCGCTTCCCGGGAGGCTGCTTCGTCGAAGGAGGCGCCCGCTTCGAGGACGCTTTCGACTGGCGCACCACCGTTGGCCCGGTCGATGAGCGCAAAGGACTCGCCCACACCATGTGGGGCTACCCGGTTTCGAACGGCCTCGGCTTCCACGAATATCTCCAGTGGTGCGAGGACCTCGGAGCTGCGCCCCTGTTCGTCGTAAACGCGGGCCTCAACCACGAACAAGAGTGGCCCTTGGAGGACATGGACCGCTGGGTCGCTTACGCGCTCGACGCCATCGAGTACGCGAACGGACCGACCACCTCGAAGTGGGGCGCTCTGCGGGCCAAGAACGGCCATCCCAAGCCGTTCGGTTTGAAGTACGTCGAGATCGGCAACGAGAATGGCGGTTGGGCTCACGGCGGCAACGCGGCGTACACCCCCCGTTACCGCCGCATCTACGACGCGATCAAGGCGAAACATCCCGAGATCGTCACCATCGCGAACTGGCCGATCGACGCACCGATGGAGACGGTCGACGAGCATTACTACAGCGATCCATCGTTCTTCTGGAAGAACGCCAATCGGTACGACGCCTACGATCGCAAGGGGCCAAAGATTTATGTGGGCGAGTA
>CAXUKB010000150.1:3209-3531 GCA_964251345.1 uncultured Fimbriimonas sp. | reverse complement strand
CGCGGTCACCCAAGGCTGCGGCAAGGGCAACCTCGCGGCGGCGCTCGGCGAGGCCGCGTTTATGACCGGCATGGAGCGCAACGCGGACGTCGTTAGAATGTCCTCCTACGCGCCGCTACTCACGAATGTGGCGATGCAGCAATGGAGCCCCGACGCGATTCCCTTCGACGCAAGCCGGTCCTACGGCACGCCGAGTTACTACGTCCAAGCTCTCTTCGCGAACAACCGGCCCGACCGGAACGTCGCGATCGATTTTCCCGTCTCCGTCGCTCCCGCGCCGAAACCCGGGGGCGGACTTGGGCTCATGACCTGGAACACGAGC
>CAXUKB010000150.1:0-3199 GCA_964251345.1 uncultured Fimbriimonas sp. | reverse complement strand
CGCCGAGTTCCGGGAGGTGTCGCTCGCTGTGGGCGACACTCACACGGTTCTAAGGCCCACATTGGGGCATGGACGCGGCGCATGGAGCCTCCTGGGCGACACGATCGCGCAGACCGAACTCGGAGAGGATCGGTTCGTCCCGCTCGAAGGCGCGACGGCTCCGGCGGGCGACTACACCCTGAGCCTTAAGGCACGGGCGGTCGCGGGCAAGGAAGGTTTTCTCGTCGTCACGGATCTGCGAGACGGCGGCCAGCTTCGCTGGAACGTCGGCGGCTGGGGCAACACCGCGACCGCCTTCGAGCGCAACGGAGGCGTTGTCGGTGGCCAAGTGCCCGTTCGAGTCCAGCCGAACCATTGGTACGACGTTCGGCTGGAGCGGCGGGGCGACGAGGTGCGGGGCTACCTCGACGGCAAGCTCGTGCAGACCCTGCGGGAGACGGGTGCGCCCGATCTAACCGCCGTCGCCGGCGTCGACGCGCGGGCGAAGGAGTTGGTGATCAAGGTCGTCAACGGTTCGGATGCGTCGCGCGCCATGACGCTCGACTTCTCCGGAGCGAGGATCGGCGAGGGCGGAAAGGCGTTCGTGATCACCGGTCCCAGCCTCCTGTCGGAGAACACGTTCGACGGGTCGAATGCGATCGCCCCCGTGGAAACGCGGTTTTCCGGACGTGCCTTTACGTTCGCGCCACGCTCGATCACCGTGCTGAGGCTCCCGATTCGGTAAGTTAATGGGCGCGACCGGAGCGGACGGTGAACCCGTCCGCCCCGGGGCGGCACGCACCTTTGGGTCAACACAATGATGTCCACCACTCGATTCCAACCCCTCGCCGCCCTGGCGCTCGTCGCCCTCGCCCTCGTCGGATGCGGCGACAAGTCGTCGTCCTCGACGGACACCGCGACGACGACCGGCGGAACTACCGGAACGGCGACGACCGCGCCCAAGTCGGGCGGAAAGCACGTGAAGCTCGCGTTCGTGACGAACAACGTGTCCGACTACTGGGCCGTTGCCCGTAAGGGCGTGGAGAAGGCGCAGGGTGAGGATCCCGACATCGAAGTCGACTTCCGGATGCCCAAGCCGCCGGAGGCCGCCGATCAAAAGACGATCGTCGACGACGAGCTCACCAAGCAGGTGCAGGGCATCGCCATTTCGCCGAAAGACGCCGCGAATCAGACGGACATGCTGAACAACGCAGCTTCGAAGTCGCTCCTCATTACCCAGGACAGCGACGCGCCGAACACCAACCGCGTCTGCTACATCGGCACGGACAACCACGCCGCCGGCGTGAAGCTCGGCGGACTGATCAAGACCGCGCTCCCGCAGGGCGGCAAGATCGCTCTTTTCGTCGGATCGCTTGATGCTCAAAACGCCAAGGACCGCATCGGTGGAATCGAAGAGGCGCTCAAGGGCTCGAACGTCACGATCATCGACAAGCGAACCGACGAGGCGGATCACGCCAAGGCGAAGACCAACGCGGCCGACATGATGACCAAGAACCCCGACATCGCGGCACTCGTGGGCATCTGGAGCTACAACGGCCCCGCGATCTACAGCGCCGTTCAGGACGCCAACAAGACCGGCAAGTTCAAGCTCCTCTGCTTCGACAGCGAGGACGGCACCCTCAAGGGACTGGAGGCGGGCGCGATCACCGCGACGATCGTTCAGCAACCGTTCCAGTTCGGCTACGACTGCGTGAAGAAGATGGCGCAGTTCATTCGAGGCGACAAATCGGTTTTTCCTTCGAACAAGCAGGCGATCGTCGACACCGACGTGCTGACCCCGGACAACGTCAAGAAGTTCGAAGCCGACTTCGCCAAGCTGACCGGAAAATAGGAATGCTCGAAGCGCGCGGCATCGTTAAACGCTATCCCGGCGTCGTCGCGCTGGGCGGGGTCGATTTCTCGGTCGGCCCCGGCGAGGTCGTCGCGCTTCTGGGGGAGAATGGCGCGGGTAAATCGACGATGATCAAGACCCTCGGGGGGCTTCAGCAGCCCGACGAAGGCGAGATCCTCATCGACGGGCAGCCCGTCCAAATCGCCAATGCCGCCGGGGCGACCCGGCTCGGCATCGCCGTCATTCACCAGGAACTTAACAACCTCGACAATCTGGACGTGGCGGGCAACGTGTTCCTTGGCCGCGAGCCACGCCGCTTCGGTCTGCTCGACCGGCGATCGATGGAGGAAGGGACGCGCGAGTACCTTGGCGCGCTCGGACTCGACGTCGCGCCGAACACGCCGTTGAGCGACCTCTCCATCGCCCAGCAGCAGCTCGTCGAGATCGCCAAGGCGCTGTCCCTCAAGGCGAAGTACCTTATCATGGACGAGCCGACCTCCTCGCTTACCGCGGGCGAGACGGCGCGGCTTCTCGACGTCATCGCCGATCTTCGGGCGAAGGGCGTCGGCATCGTTTACGTTTCGCATCGGCTCGACGAAGTGAAGGTTTGCGCCGACCGAGCCGTCGTGTTTCGCGACGGCAAGAACGCGGGCGCCCTCCCCAAGGAGGAACTGACCACGGAGAACATGGTGCGCCTGATGGTCGGTCGCGACGTCGCTCGTGAGGTCGCGCGTCCTTACGAAGCGCGCGAGCCGCGTCTCGTCGTCCGCGGATTGCGGACGAAGCGCTTTCCGCAGCACGAGATCTCGTTCGAGGTCGGTAGGGGTGAGATCGTCGGCGTCTCCGGACTCGTCGGTGCGGGTCGCACGGAGGTCGCACAGTCGATCTTCGGCGTTCATCCGCGCGTGGGAGGGACTGTTACGATCGACGGCGCGGAGGTACGTCCCGGATCGCCCAAAGAGGCGATCCGCCGGGGCCTCTACCTCGCTCCCGAGGACCGACGCCATGAAGGCGTGCTGACCACGATGACGGTAAGGGAGAACATCACCCTTCCGGCGATGGAGCGCTATTCGGCGATCGGGCTCATCAGCCGTCCCAAGGAGTCGGTCGTCGCAAACGACATGAAGGCGCGTCTACGGATCAAGGCTCCTACCGTCGAGTCGGTGGTGCGAGGCCTGAGCGGCGGCAACCAGCAAAAGGTTGTGCTGGCGAAATGGCTCTCCCTCGAACCGAAGGTTCTTATCTTCGACGAGCCGACCCGCGGCATCGATATTGGCGCGCGGGCGGAGATTTATGCGCTTATGCGCGATCTTGCCGCTTCGGGAGCGGCCATCCTGATGATCAGCAGCGATATGGAGGAGATTTTAG
>CAXUKB010000149.1:0-10704 GCA_964251345.1 uncultured Fimbriimonas sp. | reverse complement strand
TCCTTGGATCGAGGGAGCGCGTCGACCGATTCTCGTGTGCCCGGATGGGGTGTTTTGGCGCGTTCCGTGGGATGCGTTGCTGGACGAACCCGCCACTCTCCTGCTCCACCCCTCCCTCGTGGGCGGTCGAACCGTCGGTGCCCTAGAACGGGTCGCGGTTTGGATCGACGATCCCGAAGATCTGCCGAGCGCCGCCGAAGAAGAGCGGACGTTGCGGGAGCGGTTTCCGACGGCATGCTTCTTTCGTACCCGTGCGGAAGTGATCGCTTCGCTCGACGGCGAGTGGGATCTCGTTCACGTCGTGGGCCACGCGAGGCACAATCCCGGGAACCCCATGTTTTCCGCGTTGCAATTTGCCGATGGACCCCTCTACGCTGCGGAAATCGCGCGAAGCGGGCTGCGCGCTCGTTTGGCCTGTCTTTCCGCTTGTGAGACGGGCATGCTTTCCCTTGCCACGCGCGAGGAACCCGACGGACTCGTGCGTGCGTTCCTCGCGCGCGGGGCCGAGGCGGTGCTCGCAAGTCTGTGGCCACTCGACGACGAGGCGGCCTCCCGCTTCTTTGCGACCTTCTACGCGGGGCTCACTCCGGGGAGAGATCTCGCCGAAGGCGGGACGGAGGCGCGCCGAACCGTGCGCGCTTGGCGGGCACATCCGTCTCTTTGGGCGTCGCTCTCACTCTTTGGAGGGTACCGACCATGAATAAGGCCTTCCTTTCCTCTCTTTTCTTCGCCGCCACCGCTCTCGCCACCGCCGATTCACGCTTCATCGTCATGCTTCGGCCTGGCGTGAGCCCCGCCGCCGTCGCCGCGCGCGACGGCGTGACCCTTCTCGACGTTGCCGCTAACTCGCCTTTCGCGCTCTTCTCCGGCTCCGGAAGCGCGGGAGCGAGCCTCGCATCGGACACGGCGAACCTCTATGGCGCCATGGCCGACGCCAGCGAGAGCAGCGCCCAGGACGGTTCGGCTCCGACGCCGACTTCGTCGACGCCTCCTCCTGACGCGAGCGCCGGCACCAACATCGGTGCGGTCGGGGGGCGGACGACAACCGATTGGGACACCGATTTCTTGAGCCAAGTGAACTGGAGCTCGGATCTCGCCAATGGCGATGGCCGAACGGTAAAAATGGCGATCATCGATTGCGGTCTTTCTCGCAAGGCGACCGACCTTTGGGCCAAGGTCGACGCCTCCTTCGACGTCTTCGGCGGAAACGCCGACGATGCACCGATGGGCGTCGACACGAACGGCGATGGCGTGGTGGACGGTGCGGTGGGTCACGGCACGATGGTCGCGAGCATCGCGGCGACCGTCGCCCCGAAGGTCCGGCTGATCATCGCCAAGGTCGGCGATTCCGACGGTCAAGCGACGAAGTGGAACCTCGTGAAAGGCCTCGTGTTCGCGGCCAATCAAGGCGCGGAGGTTGCGAACGTCAGCATGGGCACCGCGGAGGCGGTCGTTCAATTCGACGCGCTGGCCAGTTGGTGCGCGTCGAAGGGAATGCTCGTGGTGGCCGCAATCGGGAACGCGGCGGGCGACTGTGCCTGGGCGCCGTCGAACAGCTCCAAGTCGCTCTGCGTCGCGGGCATCGGTTCCGACGATAGTAAGGCGAGCTTCAGCAATTGGAACGTCGCCGCCGACGCTTGCGCTCCGGCGGTGGGCATCGTGGGCCGCTACTTCGACGGCAGTCTCGTCGCCTGGTCCGGTACGTCGTTTGCCGCGCCCTTCGTCACCGCGGCCCTCGCCGACTGTCTGCGCCGCACGACGCCGCAGGCGCCGTTCTCACTCATCTCGCTCGTCACCTCGAGCGGCCGCAACGTCGGCGCGGTGAACGTGCCCTACCTTGGCAAGCTGGGAACGGCGCTCGACATCCAGGCGCTCGACCGCAAGTTCCACGGTTCGTAAAGGTTAAACGGTCCGAAGGCCGAGCTCCAGTCCGCGGAGTTCGGCCAAGCCTCGGAGACGGCCGACGTAGGAGTAGCCCGGATAGAAACCCGAGCGTTCGAGATCGCCGCCCATGAGATGGCCGTGATCGGGACGCATAGGGAGTGCGACCCCACGTCGTTCGCCGACGGCGATCGCTTCCTGCAAGAGAGCGACCGTCGAATCCGGATCGGCGAGATGCTCGTCTTCGAAAAAACTCCCGTCCGGCTCGCGCGCGACGCGTCGAAAATGAAGAAAGTGGACGCGATCCCCAAGCCGTCGCATCATGCCGGGTAGATCGTTTTCGGCTCGCGCGCCGAGGGAACCGGTGCAGAATGTGATCCCGTTCGCGGGGGAATCGACCGCTTCGAGGACGCGCCGCAATCCGGATTCGTCCCCCGCAAGGCGGGGAAGGCCGAAGACGGGGAAGGGAGGATCGTCGGGGTGAATCGCGAGCACGACGCCCTCCTCTTCCGCGACGGGCACGACTTGGCGCAGGAATTCGGCGTGATTTCGGTGAAGGCGATCTTCGTCGATCCCGTCGTATTCGGCTAACCTCGCCCGAAAGCCGTCCGGCGTGAGGTCTTCCACCGTGCCGGGCAGGCCCATAAGGATCGTTTGGGCGATCCGCGCTCGCTCCGCTTCGCCCGTTTCCGCCCATCGCCGCTCGGCCCTCTCACGGGCTTCGTCGGCGTAGTCCGCTTCCGCACCCGGTCGTTTGAGGCCAAAGAGATCGAAGGCGGCCGCGTCTGTGGCGTCGTAGCGTAAGGCCAGCGCGCCGCTCGGCAGGCGCATTGCGGTATCGGTGCGCGTCCAGTCGGTGACCGCCATGAAGTTGTAACAGATCGTCCGAACGCCTTGGCGTCCGAGCGCGCGGAGCGACGCGCGGTAACGATCGAAATAGAGGTCCCGGTCGTAGAGGCCCTGCTTGATCGATTCGTGGACCGGCACGCTTTCCGCGACGGACCAACGCATTCCGGCCGCCTCAACCTCGTCCTTTCTCTTTTGAACCTCCCCTTCGGTCCACTCTTCGCCGCAAGGGAGGTGATGAAGCGCGGTGACGACACCCGTCGCCCCGGCCTGCCGAATGTGCGCGAGGGTCACGGCGTCGGCCGGTCCGAACCAGCGGAGGCAAGGCTCGAAGGCGGGCATGGGCGGAGATTACCGTCCGAAAGGTCACCTCTCCTCTAGCCGCCGCTAGGTGATGATTCTCCGCCTCGGTCTCCCTGACTTCCGCCTGGAGGCGGAGCCACAACTCGGAACCCCTACTCGAAGCCCGGCAGGAACTCGGCTTCCGCCTCGAAGAGCCGGTCGACCATCCGGAAGATCTCGTCTGGCGAGCAGACCGCGCTCGTGAGCGGATCGAGGAGGAGCGCCTCTTTCGCCAGCTTCTTCGAGCGGTGGATCGCGGCGTCGGCGGCAAGGTCGAACATCCGCACGTTCGAGGCGCACACCGCGGCCATCGCCTTTGGGAGCCGACCGACGCGCGTGGGCTGGATCCCGTTGCGGTCTACGAGGCAGGCGACCTCGACGCAGGCGTCCTCCGGCAGGTTCTCGATCAGATGGCCGTCGTTGGGCACGTTGCCGTGGATCACGACGGGCGAGTCCTTCTCGATCGCCTCGACGATCCACGCGCCATATTCGTAGGAGCGTTCGAGCTTAACCGGCTCTTCGCCGGAGATCTGCTTCTCCCGGCTCTCGTCTTGCTTGTTTCGCCAAGTCGGCCAGTTGTCCGCGTAGAAGCTTTCCTGGCCTCGATAGCCGGTGTCCGTGTACTTGTCGAGAAGATCCTTGCGCTTGCGGTAGTAGGGGAGGTACTCGCTGAGATGGCCGCTCGACTCGGTGATGAAGGCGCCGAAGTGGAGCATCATGTCCGAGCGCACCGGCTCGTCCTTGGCGAATTTCGACTCGCGGTCGGCCGCCTTCGCCATCAACGTTGGGTAGAGCGAGCCTTCCGGCCCGTCGAATTGGGTGAACCACGCCAGGTGGTTGATGCCCGCGCACCGCCATCGCACCTTTTCGTACGGCACCTCCGCGAACTCGGCGAGCATTCGCGACGTGCCCTGCACCGAGTGGCAAAGCCCCACCACCGCGACCTCCGGCACCGCGCGCCGTGCGGCGAGGCACATCATGTTCATCGGATTGGTGTAGTTCAGCACCACCGCCTTCGGACAAAGCTCCCGAATGTCTTTCAGGATCTCGATCCACACGGGAAGGGTGCGCAGCCCCTTCATCAGGCCGCCCGGCCCGATGGTGTCGCCGATGTTCTGGCTCACCCCGAACTCAAGGGGAATGTCGTTGTCGAGCCGGACGCACGCCACGCCCGAGACCTCGATCGCGTTCACCACGTAATCGACGCCCGGCAGGAGCGAGCGGCGGTCGGTGCTCGACTTGACCGTCCACTTACCGGTCTCCCCCGCCGCCTCCAAGACCTTGTGGATCAGCCGCTCGCTGAGAGCGAGGCGTGCCGCGTCGATGTCCACGAGCCGCAATTCGCCGCCCTGCGAGCCCGGAATGAGCACCACGTCGCGGAGGATCGAGGCGGTGAAGAACGAGCCCGCGCCCATCATCAGCACGTTCAGCCGGCGCGGCATCTCGCCGGGAAGTCCCGGGCGGGCGTCGGCCTTCGTGTGGGCGGCGTGGCCCTCGGTCTCGTCGATCTTGGCGGCGTTGGGAACGGCCTCGTCCAACGGTAGTTGAACGGCGGAATCTTCGATGACGGACATGGCGCCATTTTACGCCGGAGGCGGTCGTTGTGGGAAGGCGTGCCGTTACAATAGCTTGTGCTCCCGCTTCTCATCTTCGTGGCCCAGTCCATCCCGAGCGGAGAGGCGAAGCTCGACCTCCCGGTGCGCGGCATCGACCTCGAGGTCTTCACCTACAAGCCGAAAACCTACGATGGCAAGCGGATGATCCTGGTGTTTCACGGCCTTCAGCGCGACGCCGACGTCTATCGCAACGATTCCGAGCGGATGGCGGAACGATTCGGCGCGCTGATCGTCGCGCCCAAGTTCGATAAGATCCGCTTCCCTAACCGTAAGTACCAACGAGGCGGGGTCCTGAACGAAGACGGCACCGCCGCCCCGAAGGCCGAATGGACCTACGCCTACGTGCCGGCGATCGCCAAGGAGATCCTTCGCCGCGAAGGGCGGCCGAACATGCCCTACGTTCTGCTCGGCCATTCGGCGGGAGGCCAGTTCCTCGTTCGTCTCGCGGGGCTGTACGGCGACCACGGGGCAGCGCGAATCGTGGCGATGAACCCGGGCTCCGATCTCTTTCCCACCCGCGACATGCCGTTTGGTTACGGTTTTGGCAAACTGCCCGCCCCTCTAGGCGACGACGAGGCGATTCGCCGGTACCTTGCCCAGCCCTTGACGTTGGACCTGGGGACCGACGACGTCCATGCCGACTCGGATCTCGACGTGAGCCCCGAGGCGATGGCGCAGGGCCCGTACCGCTACCAACGGGGCAAGGCCGCTTTCGCCGCTGCCCAGCGCTTGGCGGAGGAGCGGCATTGGCCGTTCGCGTGGAAGCTGGTCGAGACGCCCGGCATCGGGCACGATCACCGCAAGATGTTCGACGCGGCCGCGGCCAAAGAGGCGTTGGGGTTCTAGGACACGACAAAAAGAGCCTGCGGCCTTCCGTG
Organism: uncultured Fimbriimonas sp.; assembly: GCA_964251345.1. Classification (GTDB taxonomy): domain Bacteria; phylum Armatimonadota; class Fimbriimonadia; order Fimbriimonadales; family Fimbriimonadaceae; genus Fimbriimonas. The sequence continues at coordinate 5,141 of CAXUKB010000149.1, read as the reverse complement.
GATGGGCTACCGTAAGCCGTCGCCCGCAACATCGGCTATGGTCTGCGCCTACTCAAACGACGGCACCAGAACCGGCTCGCCGTCCCGCAGGGCCGAGAGGTGGGCGCAGATGCCGGGGGCGGTCCAGTTCGCGGCGGTAACCGCGTCGACGCGGGGCGGTCGACCCTCGACTACGCTGCGCACGAACTCATGGACGAGGTGGGGATGCGAGCCGCCGTGGCCACCCTCGGCGAAGGCGGCAAGCGCCGACGGGAGGAGGTCGGGCCGATAGGGCGGCTGAACCCGCCGCGCGTGAATGGGGCGATCGCGCAGGCCCGCGAACGGCTCCATGTCGATGAGGAGCGGCCCCTCGTCCCAGACCTGCTCCCACTCGAAGCCGCGACGGTCGCCGTAGATGGAGAAGCTTTCGACGTAGGGACGGGCGTTCATGAAAAACGACCCCGTCACCTCCGCCGCGAGGTCGGAGTTGTGAAGCCGGAAGAGGGCGGTTTCCAGAGGGAAGCGGTTGCCTTCGTACGCCACGAGATGCTCGGGAAGGGTGCCCGAGCCGAAGCAAACGGCCTTGGCGACGCGCGTTTTCGCGAGCGCGAGAAGCGGTGCGACGGCGTGGGTCGCGTAGAGCATGAAAGGATAGCCGCGCCAGTAGTCGGGCAGCCCCTCGATGTCCTGAATGTGGGAGCCGCGCAAGAAGGTCAGCTTGCCGTAATCGATCTCCTGAGCGAAAAGGAATTCGCGGGTGTAGACCGCAGTCTCCATCATCATGGTGGTCCGCCCGCACGCGCGCTGCGCCTCGACCACCCTTCGCAGATCGTCGAGGCTCGTCGCCATTGGAACGGCGCAGGCCACGTGCTTGCCCGCCGCCAGGGCGGACAAGGTCTGCGGAACGTGGAACCGCACCGGCGTGCAGAGATGGACGGCGTCGATCGTCGGATCGTCCAAGACCGCCTCGAACGACTCGAAGACGCGTCCAGGACCAAAGCGAGCCCGCGCCTCGGGACTGGGGTCGCAGCCGACCACCTCCTCGACGTCCGGATGCGCGCGGTAGATCGGGACGAACTCCGCGCCGAAGCGTAGGCCCACGACGGCGATCCGCATTTCCCTACGATAGCCGAAAGGGCGAAACGGTCAGGAAAAATTCAGGACAAACGTTTCGGATAAACGTTTGTCCGTGCTATATTAGAAGCGTGGAGGAGCGGACCGTAACGAAGCGGGCCACCTTGCGCGACATTGCGCAGGACGTTGGCGTGTCAACGGGCACGGTTTCGGTCGTTCTGAACGGCGCGCGTTCCGGCACTTCGGTGGCCGATCGGACGCGAGAAGCGATCCACGCCTCCGCTCGCCGCCTGGGTTATCGGCCGAACTGGGTCGCCAAAACGCTCCAAGGCGGCCGGACCCGCACCATCGGCATCATCCCGACCCAAGCGGGGCAGGACATTCTTCTCGGGCCCTACCTCCAGCGTGTGCTGAACGCCGTTGCGAACGTGCTCGCGGCGGAGCATCACGATCTCCTGATCCTCACGCGGTGCGATCAGTCCGACGCGGAAGGCATCCTGCAGGGCGTTGTCAACGGCCGGATCGACGGGGCGATCGTCGTCGCGCCCCGCCTCGATTCGCGCCTCGTGGAGACGCTCGACGCGGCGGGCTTTCCCTTCGTGGTGATCGACGGCGTTCCCGGTGGCCACGCCGCGAGCTTCGACGTCGACGACGCCGAAGGGACGCGTCTCGGTCTCGAACATCTCCGGTCGTTGGGCCACCGGCGGATCGCCTACGTCGCCGGACCCCAGACGCTGCACTCGGGGCGCGAACGCCTTCAGGCGTTTCTCCGCGCATGGGAGGACGGCGAGCCCCTCGTGGCGCAGGGCGACTACACGATCGACTCGGGATGCGCCGCCCTGCACGAACTCTTCTCCCGCGGCGAGCGACCCACCGCTCTGCTGTGCGCGAACGACGAGATGGCCGCGGGCGCGATGCGCGCCGCCCGCGTGGCCGGTCTCCATGTGCCGAGCGACCTGAGCATCGTCGGCTTCGACGATGCGTCGAGTTCCGCCGATCTTCTGCCCCCGCTGACCACCTACGCTCAGCCCGTCGAGCGGGTGGCCGTCGCCGCCGCCGAGGCGATCCTGGGCACCCTGGACAATCTTCAGCCCGTCCGTGGAATGACTTTCTCCGGGCACCTCGTCATCCGTGAATCGACCGACCGTCCAAAGCAGGACAACATCCAATGAAGAACAAAGCATTTACGCTTATCGAGCTCCTCGTCGTGATCGCGATCATCGCGATCCTCGCCGCCATCCTTTTCCCCGTGTTCGCCCAGGCGAAAGAGGCCGCTAAGAAGACCCAGTGTCTCAGCAATCAGAAGAACATTGGCCTCGCGGTGATCATGTATGGCAACGACTCCGACGACGCCTATCCCCTTGTTCAGCGAGCGCCTAGTACTGCTGAGGATCCCAATGGATTTGCCGTGCCTTGGCAGAACGTCGTTAACCCTTATGTTAAGAACGGTCAAGTGAAGGCTGGCGCGACCCTCGGCAACAACGAGATGGTCGGAGGTGTTTGGAACTGCCCGGATTATCCGAACCAGAAGGTCTCGCGCCAGTACGGTATTAACATGCACATTGCGGGTGACCCGACGGGTAACTCAGATTTTGGAAGCCCCTACTACTCGCTTAGTCAGACTTCGCTGAGTGCTCCCGCGTCGAAGGTGCTCATTGCAGAGAAAGGCTACGATGGCAGTGCGAAGGGGACTGGAACAGATCAATTGGACTTCGCGGAGGCGCAGTTCGAGTCTGTGGAGTGGGGATGGGCCAACAATAACTTCGATCTGAGTTCGGCAAAGCGAGCGGATCAAGACAGCGACAATCAGGGCAATGCCTATCCTTGGGCTGCGACCATGCCCCGGTTCCGCCACGGTGGAACGGCGGCTAATCACGACGGCGTGAGCAATTTCGTGTTTGCCGATGGTCATGCGAAGGGCACTAAGATCGGTCAACTGGGCGGCGTGACAGGCTGGTGCAAGTATCTGTTCGCCGCCGGAAATGGTTTCCCTTCCTGGTACCCGTACGACGCAGGCAGCTTCAAGGCCTCGACCGGCTGCGGTCAATACGAGAACTAATCCTGCGCCTGGCGAGGGATCTATGAAGGCCCCTCGCCGTCTTCAACGACTATGAAAACGAATTTAATCATCTCGGTTTTTGCCCTGCTTGCGGGGCTGATGCTGGCGGGTTGCGGGTCTAGCGTCCCTGAGGCGGCCGGAACCGCAAAGGCCGCGCCTGCCTCGGACAACATGAGCGGCGCCGCTCATATGTCCCCAGAGGCTCAGGCCGCGAGAAATGCCGCTGGTGGCAAGTAGCCGTCAGAGTCGGTAGCCTTCAGGCATCGTGACCTCCCTCCTCGCTCTCGCCCTGCTCCGCCAGTCGGACGCGATCCGCGTGGTCGCCTGCGACGCGCCCGTTCAGAGTCGCAAGCGGGGCGTGGGGGCGAACCGGCTGGAGGAGGCGGACTTCGTGGCGCTCGCGCCGGGCGTGTCGTGGTGGTACGACTGGGACACCACCACGCGGGACGTTCCGCCGCCCGGCGTCTCGATGGAGTTCGTCCCCATGGCCTGGGGCGACCGGCCCGAAGACCTGACGGGACTCGACGCGTACCTCGCGGATCACCACCCCCGACGGGTTCTCGCCCTGAACGAACCAAACGTACGGGGGCAGGCCTTTATCCCGCCGCAGCAGAGCGCCGACTTTCTCGCGCGGGTGAAGTCGATCGCCGACCGTCACGGCGTGCCGGTGGTCGGTCCCCAACTGGCGGCCGTCTCGGCGAAGGAGGCGAGCATCACCGCCGTCGATCCCACCGACAAGCGGTCGACCACCTACACCGCCATGACGCCGTTCCTGAGGGCGACCGACGCCTTCGGCGCGACGGCGATTCCGGCGGTCGGGCTGCACACCTACGGCAACATCGGCGAGACTCGTTTGGCCCTAGAAGCGATGCGTAAGGAATCGAAGCGCCCGATCTGGGTCACCGGGTACAGCCACGTCGCGAACGCGAAGGAGGGGTTGAGCTACCTAATCCAGGCGACCGATCTTTTCGAGCGCTCTCCGGACGTGGAGGGCTACGCGTGGTTTAAGGAGCGTTCGACCGACCACAACGCCGCGATCTCGCTGCTGCAGGCCACCCCCGGCCATCTCACCCCGCTCGGTGAGGCGTACGTCGCGATGCCGGTCCACGACGCCGACCTGTACTATCGTCTTCCCGGACGACTTCAGGCCGAGCGGTACACGGCGATGACCGGCGCGGAGATTTTTCCCACGAGCGACGAGGACGGCCTCGCGCAGATGACCGCCCAAGCGCCCGACGCGACGCTGGACTACCAGATTCAGGTCGACTCACCGGGGCTCTATACCCTGCGTTTTCGCGTCTCCGGCCCGGCGGGGCGACTCTCGGTGACGAAGGACTCGGCGGTGCTTGGCAGCGTGGACGTGCCCGCCGGTAACGGATGGCGAAGCGTCTCGACCACGTTGCGGCTCCCCAGCGGCCCCCAGGCCTTGCGCCTGGGCTTGAGCGCGAAAGGCCAGACGATCAACTGGATCGAGTTCCTTCGTTAGCTGCCCTGGATAGGGGGCCGGGGATCGGAGAGGTTTTCGCAAACCTCCCCGATCCTCCTTTTCTCGCCGCGTTCTCTGCGTCCGTAAAGCGAGAGTGGCTACCGAAGCTCGGTCGGAAGCAACTCCGGCGGGAAGTCTTGGAACGCGACGGGACGGAGGAATCGCTCGATCGCGGCGGTGCCGACGCTCGTCGAGCGGGAGTCGGTGGTCGCGGGATAGGGGCCGCCGTGCTGCATCGCGGCGTTGACCTCCACGCCGGTGGGGAAGCCGTTCGCCACCATCCGACCTGCCATGCGGACGAGAGGCGGCAAAAGATCTCGGACCGATTCCGTGTCCGAAAGGGCGAACTGAACGGTCGCGGTGAGCTGCCCTTCCAAGACTTGGGCGACCGCCTTCATCTCCTCGGGGTCGGCGCACCGGACGGCGACGGCCGCCGGGCCGAAGGTCTCCTCCCGCAGGGCGGCGTGCTCTAGGAACCGGTCGGCGTCGACGGCGAACAGGGCCGGGTGCGTGCCTTCCCCCGCGTGGCAGACGGCGGTCGCC
>CAXUKB010000148.1:3555-10723 GCA_964251345.1 uncultured Fimbriimonas sp. | reverse complement strand
GCTTCGTCTACTCGGGAATTCATGCCGACGAACTGCTCGGATCACTCTTTGCGACGGCCGCCGCCGATCACGTCGGCCTCTCCATTTGGTCCGATAAAGGGGGAGCGTCGGACCTCGTTTACCGGCGGCCGCTTTACGATTCCGTAGCCGATCACATGTCTTTCGCCATGGATCTGCCGAGCGTGTCGAGGCGCTTGCGGGCCGAGCTCGTGGTCTCTCCGGATTTCGGCTTTCCGGGAATGATTCGCCCCTGGATTCTCCCTTTGGGCACCGCGGTGTCGCTTCTCCTGTTCCTTCTCGCCACTAATCTTGGACGAGCACGCGAGGAGTCGGAAAGGCGCGAGATCGAGCAAACCCTGCTTGCCGAGGTCGGACGCCTCGCGACGGGAAGCACCGACTTTGGCGAAGAGGCGATACGGACGATCGCCGCCGCCACGGCCGAGACGTTCGACGCAGTGTGCCGAATGGACGTCTACGAGGAGTCCGGGAAGCTTCGGACCCTGAGCACGCGTACGGGCCAAACCGAGGCCGTCGAAGCGCTCGAGCGCGAGTATCCACGCGCCGAGGCCGACCCTCTGTTTCGTCGCGCACTGGCGACCGGGCGGCCGCAGCGTGCCGCTCAGTACGAGTCGGTGGACGATCGGCACCGAGCGCTGATCGAGGCGATGCAGGTAGGCCCGGTACTGATCGTTCCGTTTCGACTCGGCGACCGTGCCTTGGGCGCTATGACGCTGGTACGCCCCGCAGGAAAAGCGGGCTTTTCCGCCGAAGCCGCGTCGCTGGGCGAGGCAATCGCCGGACGGGTCGCTCTCGCCTTGGATAACGCTCGGCTCTATGAGGATCTCGAGCGTCGCGTCGAGGAGCGGACCCGCGATCTCGAGGCGAGTAACCGCGAATTGGAGTCGTTCTGCTACAGCGTTTCGCACGACCTGCGAACGCCGTTAAGGTCTCTGGATGGATTTGGCCGGGTGCTTAAGGAGGACTACGGCGACCGCCTCGACGACCAAGCCAAGGATTATCTGGAGCGCATCCTCGCCGCCACAAAGCGGATGGACGAGCTGATTACCGCCTTGCTCACGCTTTCCCGACTCACCCGACGCGAGATCGTACCGACCGACGTCGACGTCACCGCGATGGTCGAGGACCAGCTTCATGATCTCGACCGCAACCGCCGAATCCGTGTGGAGGTTCAACCGGGACTTCGCACTCACGCGGATGCCCGAATGCTGGCGGTGCTGTTCGACAATCTGCTGAGCAACGCCGTCAAGTTCTCGTCCCGAACCGAAGATCCCGCGATCGCCGTTGGGCGCGCGGAAGACGGCTCGATCTTTGTCCGAGACAATGGCGCCGGCTTCGACATGGCGTACGCCAACAAGCTCTTTCAGCCTTTCGAAAGGCTTCACTCTCCGCGCGAGTTCCCAGGGCATGGCATTGGGCTTGCTACGGTCGAGAGAATCGTTCGGCGCCACGGCGGTGAAGTGAGTGCCAAGGGCAGCCCAGGAGCGGGCGCGACGTTCTACGTCAAGTTCCCCGACTGAGCCCATAATCCGCCGATGGATCGGGTACACATTCTGGTCGCGGAGGACGATGCGCGGCTTCGTCGCGCTCTCGTCGAGCTTCTTCGCCTCGAACCGGGCTTCGACGTCGTGGCCGACGCGGGCGACGGGGAGGCCGCGCTACAAAGCGCGGGCGTCCTACGACCCGACGTGGTCCTGACCGACCTAGAAATGCCGCGCCTCGATGGCATTGGGCTGATCCGGAACGTTCTGCGGATCCTCCCCGATGCCACCGTCGTCGTCCTGACCAAGTTTGGCGACGACGAACGCGTGTTCGGCGCGATCAAGGCCGGAGCGATCGGCTACCTCCTCAAAGACGCTGGCTTAGAAGAGATCGTGGCCGCGGTTCGCATGGCGTATGCGGGCGAAGGGTTTCTCAGTCCCGCCCTCGTCGCCCGGGTCATGGGAGAGTTCGCCCGGGTCTCGCGCACGGGACTTGCGAATCGCCGTCGTTTCGCCGAACTAAGCCGCCGAGAGGTTGAAGTTCTCGAATGCCTCGCCGCCGGGCTCCGCAACGCTCAAATCGCCGACAAGCTTTCCCTTAGCGAAAAGACGGTGAAGAGCCACGTTGGCGCCATCTTGAAGAAGCTTCAGGCCAACGACCGCGAGGACGCCGGACGTTTGGCGCGAGAAGGCGGAATCGAGCCTTAGAACTTACGAGGCGGCAACTAAGGTCCGATCAAAAGAAGACTCGGGTTAGCGTCGAACGAACTGAATGACCTTCCCGATCAGCGTCTTCGGCTGCTTTTTGAAAACGCCCTTCTTTGAGGTCGACTTCGCAAGCGACTTTCCTTGACGCACTCCGTTCAACGCGGCGACCAGCCGAATCGCCGTGAGAGAGCCGATCACAAACGGCGAGTAACGCTCGAACTGGCGGCTCGCGCTCTGCGCCACGCCTTCGGCCGACCCGACCACGCCTTTCGCCTTGCCGCTCAGTTCGCCCACCGTCTGCTGGATGTTCGTCGTGAGTTCCTGGACCTTCTTCACCAGATCCGACACTTGCTTTTCGATCGCGACCACCCGCGGAAGCACGTTCTGCGCCACCCCGACGAGCTTGATCGCCGCGAACGCCAGTGCTGCGAACAGCACGATATTCATGAAGAAAAACAGGCCCGAGAGCACCAGCCACCAAGTCGGAACCATCATCGCTCTAAATCCTCTCTCATTCCATGACCTCGATCCGAACCGTCCGGACCTCCTGCGCTTCGAGAGAAACCGACGTCCTCAGGACGCCGAGCTTCGCCTCGACCGGCTGCCCGTCCACTCGGAAGTGTGAGCCCCAAAGACCCCTCACCTCCAACCAGGCCGGAAGCGGTTTGTCGGACGAGTTCCGAAGCGACAAGGTTGCCTCCCTTTTGGTGGCCTTCACCCGAAGCTCCTCGATCCTCGCGCCTTCGCACTGGACGTCGAGACCCACGTGACGCACGACGATTCTTCGCCCCACACCGTCCCAAGGCCGCACGGTGAACGTCTCCTCTCGGCCATCGCCCTCGACCTCGAAAGCGCACCCAAAGGTCACCACGCCTTGCGTCCGCGAGGGCAACACGTACGACGCCGCGCCTCGAAGATAGTGGAATAGCCCCAGCCCTACGTCGCCGCTCGTCCAAGCGACGCCGTGCATCCGTGCTGCAGGATCCGGACAGTACCCCATCCTTAGCCGCGCCTCGTCCATCTGAGGACCGTCGCGCTCAAGCTCCGCAAGGAGACGGCGACTGTTGGCCACCGTGCTCGATCCGAGGCAAAGCTCTCCTTTGTCGGGCATCGCCGGGTTCGGCGTTCCATCGTATTCCTCTCCGAAACGCTTATCGCTCGCGTACCACCACCAGCAGGGGGAGAGGCTCCGCGCGGCGCTGAGATAGCGGAGGGCCCGTTCTTTGCGCACGGGCGTCGAAGCGCGCGCTTCGGCGGCGGCCAGTCCTTCCCGCTCGTCCGCTAAGACGGCGGCCTCGGCGAAGCCTGCGGCCGACCAGCCGTTTTCCGTCCAGAAAGGGTGACGACGTCCGGCATAGTCGAGAATGCGTGCGTTGGAAAGGCGAGAAAAGCCGATGGATCGCGGCGGCGGCGACGTCTCGTTTCGCCGCTGCGCGTCTAATCGCCACTCGAGCCTTGCGCTGCGCACCTCCTCCATCAAGGGTAGCGCCGTGGCGCTCATGGGCTCCGTGTGCCTCTCGATGCTCATGGAAAGCCGAACCGCGGTGTCGCGGTAGTCGTCGGCGACGCGCCGCGCGCCGTAGCCACTCGCGACCCGGGCCATCGCGGCGTAGATCGCGACGCCAAGCATGTACAGCGGCGCCCTTCCGTGCCCCACCGCGACCGCGTCGGGGTTAGGCAGCAGCGACCCGAGCGAATCGTCCCCGGGATTGAGCACCTTCTGCTCGAGAAAGTCGGAGAGATAGCGGTCGAGCACCGCGATTTCGGACTCGACGGGATAGAGAACGTTTTTCTCCGCGAGAAACAACGCCTCAGCGAGGCCCGACTCGATGAAGAACGGCGTCATCGTCGCCTCGACGTCGCTTACCGGACCACCATCCACCAAGTTGTTCGGCGCCAACGCGCCCGCAAGCGGACCGCTTACGACCACCTGATTGGCGGCGATCCAAGCCGCTCGCGCCTTAATGAGGTCTTCAATCGGCTCCGTCAGCAGGAGATAGGCCTCGCTCTCACGGCCTTCGGTGTCCTCGAGGCGCAAAACGACTGGACCGGGCTGAGCGGGGCGAACCAGACAGAAGCCGCCATCTTCGTCGGAGTCCGTCTCGAGCTCCGCTTCGACGTCGGTCTGGAACGTTGCGGGCGTGCAGCCGGCCACCTCCACCGCGATTCCCACTTCGGCCGGAGCGACCGCCGCCGGGAACAGCCGCATCGTCGGACGTCCCGTCGCGGCGAGGGCCGCGTGAACGCCATCGCCGCGATAGCGGTCCGCGCTCATCAGTCGCAGATGGTACGACCGCTCCTCGCCGGGCTCCAACACGAGGCTGGTGTGGCCCGAGAACCACTCGGGCCAGCCTTCGCGCTCGATGGTCGCTTGAGAATGGACGTAGACGACGGGAATCCCTTCCCAGCGGTAGGGGGTGTTGAGCGATGCCGGCACGTGGCACGCAAACTCCCAACTCGTGTCCTCTCCGGGCGTGATGAGCAGTCCGGGAGGACGGCCGTTCATGCGCTGGGCGAACAGATGAGACGCCGCCCCTCCGATGGCGAGGTGAAGGTAAAGCCGGTCCCCAAAAAGCGCGCGCGCGCCCTGATCGGTGCGCGGAAACCCCTCGTAGAGATTGTTCAGCGCCATCGGGAACGCGAGTTCGCCGATCTCGACGCTTTGCCGCGAGCGATTGGTGACGTCGATGTCCCATCCGATCTGCGGGATGGGACCGGGAATCTCCGTAAAGCGGCCGATCGCCCCAAGCTCTTCCAGAAACCCGAAGCTGTACTCGAAGCCCACGAGCGCCCCGTTCGTCTCTCCATCGTCGAGTGGACGCGCCTCGCTGTTGCGCGACACCACCCAGGGTTCATCCGGCCCGGTGCGCGCGCCCAGGAGGATCGTTCCCGGCAGGTAGTCCTCGCTGGTCTCCTCGCCCATCGCCAGCGGCGGCAAGCAGAACTGAAATTCCTCCCCCTCTTCGGGCGTTGTGGGATCTGCGGCCCAGAGCTGCTGGATCCGCCCCCCCGGTCCGAATTCCAAGCTCAGGAGGCTGCCGGTCAGCTCGGTACGGTCGAGGGGGAAGTCGTCCATCGGTGGGTGGATGGAGGGTACCGAAAGCCCTCCCTCCGTCGCCCCGGCGATCCTCCCCGTAGAGCGGCGCCCTAGAGGCCGGTCGATCGAAAGCCGTTGGAACCGTCGAGCAGAGGCGCGAGAATTCGGTCGAGCCGCGTCAAGGCGGCGTCGGTCGCTCCGGGCCTCGGCAGGGGTCCCAGCAGCTCCACGGCGAAGCGTCGCGTTTCCAGTACGACCCCCGCCATTGCGGCGAGACGTGCCAGGGCGAAGAGACGTCGCGAGTCGGGGACGCACGGCTCCAAGCCGAGTGTGCATAGGCTGCCAAGCGGTAGGCCGTTGCGATCGCGGATCGGCGCGCCGGCATAGCAACGGACGAAGGGCGGTTGCGTGGCGATCGGAAGTCCGGCAAAGCGAGGATCCGACTGAATATCTTCGACGACGAACGTCTCGTCGGCAAGGATCGTGTGGGCGCAGATCGCCTCATCGCGGACGGTGCTGTGGCCGTCGATCCCCGCGCGTCCAAGGAAGATCTGATCTTCTTCTCGAATGAGGGTGACGAGTCCAAAGTCGAGCCCGCAGAGATCCGCCGCCTGCTGGGCGATGCCGTCGAGCGTGGGATCGAAGCCGCGATCGCAAACCGCAAGACCGCAGACGGAGACGAGGCGGTCGAACTCTTGCGGATGCACCGGAGCCGCCGAGGCAAGCCGAGGTCGAGGGACTTCCTTCTTGGGAGACGCGTTGAACATGGTCCTTTGCTCTGAAACTTCCGCTTCCTGCGGTTTATGTCGGCGTCGATGGCGGAATACGTACCCCCTTTTGACTTCTAAGCCCGAGAAAGTGTCCTTCCGAGGTGCCCCTTGCTTAAATTGAGCCAAAAGTAGATCGTGGTTGCGAATCGAAGGGGCGTCTTTTGCCTGAAGGCTGAGGTTCAGAAAGGCATCACGATCCCTCTCTCCGTTGGGTTTCACCAAAACGCCTCTTCAAGCGGACGAGACCGAACGGTCCCGCCAAGGGTTCGCGTCTTTCCGACCATGGAACCGCCCGATCGGCTCGTCGCGTCCGTCCTCGGCGCGATGGTGGGCGACGCGCTGGGCCTTCCTTACGAGGGTCTAAAGCCCAGGCGCGCCACCCGCCTTTTTCGAAGTCCCATCCGGCCGCGGCTGCTTTTCGGACGAATGATGGTCAGCGACGACGGCGAACATGCCCTGATGACCGCCGAAGCGCTCCTCTCCGGAGGCGATCTGCAGGGGGAGCTCTCACGCCGACTTCGGCGGTGGTTCATGCTCCTGCCCGCCGGGATGGGACTCGCGACCCTTCGCGCTTGCCTGCGCCTGCTCTTCCGGATCGATCCCAGCGGCGTGCCGTCCGCCGGCAACGGCGCGGCGATGCGCGCGGCGGCGGTGGGCGCGTTCTATGCGAACGATCCTACACGTCGAGAAGAAGCGGTCGTTCAGGTGGCGCGGATCACGCACACCGACGAACGCGCAGTCGTCGGTGCGCGGCTCGTCGCCCTGGCCGCAAGCTGCGCGGCGCGGGGCGACGAGTCCCGCTTCCCCGCCCTTGCCGCCGAGATCGCGCCCGATTGGCCGCTGGACTTCTCGTCGGAGAACGGACCGACCGGTTTCGTGCTGCAAAGCGTGCCCGCCGCGTTGGGGTGCTGGCTTCGCCATCCCCGCGACTTTCGGACCGCCGTCGTGGAAGCGATCGCGCAAGGTGGCGACGCAGACACGGTGGCGGCGATCGTCGGCGGGATCGTGGGGATCGTCGATCCCCCGCCCGACGAGTGGGTCGCCGCCCTTTGGGAGCCGACTCGCGGACCGGCGTATCTACGAAAACTGGCGGCGGGCGTCAGGCCCGGCGCGCCGGGCCTGACGCAGTTGCCGCGTAACGGACTCTTCCTCCT
>CAXUKB010000148.1:0-3545 GCA_964251345.1 uncultured Fimbriimonas sp. | reverse complement strand
TGCTCGCGCACGGTTTTCGTCGTCTGATTCCGATTTAGCGGCGGCGGAGTGAGACCGACGAGAGGCGTTACTCAGGCCATCTGGTCGGCCCGGAGAGCCTTGAGCAACGCAAACGTGACGACGAGAATCATCGCAAAGAGGGTGTAGGCGACCGCCGACGCATAGCCGAGCTGATAGTTGCTGAAGCCTTGCTGATACATGTAGAGGATCACGGACAGCGTCGAGTAGGCCGGCCCCCCGCCGCCGTTCGTGATGATATAGATCTGGCCAAACACCTGCGACGCACCGATCACCGACATTACGAGTCCGAACGCCAGCGCCGGGCGAATGACGGGCAAGGTGATCTGGCGGAAGCGGTGGAGTCCCTCCGACCCATCGAGGGCGGCCGCTTCGTTGAGCTCCTTGGGCACTCCCTTGAGCGCGGCAAGGTACACGAGCATGTTGCCGCCGATGCCCCACCAGATCGACATGAGGGCGAAGCTCGGCATCGCCCACTTTGCGTTGGCAAGCCACGGGATCGGCTGGAGGTGAAGCAACGGATAGACGTGGGGCTCGAGCGTGCGATTGATCAGGCCGCTGCTCGTGTCGTACATCCAGCGCCAGAGCAGCGCGACGACCGACACCGAGAGCACCACGGGCATGTAGAAGACGACCTTGAGCAGACTCGTCGACCGGTAGTTTTGATTCAGGCCGCTGGCAAGCGCGAGCGAAAGGGCATTGCCCACGGGCACGGTCATCAGTACGAACAAGGCCGTACGGACGACCGAGACCCGAAACAGGTCGTCCTTCAGGACGTCGGCGTAGTTGCCCGCCCCGACGAACGGCGCGGAGTGACCCAGAAGCTGCCACTTGTGGAGCGAAATCCAGAAGCCGTAGACGAGCGGGACCAGGAGAAAGGTCGCGAAGAGCACGCCGTAGGGCAAAAGAAAACCCAGGGCGGCAAGACCGTCGCGCCGCCTCAACGGCGCTCCAGTACGGCGTCGATGCGCTTCGCGGCCGTGTCTAAAACGGGCTGCGCGGGCTCGCCGTTCATGAGGATCGCCTCCCAAGAGGCATCGGCGAAGCCGCCGACCTGCCCGATGACGGGGCTCTGCGGCTCGTACTGCACGTAGTCGAGCTGGCGAGAAGCCTGGTATTGGCCGTCGAGCGCCCGAAACTTTGGATCGTTTAGCGCGCTCAGTCGCACGGGACACTGCCCTGCGGCGGCCCACTGAAGCGAATGGTCGGTAAGGTACTTAATGAAAGCCCAGGCCTTGCGTCGCCGATCCTCCGGAAGCCCCGCGGGCATACAGAGCATGTGTGATCCGCCCCAGGTCACGCGTTTGGGACCGAACTTCGGCACGGGCGCGGCACCGAATTCGAAGTCTTTTTGAGCCTGCAGGTCCGCGATCATGTAGATGCCCTGCATCACCATCGCGGCCTTTCCGATCTTAAAGGTGTCCCACGCGTTCGCCCCTTCGGGGCTGGGAGCGATCCCCTCCGTGGTGTAGAAGGAGCGAATTTGGTCCAGGGCCTCGATGGCCTGCGGGCTGGCGAGGGTCGCCTCCTTACCCTCGGGATCGACCACGTTCGCGCCGTACTGATCCATGATCGCGGTGACGTTGTCGTGGATTTCGGCGAGGGCGAAGCCCCACTGCGTCGTCTTTCCGCTCGCGTCCCGCTTCGTCAGCCGCTTGGCGTCCCGCAGAAACTCCTTCAGGTCGGTGGGAGGATTCGCGATGCCCGCCTCGCGAAACAGCCGTTTGTTGTAGTACAGCGTGAGGGGCCAGCAGTCGAGCGGCAAGCCGTACTGCTTGCCCTTCCAAAACCCCGCCTCGTAAGGGACCTTGACGTAGTCCTTCGGGCCGAGGCCGCTCGCCGCGACCATCGGGCCGATCTCCTGGAGGGCGCCCGCGTCGGCGTACTGGGGCAGACGGCTGACCTGCATGACGAACACGTCGGGCGAGCCCCCAAAAGCCATCCCAAGGGTGACCTTGTCGTAATAGGTTCCCCAAGGAATGATCTGCATGTCGAACGGCGCTTCCGGGTGCTCCCCGTTGTAACCCTCGACGATCCGCTTCATCGTCGCGCCGTCCGGACCGGAGAAGCCGTTCCAGAATCGCAACGGGGTGTTCGGATCGATCTGGCTGGTGTCCTTGCAGCCCGCGACGAGGAGGAGGGCGAAGGCGAGCGACGTCGCGCGGCTTCTCATGCCTCTACTGTATTCCAAGTTCGGCATAGAATGGGTATCGTCGGGAAGTTCGATGGTGAACTCCGCCCTTCCGCCTTCCGTCGTTTGGGGCCGCTTTAAGCGCGTCTTCTGGCACGCCGTGCTCCTGCTGTTCGCGGCCGGCATGGTCGCGCCGGTGGCCTGGATGGTTTCTACCTCCCTCAAGCCCGAAGGAGAGACCGTCTCGGAGACGATCCATTGGATCCCCGAACATCCGACGTCGGAGAGCTACCACAAGCTGTTCACCTCGGTCAACGACTTCCCCGTCCTCCGTTGGTTCGCCAACTCCGTGTTCATCTCGCTTTCCGGAACGCTGCTCGCGTTGCTCGTGACGAGCATGGCCGCCTATGCGCTTTCTCGCCTTCGATTCCGTGGGCGCGAAACTCTGTTCCGCATCGTGCTGAGCACGCTGATGATCCCCGCACCGGTCACGCTCATCCCCGTGTTCGTGATCGTGACGAAGCTCGGGCTGTTCGACCGCTACCCCGCCCTGATCCTGCCGGGCGCCGCGAGCGCCTTCGGCGTGTTCCTGCTTCGGCAGTTCTTCCTCGGCATCCCCATGGAGCTTGAGGAGGCGGCGTTCCTCGACGGAGCGACGCACTGGAAGGTGTTCTGGCGGATCATGCTTCCGCTGTGCAAGCCGGCCCTGGGCACCCTCGCGATCTTTACCTTCATCGGCTTTTGGAACGACTTCGCCTGGCCGCTGATCGTCACGAACGATCTCTCGATGCGCACCTTACCGGTAGGACTCGCGATCTTTCAGGGCCAATACGTCACCCAGTACGCAATGACCATGGCCGCCGCCGTCCTTGCCTCCGTGCCCATGCTGGTCGCGTTCCTGATTTTCCAGAAGAACATCACGGAAGGCATCGCGATGACGGGACTGAAGTAATTGGTCGCCGACGGTTTACCGGGTGAGGATCTCCTTGGCTCAGCTTCGGTAACAATGCTCTGGATCGAGGCCGTTAATCTTCGGATTGCGACTCTTAAGGACCCCTCGCCCCTGCCCCTCTCCCCCGGAGGGGAGGCGGTTTCATAAACTTCGTTTGAAGAAGTCGAGCATCGTCCGGTACACCGTCGCGTAGGCGGCGGGGTCGCCGAGATCGTGCTTCCGGTTCGGAAAGACCATCACCTCGGCGGTCTTCCCCGCCCCGATCAAAGCGTCGAGGAATTTCTCCTCGTTGATCGGGTGGACGTTGTCGTCGTGCGTCCCGTACATCATCAGGAGCCGGCCGTGCAGGTGGGCTGCACCGCGCCAGAGGGCGGTCTCGGCATAGCCCTTCGGATTCTCGGCGGGAAGCCCCATCAAACGCTCGGCGTACACGGTGTCGTAGAA
>CAXUKB010000147.1:0-10839 GCA_964251345.1 uncultured Fimbriimonas sp. | reverse complement strand
ATGTTACTAAGACACTGCGTCTTCTTCGCGGCCTCCTTCGCCTGAGCGAAAACCGGGAACAGAATGGCGGCAAGGATCGCGATGATCGCGATGACGACGAGGAGTTCGATGAGGGTGAAGGCTGATCGACGATTCATGAGAAATGCGACGGGAGCGAGACGCCGGGCGGTTTACGCCGGCGAAGGACGAACGCCGGCGCAACGTGCCGACGACTACGGGATCGAACCTTCCCTCGGAGGCGCCCGAGCGTCGTCAGGCTCATGATGAGCGTCGGGCGGCACGCCCGCATCCGACTGGGGCAAAAGCGCCCTGACGTCCTCGGGAGTGTCCACATCGACGTTGGCTCCGGTGAAAATGACGGCCTCGACGGGCTCCTCGCCGCTTCGGATGAGGTGACGCGCACCGACGTCGCCCGTAAGCGAGCGCAGACGCGGGAACTCCGATCGGGAGAACGCGCAAGGCGCGCCCAGCACGCCGTCGTAAGAGGACGCGACGATTGGCTTCCCCGACTGAGCCACTTTCTGGGCAAGGGTCCGAAGGTGATCGGGCGTGATCCGCGGTTGGTCGGCGAGTGCCACCACCGCCGTCTCGACACCTTCCCCTAAGGCGGCAACGCCCGAGGCGATCGAACCGCCCATCCCCTCGGCCCAATCGTCGTTCTGGACGATTCGGACCGCGAGTCCACGCAGGGCTTCCCGCACCGCCGCCGACTCCGCTCCCACGACCACGACGACCTCTGAGGCACCCGAAGCGAGCGCCGTTCTCGCCGCGTGCTCCACAAGGGTGCGGCCAAGGTACGGAAGAAGCTGTTTGGGTCGTCCGAGGCGGGACGAACCGCCCGCAGCGAGGAGGACGACGCCAAAATTCATGCGAGAATGAGTCTACGGTCATCCTACCGGTTCGTCGGCGGCGACCGTGTCGCGATTCTCCGCTTCGCGAAGCGGAATGTCACTCCTGGGTTAGTCCGTGCGCCTCCGCGACGCTCACGACGTCCAGGGTAGGACGTCGTGAGCGTCGACCCGCCCCTCGCCTGAAACAGGCTCTTCCGAGTCTCTCAGCCCAACTTCGACTTCAGGAACGCGAGCGCTTTCGCGCCGGCGTCTTGCGCATCGGCCGCGTCGTACTTCGGATTCGAGGGGTTCGCGAAGGCGTGGACGGCATCGTAAGGCAGGACCTTCAGCGGCTTCTTTTGAGCGGCCATATTGGCCTTAAATCCGTCGACGATGTCCTTGTTGATCCAGCCATCCTGCGTTGCCCACACGAAGAGCACGGGCGCCTTGATCGGAGTGACGTCCTTCGGCGGCATGCCGTAGTAGGCGACCGCCGCCTTCACCGCCGAGCCGCCCGCGATCGCCGCGTTGAGCGACCACCCGCCGCCGAAGCACCAGCCGATGGTGCCCAACTTCATGTACCGAGCGCCGAGGCCGCCGTTCCGGAGGGCGAACACCGCGCCGCCCACGATCGCGGTGTCGCGCTTGGGATCGGCATCCTTCATGTACTGGCCCGCGGTCTGCGCATCGGTCGCAATCTTGCCGTCGTACAGATCGACCGCGAGGACGCCATAGCCGGTCTCGGCGTGGAGCTTTTCGGCTTCGCGCTTGATGTAGTCGTTCAGACCCCAGTACTCCGGGCACATGACGATCCCCGCTCCCTTGCCGGGTACGTAGAAGCCTCGCGCGGGTTCGCCCTCCTTCGCCGCGAACGTCACGTCTTTGCCCGTCGTCGCCTGCCATGCGAGCGGCTCGGGCGCGGCATGGGCGAGGGCGAACTTGGGGTCGGCGACGAAAGCGGCCATCGGGTCGCAGCACGAAGCGGTCTTCGTCTGGGCCTGAGCGAGCATGAGAAGGGGAAGAAGCACGGATCGTTCTACGAGAAAAGGGGGGACATCGGCCCTTGTCTGGGCCTTCTTCTCTTTTCCCTCTCGGGTAGCCTCCTGCCACCTTGGCCAGCGCATACACCCCTGGGCTCACCGTCAGCGGCGATATCGTCGTGCGTCGCGTCCGTCGACTGCCGATCAAGGGCGAGGTGCTCGTCGTGCCGGGCGAACGCGTCTCGCCGAACACGGTCGTCGCGCGGGCGCAACTGCCGGGCATCCTGCAAACGGTGCGCATGGGCGAGCGACTCGGGATCGATCCCATGGAGGTGCCGGGCGCGGTGTCGATCAAGGCAGGCGATCGGGTCGAAAGAGAGCAGCTCCTGGCGGAGACCAAGGGACTGTTCGGCTTCTTCAAGCAGAAGGTCGTAAGCGACTTCGCGGGAACGGTCGAGGAGGTCTCGGACGTGACGGGCTCGGTGCTCATCCGCGAGCCTTCGACTCCCATCGACATCGACGCGTACCTCGACGGCACCGTCGCGGAGATCATGCCCGAAGAGGGCGCGGTCGTGGAGACGCGCGGCGCGATGGTGCAGGGCATCTTCGGCGTGGGCGGAGAGCGGCAGGGCACGATCCGGATGGCGGTGAACTCGCCGGACGTGCCGCTTGGGAACGACCACATCCGAGACGAGGACAAAGGAAAGATCCTCGTGGGCGGTTCGGGACTCTCCTACGAGGCGATCGTGCGGGCGGCCGAGGTCGGCGTGCTCGGCCTCATCGCGGGCGGTCTGCGCGACAGCGACCTCGTGAAATACCTTGGCTACGACATCGGGGTCGCCATTACCGGCAACGAAGCGATTCCGCTCACGATTCTCATCACCGAAGGCTTTGGCTTTCTCGCGATGGCCGACCGGACGTTCGATCTTCTTAAGAGCCTCGACGGCAAAGCGGCCAGCCTGAACGGCGCGACTCAGATCCGCGCGGGCGTCATCCGGCCGGAGATCGTGGTACCGATCACGGAATCCGCGGCCAAGGCGCCCGACGCCGCGTCGTTCGAGCTGGTGGTCGGAACGACGATCCGGTGTATCCGCGAGCCCTACTTCGGGCGGCTCGGCACGGTGACCGAACTCCCCTCGACTTTGGTCACCCTCGAGTCGGGCACCGAAGTGCGGGTCCTTCGCGCCCGACTCGCCGACGGCGAAGAGGTCACCGTGCCGAGAGCGAACGTCGAAATCGTGGCCGGGAGAGGGTAGAAAGGCGTTCCGAATGCTTTGCTACTAATTTCCCGGCTCCCTTATCGCATCCTTAACAATCTTCCTTCTTAATTCTTTCGTGAACGGCACCCTGCCGCAAACGGACGACGCTCTCCGGGGAGGCACCATGAAGCTGCTGATCGTCGACGACGAGCCCGCCATTTTGGAGACGGTGGAGACGAAAATGCGCCGCGAGGGCTTTTCGACCTTCGTCGCCGACTCGGCGGAGGAAGGACTACGTCTCTTCCGGCGCGTCCGTCCCGACCTCGTGATTCTCGATGTCATGCTTCCAGGACGGAGCGGCTTCGACCTCTGCCGAACGATCCGGAAGGACAGTTCGATTCCGATCCTCTTCCTCTCGGGCCGCGCCGACGAGACGGGCCGGGTGCGCGGACTGGGTCTTGGTGGTGACGACCCCCGCGCCAAGCCGTGTAACCTTGGCGAGCTCGCCGCTCGCGTGAAGGCGATCTTGCGCCGTGCGACGGGAGAAGCGATACCTGACACGATCGAACGCGGAAATCTGCGCATCGATCCGCGAAGCCACGAGGCGACGCTCGGCGGCGAGCCCCTTGCCCTCTCGCCTAAGGAGTTCGCCTTGCTGACCTTCTTCGCGAAAAACCCGGGTCAAGTCTTTTCGCGCGAGACCTTACTCGACCGCGTTTGGGGGCGCGATGCCTTCGTGTCGGCTCGCACCGTGGACGTTCACGTCCGCTGGCTCCGCACCCGCATCGAGCCGGAACCCGAGAGCCCCGTTCGTCTGCTCACCGTGCGAGGCGTCGGCTATAAGTTCGTCGGCTAACCAAAAGTTTTTGTCCCTAACGTTGGTCGGAGTTTGCGAACCCATCGTAAGCCATCGACGGGGGACGATTCTCTCGATGCCCGAACGCTCGTCCGGCGACCGCTGATCGATGACGATCCGGTGAATGTCGGCAATTGGAATCGGGCCAAAGCTCCGAGAATCGACCGACCGGTCGAGATTATCGCCAAGCAGGAAGACGGTTCCACTTGGCACCGTGAGCATCCGTAGCCGCCGCTGACTAAAGCGGGATCGTGGAAGACTCAGCGTCGTCAGGTCTTCCCAGCGAAGACGGCTTTGCCACTGAACGCGTCGGTCTCCTGGGAGCAACGCGACCCTCTTGATCACGCGCCCTTCGGGCGTATCGGCGATCACCACGTCGCCCGGCTGTAGAGGCCGATCCACCGGGGTGGTCCAGAGAAGACTGCCATCCGCGTACGTGGGCGACATCGAACTTCCGCGAATCAAAACCGGCCTCATGGGCTGGGCCGCCACCGCCACGACGGTTGCGAGGAGAAAGAGATTCAGACCCCGAAACAAAAGCATCCGTACGATGGGAACGCGTGGCGCTTAGGTCCCGATTCGCCGATCCTCACCAATCGGGACCTTTGCCCCACGGCGCGAAGCTCAGGTCATGCGACGGAGCCCTTCGTCGATCCACTTCTTCGCGAAGGCGCTCTCCACCCCCGCACGGGGATCGGGAACCCGAGGATCGACGACGATACGCCGAATGTGCGAGACGGAAACGGGGCCGTAGGTTCTTGAGTCGATCGACGTGCCAACGTTGTCTCCCAACAGAAACACCGTGTCCGTCGCTACCGGAAGCGTTCGGGTCCAACGAAGTCCTTTTGTGCTCAAGGGACCGGACAGGGTCGTCAGGTCGACCCAGCCGACGGGGTTCCGGAACTGGACCCGCCGGTCACCGGCAATCAACGCCACGCGTTTGACCACCGTGCCGACGGGAGTATCGGCAATTACGACGTCGCCCCGTCGAAGCGGCCGATCCACCGGCGATGTCCAGACCCACTCACCCGTTCGGTAGGTCGGCGACATCGATCCGCCGACGATCACCGCCGGTCTCAGCGGCTGGGCGACGATTCCAACTGCCGCGAGGCCGAACATAGCCCACGCGATCCATTTTCTCATTCTTGACCTTGCATCGGAGATGACGACGGGAAAGGTTGTGCTCAACTCACCGCGCGCTCCCTTATCTATACGTCCGTCTACCCTTTTCCGCGACTCCGGTACCCTCTCGGCATGATCATCCTCATGAAACTGGGTGCGACGGAGGCCCAGATCGACGCCGTGGCGGAAGCGATTCGCGCGCGGGGCGTCGATCCTCTGGTGCTTCCCGGCGAAGATCGGACGGCGGTCGGCATTCCGGCGTCCCTCAACCCGGATCAGCGGATGGATCTGGAGGCGGCGATCGGCGCGATGCCGCAGGTCGCGAAGGTCACCCAAACGAGCCACCCTTACAAGCTCGCATCGCGGGAGTTCCATCCGCAGGGCACCATTGTCGAGGCGCGAGGCGTGGCCATCGGACCGGGACGGTTTACCGTAATGGGTGGCCCCTGTTCCGTCGAGTCCTACGAGGGATTCCGAGCGGCCGCGGATGTGGTGAAAACATCGGGAGCGACGGTACTTCGTGGCGGCGCCTTCAAGCCGAGGACCTCTCCCTACGCTTTTCAGGGCCTGCACCTGGAAGGGCTGCGCATCCTCAAGGCGGTGGGCGAGGAAACGGGTCTCGCGACGATCACCGAGGTGATGAGTCCCGACATGGTCGGGGCGGTTGCCGAGCACGTGGACATCCTCCAAATCGGCGCGCGGTCGATGCAAAACTATCCTCTGCTGATCGAGGCGGGCCGCAGTGGCCGGCCGGTGTTCCTCAAACGCGGCCCCAGCGCGCCCGTCGACGAGTTCCTGCTCGCCGCCGAGTACGTGCTCAGTCAGGGCAACCCGCATGTCATCCTTTGCGAGCGCGGCGTGGTGCCGCTGGACCGCTCCTACGTCCGCAACACCCTCGATCTCGCGGTCGTCCCCGTACTTAAAGAAAACACGCATCTTCCGGTGATCGTCGATCCCTCTCATGGCACGGGCGTCGCGCGGTACGTCACCGCGATGGCGAAGGCGGCGATGGTCGCCGGGGCGGACGGGGTGATGGTAGAGATGCATCCCGACCCGGCACATGCCCTAAGCGACGGCTCGCAGGCCCTCCTGCCCGAGGCGTTCGCCGCAATGATGGATGAACTGCGGCGCCTCGCGCCCTACGTCGACGTCGCGATGTAGAGGTCGGGGGACGCCGGTACGACTACCGGCGACTCCAACGCTTCGCGTCTCTTGTTCTAAGCCGCAAGCCGCAACGCGACGGGCGGGTTCTCGGCTTGGGCGAAGCCCGCATCGAGGAAGACGACGCGGGCCGCTTCTTCCATGCTCGTCTTTCCGACCGCCACCATTTCGAGCGCCCGTCGCTGCATCGGGCGGTAGCCGTGTCGAATGCCCGCGGCGCGGACCTCGACCATCGGCGCACGCTCGGCGATGAGCGCCTGGACTTCGGGAACGACCGGCAAGATCTCGTGGACGGCGGCGCGGCCCTTATAACCAGCACCCTCGCAGGCCGGACATCCGCCGGGCCTCACCACCTGACGAGGAACGGGAAGGCCGTAGGCGCGGAAGATCGTCTCCTCCTCCGAAGTCGGAGCACCGGGGCGGGCGCAGGCGGGGCAAAGCTGGCGTACCAGCCGCTGCGACATCGCGCCGATAAGCGAGGTCGAGAGCATGAAGGGATCGATGCCCATGTCGAGCAGTCGGGGCACGCAGGAGGGCGCGTCGTTGCAGTGGAGCGTCGAGAGCACCATGTGGCCCGTCAGCGCGGCGCGGATCGCCGTCTCCGCCGTCTCGCCGTCGCGAACCTCGCCCACCAGCACCACGTCCGGGTCTTGCCGGAGAATCGCGCGCAGCTGCTTGGCGAAGGTCAGGCCCACCTTCTCGTTCACCTGCGACTGGTTCACGCCGTCCATCTCGTACTCGACGGGGTCCTCGCAGGTCATAACGTTGTTGTGCTCGCCGCACAGCTCGCCCAGGGCGGCGTAGAGCGTCGTCGTCTTGCCGGATCCGGTCGGACCGGTGACGAGGAACATGCCGTACGGCTTAGAGACCAGTCCCTTGAAAAGCCCTAGGTCCTGAGCGTCGAAGCCCAAGTTGCTCATCTTGCGCATCGCCGCCGACTTGTCGAGGATTCGCAGAACGATACGCTGCCCGTGGTGGTTTGGCAACACCGAGACGCGGAGGTCGACGTCTCGCCCGTCCACGTTGACCGAAATGCGGCCGTCCTGCGGAAGCCGGTACTCCACGATGTCGAGTTCCGCCATGATCTTCATGCGGGCGACGAGCATGCGGAGAAGCTTGGAAGGGATCGTGCGGGCGACGCGCATCTCGCCGTCGATGCGGTAGCGCACGTCCACCCGCTCGGCGCGCGGTTCGATGTGAATGTCGCTGGCTCCGGCGCGGATCGCGTCGGTGAGAATCGAGTTCACGAGTCCGACGACGGGTCGGGTGTCGTTCTCGGTGATCGCATCGCGTTCGCGGGCCCGCTTGTCGTCGGCGACGTCCTTCAGGGCGGCGTCGAGAAGCTCGTCTTGACCCTCTCGCCGCTGACGTGCGCCGTGCATCGACTCGATCGCATTGTCGAGCCGGTTGGCGTCGGCGAGCACGGCCTCCACGCGCATGCCGGTGGCATTGCGCACGGCGTCGATGGCGTCGAGGTCGTGCGGGTAGACCATCGCGAGCACCAGGAGGTCGCCCTGAATGGCGACGGGCAGCACCTGGTGCGCCTTGCAAAGGGAGCGAGGAACGCGCGACACCGCCGCCCGGTCGGCAGGGTGCATCTCGAGCCGCCAGGGCCGTACGCCCAGATGGGCGGCCAGCGCGTTGACGAGGAGCTCTTCGGTCAGTGCGCCCTGCTCGATCAGAATGGTGCCGAGGGGAGCGGGCGAGCTCTTCTGGGTCGCAAGGGCGCGTTCCAACTGGGCCGAGGAGATTAGACGAAGCGAGACTAGCATCTCGCCTAGGCGCTTACGATGGTTGCTCATGGCAGTGCCGGTATCTTTCCGTGGATCGGGCACGGAGACACTCCAGAAAATTTGCGGGTCCTGCCGCCCTTGCGATTCGTTACACGAACCCACCAAGATTCGAGTAGAACGAGACGTGGACGACGCGCTTGCGAAAACTCTTTCCCAAGAAGGGCCCATCGTGTTTTACGATGGCGAGTGCGGGCTGTGCGACCGTGCGGTACAAGCCTTGATCCGCTTAGACAAGAGGCATTGCTTACGGTACGCGACCCTTCAGGGCGAAACCGCCACGCGTCTCCTGGGTGCGTCCGAAGGCGATTCGGGAGGCTGGTCGATGAAGCTTCTGGAGGACGGCCGCCTATACGACCGGTCTACCGCCGCCATTCGGGCCGCGATACGCGCCGGCGGGTTGGGGCGTCTTTTCGCCTTGGGACTCGTTGTGCCACGCTTTCTCCGGGACCGCGTTTACCGATGGATCGCGAAGAATCGCATCCGTTGGTTTGGGGGCGCCGAAGCGTGCCTCTTGCCGACAAAGGCGTTGCGCCAGAGATTTCTTCCCTAGAACCAGGCGAACGGTTGGCTCGGCCTAACGTCGATCCGAAGGCCTGCGGGCGAAAGGCTCGGCAGGAAACGTCCTTGCCGAGCGCTTGTCGTCCGTGGCTAGATCTTGAGCACGCCTCGCTCGGCCTTCGCGAGATCGGCCTCGACCTTATCGTGACAAGCCCCTCGAGCATCACTTTGGGCTCCTGACCAAGGACCCGGCCGAATCTATTCTCTTGTGCGGGGATAGAAGGCAAACCTCCTACAATTCGCGCATCCCTACCGGCCATGGCGCTCGGTCAGTGACCCCGTAAGTACCACGAGGCTTGTTCGAGGTGGTAGAGGTCGTGCCCCGAGAGGATCGCGAGGTACTCGCGGATGGTCACTCTCCCCATCCCTTCTTTGGTGAACGATTTGCCGAGGTCCTCGTCGGAGAGCGACTCCAAAAAGTCGACCGTATCGCGGCGTCGATTCGCGAAAACCTCCAGCTCCTTCCGCAGGTCCCGACCGTCGTACTTCTTCTCCAGAGCCCGTGCGCCCTCGTCGACATCCGGCACCTCGATGCCGTCGGACTTAAGCGCCGCCCTCATCCGCTCCAGATAGATGTCCTCGAAGTCGGCTTGGTGGCAGACCATCTCAAGAAGGGTGAAACGGTCCTCCGCGACCCGCTCACCGTAGCGGTCGGCGGGAACGTCGTCGAGAATCCGTTCGAGGATCGTCGGAGTGTGACGCAGGGCCAAGAGGTAGCCGTTCATCCTGGCGCGAGCCTACCCCCGCCCGCCTCGTAGTATTCTTGCAGGCCCGTCGAAAGACGGGGAAAAACAGACTATGGAACCCAAGCTTGTGCGCGTCCCGACCGAAGACGACATCCAGAAGGCCATCGCCGCCTCCGACAAGGGCATCGGCGAGGCGACTCACCGCGCGCACCTCACCCTTTGGCAGGGCTATGCGAACAAGACCAACGAGATCCGTAAGGCTCTCGCCGAGATGGAGGTCGATCCCGCGAAGGCGAACCAGATCTACTCCCAAATGCGGGCGCTGAAAGTGAACTACGCTTTCGCGCTCGGCGGCTACAAGAACCACAACGTCTACTTCGACACCCTCGGCGGCGCGGGCGGCCCCGCGACGGGCGAGATCGCGGGACTCATCGATGCCGCCTATGGCTCCTTCGACGCTTGGGCTAAGGACATCAAGGCCACGGGCATCGCCTCCCGAGGTTGGGCTTTCCTCGCCTACGACCGCGACGAAGGCACCGTCTTCAACTTCGCCGGCGATGCCCAGGACACCTTCCCGCAGTGGAACTGCGAACTCATCCTCGCGTTGGACGTGTACGAGCACGCCTACTTCCTCGATGTTCAAACCGCCCGCGCCAAGTACATCGACAACTGGCTTTCGCAGATCGACTGGAATGCGGTGAACGCCCGCCTCGCCAAAGGTAAAGGCGCCTAAGAATTCGATTTCCCCGTGTTTTTGGCCAAAATCACGGGGAGGCATGCACTCATCGACGACTTCGCGGAGCGAGCTTTCGCGAGCCGTGCTCAGTCCACGTTTTCATCGAGTAGGCGGCCCATGGCCTCCGATCCTTCGAGCTCTCCGCCCGAGGATCGGAAAACTTCGACGTCCACTCTACCGTCTTCGAAAAACTCCACTTCCCAACGCTCACCCGGCACCGCGACCTTCACCATGACGGTGTCTTTTCGGTGTCGAGTGAGGTCGTAATGAACGCGTCGTCCGTCGAGTTCGCGTAAGAAGTCGTGCAGGGTCACCCCTTCACGATGCTTCGGAGCGCCTCTTCCAAGGCAGGGTGCTTCCATTTGAATCCCGCGTCTTGGGCTGCTTTGGGGACGACGCGATCCGAGGCGAGCACCACCTCGGGATCCGGCCCCTTGATCTTGCCGACGAGATCGAGCATAAACCGGGGCGTGGGCGGGGCGGGCGGGCGGCCGACGACCGATCGCAGGGTCTGCATAAAGGTCGAGTTGAGGCAGGGCGCGGGTCCAACGGCATTGACCGGCCCGGTCAGCTCGCACTCCATAAGCCATCGAACCATGGCCGTGTGGTCGTCCACATGGATCCACGGAACCCACTGATGCCCGTCGCCTTGCGGACCGCCGAGGAAGAGCTTTGTGAGTTTCAGCAGGGGCGTCAGCGCGCCTCCGTTCTTACCCAAAACGATGCCCGTCCGGAGCGCGACGCGGCGGGTGTTTCGGAGATTCTCCTGCATAAGCACCTGTTCCCAGTTGCCGCAGAGCTGGGCAAGGAAATCCGTGCCTTGCGAGGAACTCTCGTCAAGGATCTCGGCGCCGCGTGAGCCGTAGTAACCCACCGCGCTCGCGTTGATCCAGACCTTGGGCGGCCTTTCCGCACCTT
>CAXUKB010000146.1:0-10894 GCA_964251345.1 uncultured Fimbriimonas sp. | reverse complement strand
AACCGTTCGAGGAACCGAAAGAAGAGGCGGTCGAGGACGAACTCGACTTTCTGACGGCCTTCGCCCCCTTAGAAGAGAGCGTCGAAGGACGCATCCTCGTGGTCGACGACGACGCGAACAATCGAGACGTCCTCGCCCGAACACTTGAGAAGCGGGGCGACACCGTGCTCCAGGCGGCGGATGGCGCAGAGGCGTTGCGTATGATCGCGGAAGACGGCGCGATCGAAGTCGTCCTCCTCGACATTATGATGCCCGGCGTCAACGGTTGGGAGACCCTCCAACGCATGAAGGCGGACGAAACTTTAAAAGTCGTTCCGGTAATCATGATCTCTGGTTTAGGCGAGACGGATGCGGTCGTGCGTTGCCTTGAGCTAGGTGCCGAGGACTACGTTCAGAAACCGTTCGTCCCCACGATCCTCAAAGCCCGGGTTAGTCAAGCGCTTGAAAAGAAGCGCGCCGCCGACCGTGAACGCGATCTCTACACGAAGCTTCAGGACAGCTATCGCGAGCTTCGAGAGTTTATGGCGGACGAGACGCTTTCGCCCTAGCTTCTTCGAATGATCGAGGGACCGGTGCGCTAAGGCGCTAAGCCGTGCTCTTGCAAGAAGGTCAGTCCGGCGGGAATGCCTTTCTTGATCATCGACTCGTAGTGGCCGCCCGTCGGCACTTCCTTCCATTCGACGGTCGGGACGGATCTCGCAAACGTGGCGAGGGGCTCTTCCGGCACCGTCGAATCGTCGACTGCATGAAAGACCATGGTGGGGCATTTCAGTCGATCCATCCTCGCGGTCGGAGTGAGCCGCACCAGCGCTTCCACCATTCCCGGGACGTCCTTTTCGAGGGCCTGCCGGGTCGAAGGCCGAAGAAAGTTTGGAACGTCGACGACCGGCGCGTAGGCGAGGCAAGCCGCGATATCGGGCGTGTCCTCGGCGAGCATCAAAGCGAGGGTCCCCGCCGAGCTATGGCCCGCCGCGACGATGCGCTTTACGTCTACGATCGGATCTTTTTGGGCCCACTCCAAGGCTCGTTTCGCGTCGTCGAGTCCGAGGTCGGCCTTAAGAAAGGCGGCGGCAGCTTCCCGAACGCCGGCTCGCGTCTCCCGCCGGAGCGGGCCGGAAACGTCGTAGGCGACGACGACATAGCCCGCTTTCGCGTACGGCAACTGCTCGTCGCGGTCGCCATCGCCAAGGATCATGCCGTCGATGAGATGCGATCCCGCGGGCGCAATCAAGACGCAGGGATGCTTACCGGTACCGGGCGACGTGGGTTCGTAGACCCAGAGCCGGTGTAAGCCGTCGAGGCGCACCTCGCGAAAATTCACGCCAACCGGAACTTTGGGCCCGGCCGACATTTCAGGCTCAGGCGACGAGGCACTTCGACATCCTGCGAGAAGCAGAAGCGCAAGGAAGGCGTAACGACGCACGTCAAAGAGATTACCGGGTGGACTTGCCGGGTCTTCTAAAAGCCGGCCGGTCATTGTTTCTCGCTTTTCTCTCTCCGAAGCGGTGCGGTCGAAGGATAGAGAGCGAGATCGAAGGTTCCCTTCTCCCGCAACCACGTCAGCCCTCGACGAGTCGGCGGATCCGTTCCGCGCGTCCGCGCGAGGCCTGTTCCTCCGCAAGGCCACCCCGGATCTCAAGGGTCGCAAGCGCGGCATCGACGTCTCGGGGGCCGTACCGCGCATCGCCGCTTCGCTCGACGGCGGCCCAGCGTAGCCAACCGAGCACCCGAAGCGCGTCTCCGAGGCCGAGCCGCCGGGAACCGACCGCGTAGTCGCTCGCCGCGTCCGCGCGCTCGGCGAGCACGCCGGGCCCGAGGGCTCCCCGAGCGGACCGTTCTTCTCGGATCAGATACTCGACCGCCCCCGCGAAGCCCTCCGTGCTTCCGCCCGTCGCGCTGACCTGGGCGAACGCCCCCACCGCTCGGCTCGCCTCCCCGAAAAGTCCGCGTACCGCGATGCCCTCTTCGCCGAGCGCCACCATGATCTTCGGCAGTCGCTCCGTCCCGGCGAGACCGATGAGGTGAAGCATCGCGGAGTGGCGCTTCGCCGATCCAAGGTTTGGTGGCGAGGCGGTGAGAAAGCCCCAGTCGGGCGAGTAAGCGAACGAAAGAACGCCGCCTAGCCGCGCGAGAAGAGCGCGCGCCGCCGATTCCGCCGCCCCCGGCGACCAGCCCGCAACCAGCGCCTGAACCCGGAGATGGTCTTCTTCGTTCACCATCACGGAGACGGTGCGGTCGGGATCGAGCAGGAGCGCTCGTCCCGGCAGGGTCCATTCGTAGTCCGCCGAGACGAGGCGAGTCGCGACGAGGTGGTCCCGCTCGGCGTGAGTGAGCCCTTTATGAACGTCGAAGCCGAGGCGAGACTCGCGGGCCGCCGCGAGGACGAGTTCCATCGTGTGCCGCAACTCGGCGTCGGACGCGGCGTGAACGAAACGGAAGCCGACGAGATTTCGGGCAAGACGGAAGCGGGTCGAGAGCACCACGTCGCCGCTCGGGGCGTCGGCCGCGAGCCACGCCGGGGGAGGCGAAGCGGTGAGCACCATTCGCTTCCACGCCTCGCCATCGGCCATCGGCCACAGGGTACCGTCACCTTCGTACGAACGATGGCCTCCTTGCCGCCGCCCCGTCTTCATACGCCCTGGGTTCGAGGAGTCTACGAAGTCGCTCCGAACCTGCGGCCGTTGGGCGAAGAACCTGCATTCGAATTCGACACCCTTTGGCCACGCATCCGGGCAAACAAGGAGACCGGTACGTCGGGGAGGGTTCTCCGACACAATCTCGACACCGCGACGGCGAAGGCGGTCGTGCGAGAACTCGCTTCGCGAGCGGCACGAGAATGGCCCGACTTCTTCACCTTAGGGGAGACCCTGGAGTGCCACCTCAGCGGAGAGAAAGTCCCGCTCGACGCGGACGGCCTGCAGGCGTTGGCGATGAACCTACCCTGCGATCTCGCGCTCGTCCGACGCAAAGACAAGCAGGATTGGACGGCATACCTGCACGTCTGTGCCCCGAGTCATTGGCGGCCCGAAGAGAAGATCGGCCAGCCTTTCGTCGCGACCCACGCCTCGGTGCCGCACTTCGAAAAGGTGAATCGTGCGGCGCCGGGACTCGTCGACGCGATGGTGGCGCGGGGACCTTGGGTGCGATTCGTGTGGGGCGTCGAGAGCGACGACGATCTCGATCACCACCCCGATCGGGCTCCCGGACGAACCTTCGCCGAGCGACCTTTCGTGGTGCGCGTCGAGCGCCAGGTGTTGATTCCGATTCCCGAACGCGAAGCATCGATCTTCCTTATCGGCGTCGCCTTCGTGCAAAAGGAGACGGTGCTCGCGCACGAGTCGCTTTGGCGCCCCTTACGCGCGGCACTCGAAGGGATGTCGCCTCAGGCACGCGACTACAAGGGGGTCGCGGAGGGCTTCGAAGCGCTCATCGGCCAGTTTCCTCGGTAGGTAAACGACGCCTCCTTTCGTCCTTCACATCCCCACCCCCGAGTAATGGCGGAGACCCTTGGTCCAGAGCCACCGGTAGACGGCGTAGCCGATGACGATCCAAACGACCTGAGTGAGGAGAACCGAGGGTACTTGGGCGGACGGGGTACGGCCCACCAGAATTTCCGTTGGCGCGCCCACCGTCGCGTAGAACGGTAAGGCATGAGCCACGCTCTGCGCCCAGCCCGGGAGGACCGCGATTGGAAAGACGTTGCCCGAGAGCAGCATCATCGGCAAGTAGTAGAGTTCGAAAATCGACATCGCCTCGGTCGTGAACAGCGCGACCATCGCGACCGCGAGCGCAAGGACGAACGACACGAGGTGGCCAAGCGCAACGGAGAGGAAGAAGGCCGGACCGAGCACGACGTGCGCGTCTCCGAGATACCCGCGGTAGAGAAGGAGGAAAAGAAGAAAGAACGGCAAGAAGAGAATCGGGCGGAAGATCCGCCAAGCCAAATTGCGAACGAACATGAGCATGGTCCAGTTCACCGGTCGCAGGAGGGTGTTCGTGAACTGTCCTTCTTTGATCTCCACCGCGACGTCCCACATGAGGTGGCTCAGGGCGAAGCACTGGACAAGCAACATGCAAAGGTAATACAGGACGAAATCGCCCGTCCCGAAGCCGGCGATCTTGCCGTGCTTCGCCGCCGTCGCCCAGACGAGCGGCATCGTGACCGCGGTCGTCACGTCCGTCATCACCCAGATCAGGCCGCTTGCCCGATAGGCGAGGCTCTCCTGAAAATAGATCGCGAAGAGCGCTTTCGCCTTCCGCAGGGTCGCGGCCATGAGATGTAGGATAGCCGTATGGTGCGCTACGCGGAGTGGCGGGAGGCCGTCGATCCCGAGCGGAAGCTCGAGCGATTCGATCCGGTGATGCAACTTGCCGGATCCCTTGCGGCGGGCGCCGGGGGAGTCCTATGTTGCGGTTGCATCTCCATCCCCGCGTTCCTGCTCACGTGGAAGGCGATGGGTACGAATCTCCTTTTGCGCCGGGTCAACCGATTGCGAGATCTTCCATCGCCTCACCTCCAAGTCGCTTGCCGCCTTCTCCTGAAGCAAGGCAGCACCACCTATGGGCGCGACGAAGGACTCCTTAGCTTTCTCGACGGCGCGGTGGTCTTTGAGGGCCGGCGCACGTCTTTCTCGTTTTCCGGGGTCGACGCCCCAATCGAGTTCCTCACCAAGGCCGGTCTATCCTTTCGATTTCCGACGCCTGTCGGCGACTGTCGCGCCATTCTCCACGCCGTTGACCGGGACGAGATGGCCATCGCCCTCGAGAGTTGGGCAGTTCAGCCCGGCTCGAGAAGGAACATCGTCTTCCCTCCCTTTCGGCCAAGCCGTTCGGGGTGGCGAAAGGCAAAGGCGCTTGAACGAGGCGCCTGGACGCTTGGCATCGGAGGCTTCGCATGCGGAGTGCAGTGGGCCTACCAGGTCGATCCTCTTTCGGGGCTCTATGCGATTTTCGCGTCTCTGCTCTCGGCCGCCCTCCTGTTGGGCGTTGCGAAGAAGCATCTTCGCCGCTTGAACGTCCTGCAGCAGACCTCACGTTCTTCAGAAGCAGGTTAGGCGGGCTCTCCGCCGGCAAAGGCCAGCACCCCAACCTCGAACGCGCCCGCCTCGACGAGCGCCGCCGCACATTCGCGGGCGGTGTGACCCGTCGTGAGCACGTCGTCGACGAGCAACACCCTCTTGCCCTCGACGATGGGCGAGGCCTCGAACGCGCCTCGAAGGTTGTCGCCTCGCTTGGCGACGGGCAGGGACGCTTGAGGTGGCGTCATTCGGACGCGCCGAAGTGCCCCTCGTTCGACCCTCCGCCCGTGCGGCCCGGCCACGAGCAGCTCGGCTTGATTAAATCCGCGTTGGCTCCGGCGGCGGAAATGGATCGGCACCGGCACGACGAGGTCGTCTTCGCCTGCCAATTCCGCGATTATGGGCGCGAGAGTCTCGGCCATGAACGCGGCGAGCGCCGTCGCCCGCTCGTATTTCAGGCGGCGCACCGCCTGCGCCGCCCGCCCTTCGTACGCATAGACCGTAGCCCTGAGGGAGAGCGGAGCCACGTCGCCGATGGGCTGAGGCGCCGGACGCATCTCTGCCCGGCAGTCGTCGCAGGCGACAGAATGACCGATGCGGTCGCAAAGCGCGCACCGCTCGGGATAGAGCAGGCCGAGGAGGCCCGCGATCACAGAAGCTGATCCAAGAGTCGAAGGCTTCCTAGATCGAGCGTTCCCAACTTGGGAATCTCGAATCGTCCGCCATCGACGCTCATGATCTGCCAACGGTCCGCGGCGATTTCGACCGCCGAATCGCGCCAGTTCCGTACGAAGAACTCGGCAGGCCCCCGCTGGGTCTCCACCTCGAACCGCCACATGCCCGCGTCTTGACGCAAGCTGACGATCCGATCGATCCGGGGCGTAAAGTAGCGCCGGTCGAGCTCTTCGTCGATGAGCCTTCGCGAGGCGGGCTCGACTTCTTCGAGCCCCTTGAGCATCGCGATTTCCTTGCCGTCCGCTCCTTGAAGCGAGAGAAAGCCGTCGGGACGGCTTAAAGGAAACGCCCGCCGCACCCGCGCGTTCGGGATGCAGAGGACGTCCTCGATCTCCAGGCGCAAATGGAT
This sequence comes from uncultured Fimbriimonas sp., assembly GCA_964251345.1. GTDB lineage: Bacteria > Armatimonadota > Fimbriimonadia > Fimbriimonadales > Fimbriimonadaceae > Fimbriimonas. The sequence goes on along the minus strand of CAXUKB010000146.1, from coordinate 4,792 downwards.
CGCCCCCTCCGGCCGCGTCGCGTGAAGCGTCCGACCTTCGACGTAGCGGATATCGGCCATAAGGGATTATGGCCACGGAACGCGGACGCCCGTCCGCAAGGAGGCGTTCGCCTCCCACCCCTTTCTCCTCTCCTCCGGATGGAAGAGAGGAGAATCGTGCCTACGCCGCCCGGGGAGCGCCGAAGCTCGGCTCGAACGGAATGAGACCAAGCCGGGTTGCCGCCCGGAACGCCTGCACGCGGTTGTTCACCTGCAGTTTGTCATAGATGTTCGCGAGGTGGAAATCCACCGTTCGCTTACTTACGTAGAGGTTGTCGGCTGCTTCCTTCGAGGAGTGGCCCTGAGCGATTAGGCTCAAAACCTCGATCTCTCGCTTCGTCAAGCGCACCGCGCGAAGGCCTTCCGGCCGCATCATCGTCGTCATACTCATCTTCCCACCCATGTCCTTTTCCTTGCCCATCTGGGACGTTCCACAGGCGGCCCGCAAAGTTGATGACGGTAGGCGTACGGAGCCCCCGGCAGAGGGGGGATCGCTTCCAGCATGGCCGAAGCGACGTTGGCAAAGACGAGCAAAACGGCCCGTAAGCCGCCCTCTTGCGTCGGATGGCGCAAAAGATCATAAGCTCTGTCGCGACATAATCGCAACTAATCGAAAAGGCTGGAGGCAAAATCGGCAGGACGAAAATCCTTGAGATTTTCCGCTTTCTCGCCGGTTCCCACCAGTTTGATGGGGACCCGAAGGCGGTCGTAGACCCCGATGAGCGCTCCGCCGCGCGCGGTACCGTCGAGCTTGGTGAGCACGAGGCCGGTCACTCCCGCAGCCTTCGTAAACTCTTCCGCCTGCCGAATGGCGTTTTGTCCCGTGTTGGCGTCGAGCACCAACAAGACTTCGTCCGGACGTCGACCCAGCGCCTTTTCCGCCGAGCGGATCGTCTTCTGAAGCTCGGCCATGAGGTTGCCCTTGGCGTGCTGCCGCCCCGCCGTGTCCGCAAGGACGAAATCGATGCCGCGCGATTTCGCGGCGGTGATGGCGTCGAACACGACAGCGGCGGGATCGGCCCCCGGCTTGTTGCGCACGATCTCGCTGCCGGTCCGCTCCGCCCAAATCTCGAGCTGCTCACCGGCGGCGGCCCGGAAGGTGTCGCCCGCCGCCATCAACGTCTTGAACCCGCGTCGGTGAAGGAGATGGGCGACCTTGCCGATGGTCGTCGTCTTCCCGACTCCGTTCACGCCGACGAAAATCCAGACCGTGGGATTCTCGTCGTTGATGTCGAGACCCGCCGCCCCTTTCTGCTGAAATCGGTCGGTGATCGATTTTTTCAGACGGTCCTTGATCGCCTCGGGCTCCGTCACCTTTTCGTCGCGAACGGCGCGGCGGAGTTCGTCGAGAATCTCACCCGTCGTGTGGATGTTCGTGTCGACGGCGAGCAACGCTTCCTCCAGCTCCTCATAGAACTGCTCGTCGATCACGCCGCGACCCATCATTCGGTCGACGCGCTCCATCAAGCGGCGAAACATAGGAAAGAGGGTACCGGCCCCGTCGGAACGAGAGTTTTGGCCCCAGGGGTCGGGTGGGCCAAGTACCCTTGTGGAGCATGTCGGAAGGAAGCAGGATCAAGGTCGCCCTTGCGGGCGCAGGCGGTCGCATGGGCCGCGAAGCACTCCAAGCGCTCTCGCCCGCGCACGGTTTCGATCTCGTCCTCGCGACCGCCCGTCGCGACGCAGGCCGCAACGCAAGCGAGTTCGGCGGCCCCGATCTGCTGCTGAAACCCTCTCTCGATGAAACGCCTTTCGACGTGCTGGTCGACCTCAGCCACCATTCCGTCGCCGCCGACCACGCGGAGGCGGCGTTGGCGCGCGGGGCGGCGGTCGTCATCGGCGCGACCGGTCTCACCGGCGACGAACTCGCCCGCATCGAGCGCGCGTCCGAGAACGGGGGCAAGGGCGTTCTCATCGTTCCGAACTTCAGCGTGGGGGCGGTCCTCATGATGCGATTCGCCCAACTTGCCGCCGCCTGGATGCCGGACGTCGAGATTCTCGAGCTTCACCACGAGCGAAAGGAAGACGCCCCAAGCGGCACCGCCATGCTGACCGCGCGGCTGATCGCCGAGGCACGCCGCGACGCCCCGACCGAACTCCCGCACCCGTTTCTAAAGGCCGAAGGCGCGCGGGGAGGCGATGTGCTCGGGGTGCCCGTCCACTCGGTGCGGCTCCCGGGCTACCTCGCCCACCAAGCGGTGATGTTCGGCGCGCCCGGCGAATCCCTAACCATTCGCCACGACTCGGTGGATCGGGCAAGCTTTATGCCGGGTGTCCGTCTCGCCGCCCGTGCCGTCCTCGGAATGAGCGGCGTCACGACCGGCCTCGACAACGTGCTGTTCGCCGAGTAGCGCTCGGCGATTCGGTCTATAAATCCGAAGCGAACTGAGCTCGGTTCATCGATCGGGCGGAGATTTCCCAGCCTTCGGTCCGGCGCGGGTTCGCGCGGTACTGATGCGCTTCGATGATCGCGTTCAGGGCGGGGTCGTTCGGCCGCTGGACGTGCCATTCGCGCGCAAGCTCCAGCGCCTCGTCGTAGCGACGCAACCGATCGAGGCATTGACATCGCTTCACACCGGCATCCACGAACCGGGGATCGAGCGCCGTCGCTCGCATAAAGCAGCCCTCCGCGGTCTGAAAGTCGCCCATTCGGAAAAAGCAGATCCCTTCGAAAGCATGGATGCGTGCGTCCGTCGGCCGCGCCATTAGGGCCTCCCGACATGCTTGCTGCGCCTCCGACCATCGCCCCAACTTCATCGCTGACTCGATCTTCTCCATTTCGTTCGCCTACTTTGGATAGAACGTATGAAAAGATCGTGAACGGGACCAAAGACCTACGGCGTTTCGGACCAATGGGTCGAAAATTACGCGGCGAACTCGACGGGACGGTTTTTTCGAAGGCCCAACTCCCAGGCTTCCGTTCGGTTGGGATCTGGCCGGTTCCCGTACGTGTGGATTATTTGACGAAGGGGCGGTGCGCTTGGTGGGTTCGGCTGTCGCTGTCGGGCCAGGTAGACCGCATGGTCGTACATCCGCAGACGCTCAAGGCACTGACATCGTTTAACTCCGGCGTCGACGAAAGAGGGCTCAAGGGCGGTCGCCCGCTGAAAGCAAGGCTCGGCGGCGGCGAAATCGCCCAGCCGGAACAGGCATATTCCTTCGAGCGCGTGCAGCTTGGCATCGGTGGGGCGCCCGAAGAGAAGCTCCCGGCAAACCTTTTGCGCCTCCTGCCAACGGCCTTTGCGCATCAGAGCCTCGATCGACGTCATGGTGTTCATTTCGAGGTACGACCCAGGAAGATTCGTGCCAATCGAACGCGCTTACCCTTTCTTGACAAAAGGTGGCCACCTCCGATCCCGGAGCTAAAGATCTCGCGTCGGCGTGCCGATCATGCGGATAGTCCTCCCCATGGCCCTCGCGTCTCGCATTCTTAAGAACACCGACATCCTCGTCGGACTTGGCCTCTTGGCCATCGTCGGCATGCTCATGCTGCCGATGCCCCACTGGCTTCTGGACGTGGGCCTCGTCGGGGCCATGACCGTCTCCGTGTTGATCGTCCTGATGGCGGTCAACATCAACGATCCGCTTCAGTTCTCGGTCTTCCCTTCCCTGCTGCTCGTCACGACCATCTTTCGACTCGCCCTGAGCGTTGCCGCAACGAAGCTCATCTTGGGCACCGGCGACGCGGGGCAGGTCATCAAGACCTTCGGCGACTTCGTCATGGGAGGCGACCCCGTGGTCGGGTTCGTTGCGTTCCTCATCCTCGTGATCGTCCAGTTCATGGTCATTACGAAGGGCTCCGAGCGCGTCTCGGAAGTCGTCGCCCGATTTACCCTCGACGCGATCCCTGGCAACCAGATGGCGATCGACGCCGACCTGAACGCCGGGCTTATCGACGAGAACCAGGCCCGCGAACGCCGCAAACGCGTCCGCCGGGAAGCGGACTTCTACGGCGCGATGGACGGCGCTTCGAAGTTCGTCAAGGGCGACGCGGTCGCCGCGATTCTGATCATCACCGTCAACATCGTGGCGGGATTCGTCATCGGGTTCATGAAGGGGCAGGGCGACTTCATGTCGATCCTGAAGCAGTACACGATGCTCTCCGTGGGTGAGGGCCTCGTCGCCCAGATGCCCGCGCTGCTCATCTCCACCGCCAGCGGCCTCATGGTCACGCGGGCGGGTCAGGAGCGAAGCATGGGCGGCGAGGTCGCCTCCCAGATTCTGGGCCAGCCAAAGGCGCTTCAGATCGCTTCCGTGGCGCTCGCCGCGCTGGCCATCGTTCCCGGTTTTCCCGCGACCATCTTCCTCGCCGCCGCCGGTCTCTGCTTCGGCACCGCGCGCTTCCTCAATCGTAATCCCGATGCTTTAAAGTCGCTCGACGTGACGAAGAAGAAGGAGCCCGCCCCGACTCCACCGGTCGAAGCGCCCAAGCCGACCGGTCCGGAAGAGGCGATGGCCCTCCTCGCCGTCGATCCCATCGAAATCGAAGTGGGCTACGGCCTCATCGGCCTCGCCGATGCCCGCGCGGGGGGCGACCTCACCGAGCGAATCGCCGCCACGCGGCGCCAGGTTGCGATGGAAATGGGCTACGTCATTCCTAAGGTCCGGGTCTGCGACTCCGCGTCGCTTGAAGCCGAAGAGTACGTCATCAAGATTCGGGGGGAGGAAGTTACCCGCTCGCGCTGCGTCGTCGGGGGCTTGCTCGCGGTCGACAGCGGTGCGGTCATGTTTCCTATTGCGGGCACACCGACGA
>CAXUKB010000145.1:7768-10914 GCA_964251345.1 uncultured Fimbriimonas sp. | reverse complement strand
TGCGCGCGCGCGGCCGGGCAGACCTGTTCGAGCGCGCGATCGCGCTGGAGAAGCTGGAGTCGCTCCTTCCCTTCTCCGGCGCAGTCGTCGACGTCGTCTCGCCCGAGGCGCGACGGGAGATCCGGGATTGGCACGCAGAGGGCAAGCTCAAATGGATTTCGCGAGACTTCGTCGTCGAGGACGTCGCCCCTTACTTTATGGTCATCGCGGCGACCGACGACCCGGTTCTGAACCAGCTCGTCTACGCGACGGGAAACGCGCAGAACAAGCTGTCGAACTCCGTCGACGACCCCGTGAACTGCAATTTTATCATGGCGGCGCTCGTTCGGCGCGGCCCGATGCAGGTCGCGGTGTCGAGCGCGGGGGCGAGTCCCGCGCTTGCCCAGCGGGTCCGCAATCGGGTCAAGAGCGAGATCCTCACCGAAGAGATGGGCGTCCTCGGCGAGTTCCTGGGAGACCGCCGCCCACTCGTGAAGTCGCGCCTCCCCGGCTACAAGATTCGGCAGGCGTTCTGGGAGGGCGTGATCGACTCCGACCTGCCCGCGATCCTGACGCGGGACCCGGAAGCGGCGGACGCGCGCTTCCACACGATGCTCGACGAGGCCTGCACGGCGGCACCGGGCCGGTTTGGGTTTAAGCGCGGCAAGGCGTGGATCGTCGGCGCGGGGCCCGGCGATCCAGACCTCATCACCCTCAAGGGCGTGCGCGCCCTCCAGAAGGCCGACGTCGTTCTTTACGATCGACTCGTTCACCCCGACGTGCTGGAAAACGCGCCCAAGAAGGCGAAGCGCGTGTACGTGGGCAAAGAGGTCGGCCATCCCGGACGAAAGGCGAGCGGCAAGGGTCGGCAGCGCGACATCAACAAGGCGCTCGTGGCGATCGCCCGCGCGGGGCTGACCGTCGTGCGCCTCAAGGGCGGCGATCCGTTCGTGTTTGGACGGGGCGGCGAGGAGGCGCTGGCGCTGAAGGAGGCGGGCCTCGACTTCGAGGTGGTGCCCGGCGTTTCCTCGTCGGTCGCCGGTCCGGCGGCGGCGGGCATCCCCGTCACCCATCGGGGCATCTCCACCGCGTTCGCTGTGTTCGCGGGCCACGAGGCCGAGGGGCGCGATCAAGTGCCGTGGGACGCCGCCGCCCGAATGCCCACCGCCGTGTTCCTGATGGGCGTCGAACGCTTGCCCCACATCGTGGAGCGCTTGATGGACTACGGACGCGACCCGAAGACCCCGGTCGCGGTGGTCTCGAAGGCCACCTTCGACGATCAACGGGTGGCGATCGGGACCCTTCGCGACATCGTTCAGCGCGCGGCGGGCCTTCCCGCTCCGGCGGTGGTCGTTGTGGGCGACGTCGTCAACGTCGCTGCGTCGTTGACTCACGTCGTCCAGGAGGCGCTCGCCGCGTGATCGCTCCGTTCTCCCTTTGCGTATTTGCGCCTTGGCGAGCGACTTCGAAAGACTTTCGCCGAGACGCAAAGACCGCCAAGAACGAAGGGGAGGGTTAAGCCATGCCGTACGTCGTCACCGAGCCCTCCATTGGCGTGAAGGACAAGTCTTGCATGTCCGTCTGCCCCGTGGATTGCATCGTCGATGTGGGAGACATGGTCCAAATCAACCCCGACGAATGCATCGATTGCGGCCTTTTTGAGCCCGAATGCCCGGTGAACGCGATCTTCATGGACTCCGACGTCCCCCCACCTTGGCGGCACTTCATCCTATGACCTCGACCTCCACCGATCTCCTCGCCGGCCGCTTGGCGCAGGCCCGCGCCGCGCATCCTTTCCCGCCGGGATTCCGGGACTGGGCGGGGCGCTTTGTGGGCGCTTCGCTCGGTCTGCTGTTCCCGCACTACGCCGGGGCCTGCCTCAAGAAGCCGGAGGCCATCCTCGTCGAGATCGAGCGGCTCCGTGCGCTTCTCAAGGAAGGACTCGTCGCCTTGCCCGACCCGGTCGCCGTCGACCGTATCGCGAACGAGTTCACCGAGGGGCTGGAGGCGATCTACGAAGGCCTCCAAGCCGACGCCCAGACCCTATTCGAGAACGATCCCGCCGCGGAGAGTGTGGATGAAATCCTCTTCGCCTATCCCGGCTTCTACGCGACCGCCGTCTATCGTCTGGCCCATTCTCTCCACCGGCAGGGCGTGCCTTTGCTTGCCCGGATGCTCAGCGAGGAAGCCCACTCCCGGGTGGGCGTCGACATCCACCCCGGCGCGCGGATCGGCCATTCGTTCTTTATCGATCACGGCACCGGCATCGTGATCGGCGGGACGTGCATCATCGGCGATCGGGTGAAGCTCTACCAAGGCGTTACCCTCGGCGCGCTTCAGGTCCATAAGCGGCTCGCCGGAATCAAGCGCCACCCGACGATCGAGGACGACGTGGTGGTCTACGCCAATGCGACCATTCTCGGCGACGTCACGATCGGCCGGGGCACGATGATCGGCGGCAACGTCTGGATTACCGCGGGCGTCCCTCCCCACTCCGTCGTGACCAACCGCACCACCGTCCGTCCCTCGGTCGAGGTGCCGGACTTTTCGATTTGACCCCGTAGCCGCAGGAGGGTTCTTGTCTGCGAAAAGCCGTTGCAACGGCACGAACCCTCCTGCGGCTACCCCATTGACTCCTCCCGTAGAAAAACCCAGATGAAGATCAACAGCGTTCTCGAGGCCATCGGCAACACGCCGGTCGTTCGCATCAACAAACTCTTTCCCGGCACCCATGAGGTCTGGCAAAAGCTCGAGCGCCAGAACCCGGGCGGCAGCATCAAGGACCGTATCGGCATCGCTATGATCGAGGCCGCCGAGCGGGACGGCAAGCTCGACAAGGACACCGTTCTCGTCGAGCCGACCTCCGGCAACACGGGGATCGGCCTCGCGATGGCGGCGGCGGTTAAGGGCTACCAACTCATCCTCTGCATGCCGGAGTCGATGTCGATCGAGCGACGCCGCCTCATGGCCGCGTACGGCGCGAAGCTCGACCTCACGCCCAAGGAGAAGGGCATGAAGGGCGCGATCGAGCGGGCGAACGAGCTCGCCGCCAGCCTGCCCAAGGCGTGGATCCCAAGCCAATTCGACAACCCCGCCAACGTCGACGTCCACAAGCGCACGACGGTGCCGGAAATCATCCGGGACTTCCCCGAGGGTCTGGACGTGAT
>CAXUKB010000145.1:0-7758 GCA_964251345.1 uncultured Fimbriimonas sp. | reverse complement strand
TCACCGGCGTCGGCACGGGCGGTCACATCACCGCCTGCGCGGAGGTGCTCAAGCCCATGTGGCCCAACCTGAAGGTGTACGCGGTCGAACCCGAGAAGTCGCCGGTCATCGAGGGCGGCGCGCCCGGACCCCACCGGCTCCAGGGCATCGGCGCGGGCTTCATCCCGGGCAACCTGCACAAGGACGCCATCGACGGCGCGATCGCCGTTTCGGAGGAGGAGGCGTTCCACTATGCCCGCCGTGCGGCGAGGGAAGAGGGACTGCTTATCGGCATCTCGTCGGGGGCGTCGCTCGCCGCCGTCGCCCGCAAGTTGCCCGAGATTCCCGAAGGCTCCCGCATCCTGACCTTCTGCTACGACACCGGCGAGCGCTACCTGTCGATCGACGATCTGTTCTGAAGACCTTTTGGGAGTGCGCGAACCCGTTCGCGCTTTTATCCGGAACTTATGATCATTGCGTCATGATCCCGCCATGCCGTAGTCGAGGGCTTCAGCCCTCGCTTAGGCTCGCGGCGAAGGTTAACGCCTTCGGCTACGGGGCGCCCCATGGGCGAGATCTCTGTTCATAGATCATTAGCTCCGTGCCTTCTCGTTAATCGCGAGAAGGCACGTCGTCTGATCCAAAGCGCGAACGGGTTCGCGCACTCCCAAAAAATTAGGGCGAGTACCGGTAATTGAATCGCCGCGGTGGGGCGGCGTCGCCGGTGACGAACTCGCCCGAGTCGCCGCAGTCGTCCGCCCACTTAAAGTCGAACGTCGATCCGACGATCCGACGCGGAAGGGCGAGTTGAAGCTCGTTTCCGACGACCCGCATCGGCGCGTTCGCGACCCGCTTCCAGCCGCCGTTCCAATGCTCAAGACGTCCGGCGACGACCCGGAACTCGTACCCGTGCCAGCCGGTGGCCGCGTTCTGGTCCGTGTCTAGGTACAGCACCATCCATTCGGGATCGGTGCGCGGGGTCAGTGCGGCGGCGGTCCGGACGTAAAACGAGACGGTTCGGCCGTCGCGCGCGACCTTCGCGGCGACGATGTCGTTGCGCCCGCTCACGTCGCGATAGTGGAGGTCGCCCCAACCCGCCCAGTCGCGGTGCATCGTGTCGCCGACGGCGTCGCGGTACTCGGGACCGACGTCGTTCCACTGCGAGAAGGGGCCTGAGATCGCGATGCGCTTGGGCGGGCTCGCCTTCGGCAACGGGCGCGCGCCCTTGTAGCGGCGGACGTTTGCGACGAGCTGAAGATAGTAGTCGTCCCCATAGCCGCCCTTCATCGGATCGATGTCGCGCGAGTACTCCGGGCTGTACTGGTCCACGAAGAACGTCTCGCCGACGTTGAGCCGCCGCCCCGCAAGGTCGATCGCCTGCCCCGGCGCGACGATGAATCGCTGGGCCACCCACTCATTCCAGCCGGTGACGAAAACTAGCTTCGGGTCGACGGCGAGCGCCCGGTCCCACTGCTCCTGAAATTGGATCCCTTGGCGATCGTCGGGGTTCGTGGGCTCCTTGCCGTCACGGTACGATCGGCCGATGCCGTTGGTGGGGTGCGAGGCCACGCCGACGGCCACCTCCTCCGGCACCTTCGGGTCGTCGTGCCATCCGTAGTTCTGGGGCGTGCGGTCTCGCCACGGCCACTTGTCCCGCCCATCCCCGAACCAGCCCTTGGGGTCGGTCTCGAACCAAGAGTGCCGCCACGTGAAGAACGATTTGATCTCGTCCGGGATGGGCTTACCCGGCGGATTGGGGTTGGCCAAGATGAGCGGCTTTCCGAGCCATCGGAACCAGAGGTCGGGGTAACGGGCAGGCTTGTACCACTCGCTCCAGAGCTTCCTCAGGGTGGGGACCTCGTTCGCGTTCAGCACGAACGCGACCTGCGGGGCTGGATCGCCCTGCGCGCGCATCTGGGCAGCCGTCTGGAAAAGGGTGCGGACCTCGTCGGGGTAGGTGAAGGCGTTCGTCGCGTCGACGAAGAGCGCGTCGACGCCCGCTTCCCCAAGCATTTCCAGATTGCGTCGCTGGACCCAGGGGTCGTCGGAGCGGAAGTAGCCGATCTCCGGTTCGCCCCACCAGTGAAACGCGCCGACCGGACCGAAGGCGGGCGGCTTGCCGCCTAGAATCGTGGAGAGGTCGTACGGCCCGGGCGTGCCGTGAAGACCGTGCCAGACGAAGTAGAAGATCCCGACGAAGCGATCTCCGCGCGGGGCGCGAGGGGCGATCGGGAGGGAGCGTCCGAGCGCATCGGTGGCGACCCAGTTGTCGGCGTAGAGGTCGGGTGGGATCAGCATCGTCGCTCGTCCTATTGTACGACCCCAGGCTCACGTCTCCGGTCCGCCGGATCGAAGCGGTGAGAGGCCACCGCACTCTATACTTTTGAGGATGAACGCCACCCGCCTCGGACTCCTCGCCGCCGGAACGGCGGGCGCGGCGGCGGGGCTCGCGGTCGTCGCCCGCGGGATGCTCGAGGGCGTCGATGACCTCCGACTCGAGCAACGGACCCTGCGCTTGCCCGGATGGCCCGAGCGGCTTCGCGGCTACCGGATCGCGGTGCTCGCCGACCTTCACCTTGCGGGCGAGTGGTCCGTCCGGCGCGCGCAACGGGCGGTCGCGATGGCGCTCGACGCGTCGCCCGACTTCGTGGCGCTCGTGGGCGACTACGTGAACTTCTGGCAACTCGCAAGCCCCCGCTGGATCGGTGAGACGTTGGAGCCGCTCCTCCTCATGGACGGCGCGGTCGCCGCGGTTCCGGGAAACCACGACTATCACGGCGGCGATCCCCGGCTCCTCGCGCCCATTTTTCACGAGCTTAACGTCCGGCTCCTTCGCAACGAAAGCTGGACGCGAGACGGGATCGCGTGGGTCGGCGTCGACTCCGCGATCGAGCACGCGGCTCGACCCGGCGAAGCGATGCGCGGTGTGCAAGGCCCGGCGATTTGCCTTTGGCACGAGCCCGACCCCGTGGCGGAACTGCCGCCGGGCTGCTCTCTGATGCTCAGCGGCCACAGCCACGGCGGTCAGGGGCGGCTTTTCGGCCGCTTCAAGCCGGTCAAGACGCGGATGGGCTCGCAATACGTCGAAGGCTTCTTCCCCGACGCGCCCACCCCGCTTTACGTGAGCCGCGGCGTGGGCACGACCCTTTTTCCTCTCCGCCTCGACGTACCGCCCGAAGTATCCCTGCTCACGCTTGAGCCGGCGTAGCGCAGACAAAAAAGAAGCCTCTTCTCTGGATTTTCTTGTCATAATATGCAGCCATGCCGTACCGCGCGCCCCTTCCTCCGGAACTCGTCGGCCGGTCCCTGGATGAGGCGTCGCGTTTCGCCGACACCTTAATTCCAATGTTGCGGCAGGCGTGCCTTGCCGCAAAGGAGGACGTACGGCGAGTGCCCGAGGGAGGCGTGCGGTGTCCCGAAGCGGAGCTTCAGCTCTTCCCCGCTTTCGTGCGCGGTCGGATGCACCAGCTTATCGCGGGCTACAACTCGCGGACCGAGCAGCCCTTGGAAACCCGCCACGTGCGAAACGGCGCGGTCTGCCTGCTCTGTCACGGCCAAGAGTTCCGCCTCCTAAAGGATGGGCGGAGCTACCCGACGCGCCCGACCGGGCCGTACCAGGAGAGGCTCGTGAATCAGGACGACTTTTGGGAGCGCCGGAGCGGCCAGCGGAGCCTGATCGCCGTCGACCCGCCCCTCCTGCGCGGACTGATCTACTACCGGACTCAAGGCTACGAACTTCAGGACGCGTTCGTCGTGATCCCGAACGGCTTCGACGAGGACGGCGTCGTCGTCGCCGGTCACCGCGATCTCATCGCGGATGGGCGTCTGGAAAGAAGCGCGACCTTCCCGACGGGCGAGCCGATCGCGGTGTTGGGTCAGGGCGAGGACCTCGTCGTGGTCGACGGACCGCTGCCCGCGGAAGATTACGATCCTTACGAAGAGGCCGACGAGACGGAGCCGCAGGGCTCGTTCGACTTCGATCGGGTCACCTGGCAGTGATCCACGGCGCCCGGCTCCGTCAGGCTCGCGAGGCACGCGGGCTCACCCAGAAGGCGCTTGCGGAGCGGACGGGCCTTCCCCAGCCCGTCGTCAGCCGTCTCGAGATCGGCGCGCGACTGCTCGCGGGCGAGGACACCCAGCGGGTCGCAGACGCGCTCGAGGTGCCGCTTCGATTCTTGGAATACCCCCCGGTGCTCCTGCCGGAAGGCTCGCTCGGGCTTTTCCGCGCCGCGTCGAGCCGGGTCAAGAGCGCCGAGTTCACCGCCGCCCGACGCGCCGCCGAGATCGGGGCGGAGGCGATCCTTCGCCTCGCGGAAGGGGTCGATCTACCGTTCGTCCGTCTCCAAATTCACCGGGGCGCGGACGTGGAGGAAGCGGCTCGCTTTGCGCGCGAGGCGCTCCGTCTGCCCCCTGCCGAGCCGATTCCCGATCTCACGAACGCCTTGGAACGGTCAGGCGCGCTCGTGCTTCGGCTCGGCGGCCTTTCAGAGCATATCGCGGGATTTAGCGCCTGGCTTTCGAGCCCCGACCGGCCGCTCATCGCCACGCGCCGTCCCCTCAGCGCGTTCCGGCTACGCTTCACCTTGGCGCACGAACTCGGCCACCTCGTGCTGGGCCATCAGGTGTTCGCGGGTCCCCGGCGCCCCGAGGAGCGCGAGGCAAACCTTTTCGCCGGGGCGCTGCTCATGCCCGCGGAGGCGGCGGAGGAGGATCTTTCCGCGGCGCGGCTCGACTTGGATCGGCTCGCGGAGCTCAAGGGCAAGTGGGGGCTCTCGATGCACGCGATCGCCCTGCGCGCCCGTGCTTTGGGTCGGCTTGAAGAGAGCGCGTACCGAAATCTGTACGAAGGGCTTCGCTCCCGGGGTTGGCTGCGGCGCGAGCCAGGCGATGCCTCGACCCGTCCTGAGGAGCCCCGTCTTCTCATCGAGCTGGCGGAGCGTCGGGGAGTTCGGGCCGACGCTTACAGTTTGGCGGAGCGGCTCGACGTCGGCCTGCCGGACGCTCGAGCGTTGCTCGGCGAGGGCGAAAGCCTCGCGATCGAGCTTTAGGCCGCGCGCTTCTTCAGCTCGGTCTGGAGCGCCACGACGCCGGGAGCGACCTGGACGGCGGAAAGGCCGATGGCGCGAAGGAGGGCGACGGGACCGCTCTCGGGGCGGCTGGCGATGGGGGCGGGCTTGGAGGAAACGGCTTTGGAGGACATACTTTAAGATTCGGAGGACGGAAGGGAGAAGAGAAGAGGCAAAGAAGAGAGGAAAGTCGCAAATTCTCCCTCCCCCATTTTCTTTTTCGTTTCCTTTGCCATGCGCGAACTCTGGGAATCGTCCGCCCCTGCCGCGCGGCTCGCGCGGGTGGCGCTCACGCCACTCTCGTGGCTCTACGCGGGGGGCTGGCAGGCGTACCTGCTGACCTACCGGCTCGGGCTCAAGCGGCCCCAAGCCCCCCACCGTCCGGTGCTTTGCGTCGGAAACCTCCAGTCGGGTGGGAGCGGCAAGTCGCCCCTCGTTCGGCACCTCGTCGACGTGCTCCGGGAGATGGGACGCGAGGTCGTGGTGTCGTGCAGCGGCTACGGCGCGCCCCATGCCGAGGCGGCGGCCCTCGCGCCGGACGGCCCTCTCGACGCCGCCGTTTGGGGAGATGAGCCGGCGATGCTCCGGGAGCTCGTGCCCGACCTTCCGCTCGTTGTCGGGCGGCGGCGCGTCCTCGCCGCGCAACTCGTCCACGAAGCCCATCCCCGCGCCGTCATGCTCATGGACGACGGTTTCCAGCACCTCCCCTTGCGGAAGACGGTGTCGCTCGTGCTCGACCCCGAGCGGCCGCCGAACCGCCGCTGCCTGCCCGCCGGACCGTACCGCGAACCGCGTCGAAATCGGGCGCGCGCCGATCTCGTGCTCCCGGGGCGATTCCGCGTCGTCGAGGAGGCGCCGTGGCTCGAGGAGACCTCGTCCTCCGCCATTCCCTGGCCCGAGCGGTTCGCCGTGCTCTGCGCGCTGGGCCAACCCGCGCGGTTCTTGGCGTCTTTGCCCTCGACTCCAGTTCAGACCAGGCTCCTGCCGGACCACGATCCCCTTGCGGCGGGTACGCTCTTCGACGGCATGGACCCCGCGCTCCCGGTCGTCGTGACCGCCAAGGACTGGGTCAAGCTCCGTGCGCGGACCGATCTGGACGGGCGGCGGATCCTCATCGCGCGCCACGCCGTGCGCGTCGAGCCGGCGGCGGAGTTCCGGACTTGGCTCGCGGAGCGATTGAATGCCTAACGGCGGCGAACGCCTGATGGGGTGGGCTTTCGACGCCACCCTCCGGCGCTACGCCCGACGCGACGCCGCCGCCGCCGAGCGCGCGGGCGAGCGGTTCGGCCTGCTCGCCTACCGGCTCGACAAAAAACACCGGGTTCGCGCCGAGAAGAACTTGCGCTTCGCCTTTCCGGAGCGGTCCGAGAGTTGGGCGCTGGACACCGCTCGGGAGTCGTTCCGCCACTTCGGCCGACTGGCGGGCGACCTCATGCGGGCGCCCGCGCGCTCGGATGCGGAGGTGCTCGCCGCCATGAAGACACCCGCCAGCGTCGAGGCGTTCTTCCGGCAGGCCGGGGGGAGGGGCGGTATCTTTTGCACCGGCCATTTAGGAAACTGGGAGCGGGCCGCCCACTGGGTGACCGCCGAGGGGCACAAACTCAGCGTGGTGATGCGCCCCGTCGACCAGCCCGCGCTTCAGGAGCGGATCGAGGGGCTGCGACGTTCGGCGGGCATCGAGCTTCTCTCGCGCGGCGACGCGGCGATGGGCATGCTCCGCCGACTGCGGCGCGGCGAGTTCGTCGCCGTCCTGCCCGACCAGAACGCCGACGACGCCTTCGTACCGTTCTTTGGCCACCCCGCGGGAACGGTCCTCGGCCCCGCGGTGATGGCGCAACGCGCGGGAAGTCTGCTCCTGCCCGCCTTCTGTCTGCGCACCGGCCCGGGCCAGTACCGCTTCGTGGCCTCGGAAGCGCTCGACGCCAAGACGAGCGACCTCACGCCCACTGAGATCATGGCTTGGTACTATCGCGGTTTGGAGGGGGCCGTCCGGGAAGCTCCGGAACAGTACCTTTGGATGCACGACCGTTGGAAGTCGGCCCGGAAGAAGAAGCTCCTGTGATACTGGCGAACGACGGAGGCCGATCGACGATTCAAGCCCGTCGAGGGTCCGGGAGGCGAGGATAAGCGCCCCCCGGTACCTGATCGTGCGGTTCAGCGCGATCGGCGATTGCGTGATGGCGGCCTGGGCGGCGACCGCGATTCGGGAATATCACCCGGATGCCTTCGTTTGCTGGGCCGTCGAGTCGCGGTGCGCGCCCATGATCGATCGCACGTCGCTCATCTCGCGCATCGAAGAGATGCCGCGCGATCGCTGGAAACGCGCGCGCTGGAGCCCCGCCACTTGGCGCTCGCAGGTCTCCAAATACACCGGTCTGCGCCGTCTGCGGTTCGACGTCGGCCTGGATTTTCAGGGCCACATGAAGACCGCGCTTTGCCTGCGCATCGCCAATCCCAAGGTCCGACTCGCCTCCCGGGCGACGGACCCCATCGCCGCCCGCCTCAATCCCATTCCGGGAGATCGCGAACCAGGGATGCACGTGGTCGAGTGGAACGCAAGGATCCTGCAGACCCTCGGCGACTTTCCCTTCCCGGAACGGCCGATCATGCCGCGCGACCCGGAAGCGGCCCGGACTCTCGTCGAGCGTATCGGCGGCGATCGTCCGCTAGCCACGATCATGGTCTCCGCCGGAAAACCGAACAAGGCGTACTC
>CAXUKB010000144.1:1148-11014 GCA_964251345.1 uncultured Fimbriimonas sp. | reverse complement strand
AGGACGGATCGACCGCACGGGGATAGGCGTTCATGCCGCCCGTGAGGTTGCGGACATCCGTAAAACCCTGCTGGAGGAGGAACGACGTCGCTTGCGCGCTGCGACCTCCGACCCGGCAGACGACCACGTAGCCTTTCGCGGGTTCAAGGCGGCCGATCGCCCGTGGAAGTTCGGATAAGGGGACGTTGACGACCTCGTCCGGTAACCGGCTGATCTCCAGCTCGTCCGGCTCGCGAACGTCGAGAACGGTCGGCGGGTTCGGCCCGTCCATCTCTTGGCGGAAGCTTCGAACGTCGATTTCGGGGATCACCCCTCCAGTGTAGCGGCCCGGCGCTACTCCAATCCAATCGGCTGGATCAGCGGTTGGACCGCTCGAAAGGCCGCGAGCAGTTCGGGTGAGAAGCCAAGTGCTTCGAGGACTTCGAGGGCATCCCCGACGGACAGCCTTGCCGGCAACGGATAGGTCGCCGCATCGAACCAGCGCGCAAGCCGCACGATGGGATCCGTTTCGTCCTCCAGCGCCGCCGCGAGACGGACCTCCGCGAGGTCGTGGCGTCCCATCCGGGCCGCCGTCGCCACCGCGTAAACCTGCGCACGGTGGCCCCGCGCGATGCGCTCGGGATCCCAATGGGCCTGAGCTTGCCGGATCGTTTGACCTATTTCCATCCGCTCACGAGTCTAGCGGAAGTAGAATGGCCCCGTGGAATCGCCTCCTCAATATCCGGGCGCGCCCAAGAAGAGCAAGACCGGCCTCATTCTTGGACTCTCCGCCCTTGCGATCGTCCTCTGCTGCTGCGGGGTGTGCGGCATCGGCGGTTATTTCGGAAAGGACGTCTTCGCTAAGGGCATCGGCCTCGCGGAATGTAGCACTGCGATCGCCCAGCAGCGTGACGGCCTCCTCGCGTACGCCGCCAAGCACGGCGGGAGGCTTCCCGCGCGGGTCTCTTGGCAGGACGACATCAAGCCTTTCGTGACGCCGATGGACGGCGGCGGGAAGACCGGCAACATGGTCCACATCCCCTCGCCTGACGAAGACATTTGCGACCGGTCCGCGGGCACCGCGATCGTGTACAACGCGGCCCTTGCGGGAACGAAGCTGGACGACGTGAAGGATCCTTACAGCACCGTGCTTCTTTTCGAGGGTACGGGTAAAGGGCGCAATCGGAGCGAAGCATGGCATGAGCCGGACTTCAAGTCCTCGCCCGTCCTCGTCCAAGGCGAACGCCGCGGTTGGATTCGCCAGCCCGTCCGAGGCCAGGCCTTCTTTAAGAACAAGCGCGGTATGAACCAGCCCGCCCCCGTCGCCGGATCCGCGCCTTCGTTCGGTCCCGTCGATGTGCAGTCGAAAGACTCCAAGGGCACGTCGGGAGACTAATGGACTCCGACGCGCTCTACGCCTCCGTCGTCGCCAAAACGGCGCGCTATTTAAATCCGAATCTTGCGAAGCTTATGGCGTTTGCGGGGTTCGGGGCGGAGATGCGCGGCGAGGGGCTCTACCTTTACGACCATGAAGGTCGTCGTTTCCTCGACTGTCTCGGAGGGTACGGCACCTTCAGCCTCGGCCACCGACACCCGGCGGTCGTCGGCGCGGTGCGCGATGGGCTCGATCGGCTCGGGATGAGCGGCAAGGCCTTCTTCAGTCCCAACGCCGCCGACCTCGCGGAGCTGCTCGCACAAAACTCGCCCGAGGGGCTTGAGCTCACGTTCTTTTCGAACTCCGGCACCGAAGCGGTCGAAGCGGCCCTGAAGTTCGTGAAAGGCAGTACCGGCCGTGCCGGCATCGTCTCGACGAACGGCTCGTATCACGGCAAAACGATCGGCGCGCTCTCGACCACCGGCCGCGAGAAGTACCGGAAGAAGTTCGAGCCGCTGATGCCCGGCGTGTCGTTCGTTCCCTTCGGGGATTCCGAGGCCGCGGCAAACGCGATCTCCGAAGAGACCGCCGCGTTTATCGTCGAGCCCGTGCAGGGCGAGGGCGGCATTTTGCTGCCGCCGGACGGCTACCTACGCGCGATCCGCGAAGCTTGCGACCGGCACGGCGCGTTGATGATCGCCGACGAAGTCCAGACGGGACTCGGTCGGACGGGCACCCTCTGGGGCGTGGAGCACGACGGCGTCGCTCCCGACGTGCTGACCTCCGCCAAGGCCCTGGGGGGCGGCGTAATGCCGATCGGCGCGACCCTCTACACCCCCAAGATCTACGAAGGCGTGTTCGGTGAAAATCCAATGGCGCACACCAGCACCTTTGGCGGCAATCCCCTCGCCTGCGCGGCCGCCCTCGCCGCGGTGCGGACGCTGATCGCCGAAGAGCTTCCCCAACGCTCGAAGGTCATGGGCGAGCGCCTCCTCAAGGGATTGGGGGAGGTCGGCCGACGGCACGACGAGACGGTCGCGCAGGTCCGCGGGCGAGGTCTGATGGTCGGGCTCGAGTTCCGAGAAGACGAGGTGGGGGAGCTCGTCGTGGCCTCGCTCCTGAAGCGAGGCGTCTGCGTCGCCTACGCCCTGAACAATCCGCGCGTCCTACGCTTCGAACCGCCGCTTATCATCGGTGCCGACGAGATCGACTTCGCCGTCGAGGCGGTCGACGACGCAATTGCGGAGACCGAAGAGATGCTCGCTGATTTGTAGCAGAGCCCCCTTCGGTCTTCAGCGTCGGTTCATTGTCGATCGATTCGAACTCGCTCGCCTCGCTTCGCCGACTCGACCGCCGCGAACACCATGGCGAGCGATTTGAGGTTGTGGTGGCACTCGCCTTGCGGCGTCTCCCCCGTCTCTAAGGCCCGCAAGAACTCCTTTAAAGAACCTTTGATGCCGCCGTCGGCCGCCGTCGGCGGCTCTTCCACGCGGCTAACCGGTCGGATGAACCCATCGTTGCCGGACACCAACTCGGCATAAGGAGTACCGTTCTTTTCCCAGATCGCGGAGCCGGTTGGGCCTACCGCTCGCCAGTCGCCGTCCCAGCTCGTGGGCAGGCCGTCGGCGCACCAAGATCCTCGGTAGGCGAAGCGTAGGCCGTCGGACATCTCGAAAAGGCAGTTCGCGCACGCCGCCCCCGCGTACCAAGACCAAGCGGGGTTGTACTCCTCGGCGTACACGCTTACCGGATCGGCGCCGGAAAGGAAGCGGGCGGCATCGAACGTATGAATCGCCATATCCACGAGGAGCGGACTGGTCATCTCGTCGCGGAAGCCGCCGAAATGCGCGCCGATGAGGAAATCGGCCTGAAGAATTCCGAGCGGGCCGAGTCGTTGCACTAAGCGCCGGTACGCCTCCAGCCCGGCGTCGTAGCGACGGCTTTGAGAGACCATGTAGAGCTTGCCCGCCCGCTCGCTCGCGGCGACCATCGCGCGGGCACGCTCCATGCTCGTCGCCATCGGCTTTTCGCCGAGAACGGGAAGGTTGCGGGACAGCGCGAGCACGGTGACGTCGTGATGGGCTTCCGGCGCGGTCACGTCGACCACGAAGTCCGGCGCAACCTGATCGATAAGCGAATCGAGGTCGGTTCCGGTCGGAACCTCTAGTTCGAGATCCCGCGCCGCATCGGAGGCCGCTCCCGGGCGTACGTCGCACCAGCCAGCGAGCAGACCCTCCTCGTTGAGGTTCCTCCCCCACGCGCGGCCCATTCCGCCCGCTCCCACCAGCAAAGCATTCATGAACCCTATTCTGGAGCGCCACGTCCCGACTCCGCTCTGGCGAGAGAGAACCCCGATCGCGGGCGAACGCCCGCTAAGGTTTACTTACCGTACGGCATGACGAACAATCCGCAGGCCCACCTCGTCGACCTTCGCTCCGACACCGTGACCCGCCCTTCCCCCGAGATGTGGGAGGCGATGCAGGCGGCCGCCTTGGGCGACGATGTGCTCGGCGACGACCCCACCGTCTCGGAACTCGAGGCGCTGGCCGCCCGGATGGTGGGCAAGGAGTCCGCGGTGTTCGTCCCGAGCGGCACCATGGGCAATCAGATGGCGCTCGCAAGCTGGTGCGCCCCGGGCGACGCCATCCTCATTGAAGAAGAGGCCCACGTCCTTTACTACGAGGTTGGCGCCCCTGCCCTCATCGCGGGCGTCGTGAGCTGGACCCTTCCCTCCGACCGCGGAACGATGGATCCCGCGAACGTCGAGCGGCACGTCCTGAAGCGCAACATCCACACGCCGGGCACCACGCTGCTCTGCCTGGAGAACACCCACAATCGCGCGGGCGGCGCGGTAATTCCGCTCGATATGATGGCCGCTTACCACGCGATCGGCGATCGACATGGCATGCGCGTCCACCTTGACGGAGCCCGCGTCTTCAATGCGTCGGTCGCCCTTGGGGTGCCGGTCGCCGAGGTGACGGCGCACGTGGATAGCGTGAACTTCTGTCTCAGCAAGGGACTGCGAGCCCCGGTGGGTTCGGTGCTCTGCGGTCCGGCCGATTTCATCGACCGTGCCCGCATCTGGCGCAAACGCCTGGGGGGCGGAATGCGCCAGGCCGGACTGCTCGCCGCCTGCGGGATCGTCAGCCTCACGAAGATGGTCGACCGGCTTGCCGACGACCACGCGCGGGCGAAGCGCACCGCCGAGGCGCTGACCGACCTGCCCGGTCTTACGGTCTACCCATCGGTCGTCGAGACGAACATGGTGATGGTGGACACGGAGCGGCCCGCCGAGGAGATGGCCGCCGAGCTGAAGGAGGAAGGACTCCTCTGTTTTCCTAACGCGACGCATCGGCTCCGTCTCGTGTTTCACGCCGACGTGGACGACGCAAAAACCGACCGTGCGATCGAGGCGTTCCGGGTCGTCTGCCGAGGTAAGGTGGCGGCATGACACGACGGGACCTCCTTCTCGCCGGAGCCGGTCTCCTTCTACCGGCGTCGGCCTTTGCGCAAGCACCCCGCGAGCGGTTTACGGGCGACGCGGTGCTCGACCGCATCGCGGCCAAGGCGAAAGCGGAAGATTGGGCCGCGCTTCCAATCGGCGAGCGGATGGGGAAGGTCGGACTCGAACTGGTTGGGACGCCTTACGTCGCCTTCACCCTGGAGACCGAGGAGCCGGTCGAGTACTGCACGATCGACCTCGAGGGCCTCGACTGCGTCACCTTCTTCGAGTCGACCCTCGATATGGCCCGTGTCATCCCTAAGGGTCTCACCAAAGAGCGCCTCGTGCGCGCGGTGCGCCAGACGCGCTACCGAGACGGCAAGCAGGGCGACTACACGTCGCGGCTTCATTACACCACCGACTGGATCTGGGACAATGCCCGCAAGGGAATCGTGAAGGATCTGACCCCCGACTTGCCCGGCGCTCAACCGTTCGAACAACAGGTCGGGTTTATGTCGGCGCACCCGAACTCGTACAAGCAGCTAAAGGCGAATCCGACGCTCGTCTCGACTATCGCGAAGACCGAAGAGACGATCAACGCGCGACCGAAGTCGTACGTCCCGACGGCGATGGTGGCATCGGTCGAGCCACTGCTCCAGACCGGCGATATCATCGGGCTCTGCGCCACCCAAAAAGGCATCGACATCGCCCATACGGGCATCGCCTTTCGTGGCGACGATGGCGTCCTCCACTTCTTCGACGCGACGAACGCGCCCGGCCGCAACGACGTGAAGGTCGGCGCTCGGCTCAGCGAACGCCTCAGCCCGAAGGCGCACACGGGAATCGTCGTCGCCCGGCCGCTCTAACGCGGCGGGGCTCCGCCCCGTTTCCGCCGCCGCCGCCCAAAGAATGGCACGGCGAAGAGCGTGCCGAAGGCGACAGCGGGGAAAAGCCAGACGAGCAGGAACGGTCCTCTTCCCCGCCCGATCCTCGCCATCACGAGCCGCCGTTCTCCGTAGGGCGCGTCCGCAACGACTTCGCCCCGGTCCGACACGATCATGGACTGCCCAAGCGACGCGGCACGCACGAGAGGAAGTCCTGTCTCCGTCGCCCGCCAACGGGCGGCTCGCGCAAGCCACGTCTGCGCGGTCGGCGCAAACCAATCGTCGATGCTCATGACGGCCAAGACGCTCGCACCGGCTTGAGCCTGACGATAGGCGAGGTCCGGGAACAAGCCCTCGAAACAGATGAGAGGCCCAACGGTCAATCGGCCCGCTCGGACCGTCTGGAGCTTGTCGCCCGCCGAAAGGTCGCCTCCGGGGAGATGGAAGGCGTCCTGAACGAACGGAAAGTAGTCCCGGCCCGGGACGAACTCGCCGAAGATCACCAGGCGCGTCTTGTCCGCGGAAGTCCACCCAGCGGCGTCATGCGCGAACGCCGACTGGTACACGGGTCCCCGTCCCCCGCCTCGTTGGCCGCCGAACACGATCGGGAGTCCTTCCGGAACGCGGAACTCCGTATGGGGAGGAATCGACGGGCCGGCGTCGGTCACGCCTTCGGGAAAGACGAGGAGATCCACCCCACCGACCCGTGACGTCAGCGCGTCGATCGCCGAAGGTTCCTTGTCCCGTGCGTGGGGGTCGAAGGCGTTGTCGACGCCAGGCTGCCCCGCCGCCACCGTATCGCTCTCGCCGGATCGACGGGGCAACGGGCCGAGCCAGTAGGCGAGGGCAAGGGTGGTAGCGGCGGCAGCCCCACCTATTCGGGCGAGCCGTTTCTCCGGCGTGACGACGATTAGGTTGATGGCGACCACGAAGGCGGAGGCTAAGTAGATCGTTCCGAACCAGGCGAGTCCGCGAAAGGGCGTGACCACCAGCGGCTCGCCGAGGAGCGCCCAGGGAAAGGCCAATACCGGAATGTAAGAGCGAAAGACCTCCATTCCGGCCCACGTGAGCGGGACGACCCAGAGGACGTTGAGGACGTGGCACGACCGAATCAAGCGCCCGAGAAGCCCGTAGTAGACGGCGCTCATAAAGGAGGCGAGCAGCCAAGGGACGACGCCCAACACGACGCTGTCGACCCATACGTAGGCAAGCTTGCCAAGCCACCAGAGCTGCGTCAGGGAGAACAGGAGGCCAAAGACGTACCCCCGGTTCCACGCTTCTCGGGGCGTCGCGCTCCGAAGCGAGATCAACAGCGGGACCAAGGCCACGAAGACGAGGGGCCAAAGTCCAGCGAAGGCAAGAGCGAGAAGAATCGCGGAGGCGACGGGGCCGATCCAAGGCCGACTCCGGATCACCGCACCGACCGATCTCATCGAAGCCTCAGTGCCGTCTAGCGAAGGCAAAGGTTCACCGCGCTCGTCCGCATCGCACGCCGACATGGACCAATAGCCAGAAGCTTCGCCTCATCGTAGCAAGAAGGTCGTCGAACGTTCACGCGAACGTCTCCGCGTAGCGGACCATCACGAGCGAACCGTCTGACCGCCGGTCGAACTCCGTGAGGGCGCAGTTCGGAAAGCGGAAGCCGCGGCAGGTCGCGAGCGTTCCTTCGAGCAGCCGCGCGAGCAGAACCGCCTTGGCCGCGCCGTGGCACACGACGAGGGTCGTTCGGGTCTCGGCACGCAGCTCCTCGACGATCGGGCCGAGACGATCCCAAACGTCCTTGAAGGACTCGCCACCGGGAGGACGGGCCAACAGTCGGTCGCCCGGCAAGGCTTCCAAGTCGTCGATGACCTGGAGGTAGTGCCTGCCCTCCCACTCTCCAAAGGAACGCTCCCGGAGCGCGTGGTGCGTTTCGACGGTCATTCCCAACGCCTCGGCGGTTTGGCGGGCCCGAAGGAGATCGCTCGACATCAGCCGCTCGACTCCCATTCCGGAGAGTGCATGCGCAAGCGCCGCCGCTTGCACGAGGCCGGTCTCGTCGAGCGGAATATCCGTGTGGCCCTGGGCTTTACCTTGGATGTTCCAGGACGTCTGGCCGTGACGCGCAATGAGGAGCCTCATTCGCGGAAGATCGGATCGTCGGAAGGCGGCTCGGAAAGGCGCTTCAAGAGGAAGTGCGCGTCGGACCTCAGCTCGAGCTCGGTGACCGAGCAACTCGTGAGATGGAAGGAGAAGATCGTCTCCGGCGTGGCGCGGATCAACTCGGCGACGATCGTCCCAACCACGCCGCCATGCGCGACGATCAGAGTCGTGCCCTCGCTCCGGCGCAACTCTTCGATGACGGGCTGCATGCGCGTCCAAACGTCCACGAGCGATTCTCCGCCAGGCGAGCGCCCTTCGGAGAGCGGCACGCCCCGGGAGCGGGCGTCGTCCGCGATCCCGTCGTTCGTGGACTTGAAATCGCGGCCTTCCCATTCGCCGTAATTCCGCTCTTTGAGACGCGGATCGGTTTCGTAAGGGCGCCCAATGGCCTTAGCCGTCTCTTGGGCCCGGCCGAGAGGACTGACGATGACCCGATCGATCGATTTTCCGGCGAGCGCCTTTCCAAGCGCCGCCGCTTGGGCACGGCCCGTCGCGTTGAGCGGAATGTCGGCCCAGCCCTGCGCCCGCTTCGGATCGTGATAGTCGGTCTGGCCGTGACGTACGAGAAGCAGCCGCATCGGTCGAAAGGGTACCGGGTAGCCTAGCGTTGCCGCACCGACGCGGATGGACTCCATGCCGAACGAACTCGATGTCGCCATCGTGGGCGGAGGCCCTGCGGGAAGCACCGCCGGGACACTCCTGAAAAAGTACGCTCCCAAACTTCGGGTGGCGATTTACGAGCGCGAGAAGTTTCCCCGCGACCATGTTGGCGAGAGTCAGCTTCCACCTATCGGTGCGGTGCTGCAGGAGATGGGTGTATGGGAAAAGGTCGAGGCGGCCGGATTCCCGATTAAAGTCGGCGCCACTTACCGCTGGGGTACCACCGACGATCTTTGGGATTTCGACTTCGTCGCAAACGGAGCGCTTAAGGACCACGCTCGTCCCAGCCGTTACGCCGGGCTTCGCGAGCGCACCGCTTTTCAAGTCGACCGCGCCCGTTTCGACAAGATCCTGCTGGATCACGCGCGCGGTGTGGGGTGCAAGGTCTATGAGGAGACCGTCGTGCGCGAAATTTCCAGGAACGGGGATCGGATCGCGAGTCTGCGTCTAGAGAGTGGCGAGGAGATTCGTCCTCGCTACGTCATCGATGCTTCAGGAGCGTCGGGGCTCGTTCGTCGGGCCATGGGAGTCGAGACGACCAGTCCGACCAGCCTGCGTAACATCGCAATTTGGCGTTACTGGAACAACGCCGAGTGGGACGACGCCGTCGGCGTTGGAGCGACCCGGGTCTACGTCATGAGCCTTGGCTACGGCTGGATCTGGTTTATCCCTCTCGGCCCCGCTCGTACGAGCGTCGGCCTCGTCGTGCCCGCCGAATACCATAAGTCGAGCGGCAAGCGGCCGGAAGAACTCTATTGCCAGGCGATGGAGGAAGATCCGCTCATCGCTCGATTCCTCCGGAACGCGATGCCCGAGACAGAGCTCTTCACCACGCGTGATTGGTCGTTCCTCGCCGAACGGACGGTGGGAGAGAATTGGTTCCTCGCCGGTGAGTCGGCCGGTTTCGCCGACCCGATCCTCGCGGCGGGCATGACGCTGGCCCATCAGAGCGCCCGCGAAGCCGCCTACACCATCCTCGCCCTCGAGGAGGGCCGAGAGGATCCCGAATGGCTGCGGACCGTCTATGATGAGAACGGGCGGAAACGACTGCGGCAGCATATTCGTTTCGCCGACTATTGGTACTCCGCCAACGCTCAGTTCACCGATCTCAAGGAGTTCACCCGCGAAATCGCGCGCGACGCGGGGCTCGACCTCGACGCCGACGCGGCGTTCCAGTGGCTTGGCACCGGCGGATTTACCACGGAGTCGATCGGCGCCACTTCTCTCGGCGCCTACGACTTGGGCGCGCTGAAGCGGCTCACCGGCCGCTTCGGCGCGGGCGAGGCGGCTTGGGCGATCGCGTCCGCCAACCGCTTCGTCCTCGACCTTGAGGGCGCGACGACTGTCGAGTCGCCGCTCTACCTGAACGGATGCACCCAACGAG
>CAXUKB010000144.1:0-1138 GCA_964251345.1 uncultured Fimbriimonas sp. | reverse complement strand
AGTGCGGACGTATACGCGGGACGGATACCGCCTCCCAATTTTTGGCGTCTACCAAGGCGTGATCCGCGCCCTAAAGCGTGGCGGCGAGATCGGCGCGTTCCTCACGGCGCTGGAGCCCATCCGCACCGCCTCGTTCGCGTGGGTCGATGCGGACGATTGGCGCGAGATGTGCCTCCAGGGTCTGGAGGCGATGGTCGTCGACGGTTGGGTCCGGACGGAGCTCGATCCCGATCGGCCCCGGTTGTCAGACCGTCCCGCGGTGAATTCCACCGTGGCCACCAAGCCGGAGTAGCTTCGAGGATCCTATGCCGAATGACAGCGACGTCGCTATTGTCGGAGGCGGTCCCGCAGGCAGCACTGCCGGGGCGCTCCTGCGCAAGTACGCTCCCCACTTGCGGGTCTCGATCTACGAGCGCGAGACCTTCCCTCGTGACCACGTGGGCGAGAGTCAGCTTCCGCCCATCGGCAAGATCCTGGACGAAATGGGGGTGTGGGAGAAAGTGGAGGCGGCGGGTTTCCCGATCAAGGTCGGCGGCACCTATCGTTGGGGCACCACCGACGACCTCTGGGACGTGGACTTCATTCAGGAGGGTCTTCTCGAAGGCTTAGGCCGACCTGCCCGATTCGAAGGTACTCGCCGTCTTACGGCTTTCCAAGTCGACCGGGCTCGCTTTGACAAGATCCTGCTCGACCACGCCCGCGAGATGGGCTGCGAGGTCCACGAAGAGACCGCCGTCCGAGAAATCGGACGCGAGGGCGATTGCGTGACTTCGCTTCGGCTGGGGAACGGTGACGACATTCACCCTCGCTACGTGATCGATGCTTCTGGCGGCGCGGGGCTCCTGCGGCGTGCGATGGGCATCGAGGTGACCTCGCCCACGTCACTCCGCAACATCGCAATCTGGCGCTACTGGGAGAACGCCGAATGGGCGGTCAAGGTCGGCGTCGGAGGAACCCGGGTCTACGTCATGTCGCTCGGCTACGGCTGGATCTGGTTCATCCCTCTTGGCCCAACCCGCACCAGCGTCGGGCTCGTCGTCCCTGCCACCTATTACAAAGAGTTGGGCGAACGACCTGAGGCGCTTTACGAACGAGCGATGGGCGAGGATTCTCTCATCGCCTCTCTTCTAAAGAATGC
>CAXUKB010000143.1:253-11029 GCA_964251345.1 uncultured Fimbriimonas sp. | reverse complement strand
CATGCTCTCCGGCCCAGACGTTGGCCTCATCGATCGCATCGAAGTTATCCCTCGCCTGAACGTAAAGCACGGCGTACTCCGTGGTCGCTTCGATGCGCTCGGGAGGTGTCTTTGCCACCTGGGATTTGAGCTTGGGCATCAGGTGGATTGTACTCAGCGTCAATGCCTCGTCCATCGAGATGAGCCTAGGACAAGAATGCATTCAAACGGCCGCTGAGCTTGGCGAAGGAGCACTTGCCCTCTCCCCAAGCTCCGCGCCGCCCAATCCCGCGAACACTGAAAAGCATCCCGCCAAGGCGACGAGAAAGCCGAGACCCTACATGATCTCGGCTTTCTTCTTGATGTGGATGCCGTTCGTCGAGGGGGAGGTGAGGCCGTCAACGGCGATCTCCTTCTCGAAGCAGGCGAGGGAGCGGCCCACGACCTGGTCCATGTTGTAGTACTGGTAGTCGGCGAGGCGTCCTGCGAAGTAGACGTGGCCCTCTAGCTTCTTCGCCTCGCGCTCGTAGAGCGCGTACTGCTCCTTGTTCGCGTCGCAAGGGATCGGATAGTACGGATCGTTCACGCCGCGCACGTATGCCTGGGGATACTCGGTGATGAGCAGGCTCTTGGCGAGCGACTCTTGGCCGGTAAGGATCTTCTGGTCCGTGATGCGAGTGAAGTCGTACTCGTTGGGATAGTTGATCGTCCCGACGGGCTGCACCGTCTGCTGATCCTTCGTCTCGAAGCCGAACTGCAGGCTTCGATACGGCAGTTCGCCGTGCATGTAGTCGAAGTAGGCGTCGATCGGCCCGGAGTAGACCATCTTCTTGAAGGAAACCTCTTCCACAACCTCGCGGTAGTCCACGTTGGTCATCACCCGGATGTTCGGATGGTCGAGCATCTTCCGGAACATCGCCGTGTAGCCGCGGGTAGGCATGGCTTGGTAGGTGTCCTGGAAGTAGCGGTCGTCGCGCGAGATGTACACCGGGACGCGGCCGGTGACGGCGGCGGAGAGCTGCTCCGGTTCCATCTCCCACATCTTGGTGGTGTAGCCGTAGAACACCTTTTGGTAGATGTAGTCGGCGAGAAACTTCAGGTCGCCGTTGGCCGACTCGCGCATCTTGAGGATCGGCACCTTGACGTTGAAGCCGTAGTTCTCGATTAGCAGATCCTCTAGCCGGGCAGCGTAGTGCGGCGGAAAGAGAGCGTAGAGGGAGTTCAGGTTGAACGGCACGGGGACGAACTGGCCATCGATCGAGGCTAGAACCCGGTGGTGGTAGGGTCGCCAGTCGCTGAACCGCTCAAGGTGGTCCATGATCCGCTTGGCGTTCGTGTGGAAGATGTGGGGTCCGTACTGATGGACGAGGATGCCGTTCTCGTCGGGTTCGTCGTAGGCGTTGCCGCCAATGTGATTGCGCTTGTCGACGAGCAGCACTTTCTGCCCAAGCTGCGTGGCGATTCGTTCCGCCAACACCGAACCCGCAAAACCTGCGCCGACGACGATCCAGTCCGTTCTCATTCCTCGTGTGTCCCTCGAACCCGCGGGAAAAGGGTCCAAGTGAGCGCGACGCAACGCTGCGTACGGGTGACGGGGACGCCTAGAGGCGGGATTACGGTTCACTATACGACAAAATTGCGCCCCCGGGCGCATGATTTACCCCCTTATTTTGGTGGACAGCCCTTAAAGCGCCGTCTTTCGTTCTCTGGACCTGTCGTAGAATGGAACGATGGCCACGATGCTCGTCGCTCCGGCGCCCGTCGCCGACGCACCCCGCCGCTTCACGGTTGAAGAGTACGACCGGATTCCCGACGACGTCTTCGGGGAGCGGGTGGAGTTGATCGAGGGGCTGATCTACACCAAGATGGGACAAGGTTTCGGGCACATCACCGCCATTCGGCTCGTTATCGAAGCTCTGAATCTCGCCTTTTCGGAAGGTTTCAACGTATCCGGACAGCTACCGATCGGCCTGGGTGACGAGAGCAAGCCGGAACCGGATGTGATGGTCCTGAGAGGCGCTGCCCGGGACTACGACGGCCGCTATCCCGACCCACGTACCGAAGTTGCGCTTCTCGTCGAGGTGAGCGACAGCTCGCTCGCGCGGGACACCGACCTCAAAGCCCGCCTTTACGCGACGCACGGCATTCCCGAGTACTGGATCGTCAACCTCCAGAGCCGCGCGCTGGAGGTTCGCCGCCGCCCGCTACCCGACGGACTTTACGCCGAGACGATTCTCGTTCTCGAGAGCGAAAGCGTCGCCGTAGGTAAAAGCACCGTCGCGATCGCGTCGCTCCTGCCTAAAGCGTCCCTTCCGCCCGCTTAACCGCCCGTCGCCACCGTCGCCATTTCGCCGAGCGCCGCACCCTTCGGGCAAGCCGTCCCTTGTGCGCCGGCCGATCGTACGGGCCGCCCGACCAACGCCGCAGCCGTTCGGAGAACGCGAGCCGGAAGGGCCGGAGCCGGGCGCCTTGGTGGACGAGTTCGTACCACAGGAGGACGCTCCAGATGTTCTGGCTGGGATACTGCCGCGCCAGCGCCCGCTTGAACGCTCGCTCGTCTCGCGTGGGCCGGATCGTCTCTTGGCCCAAGGGGTCTGAGAAACGATTCATCGTCTGCACGCGACCGGAGTAGACGTGGTAGAAGGGAGCCTCGAAGACGGGACCGTCGAACGAGTGGGTCACGAGCCAATGGGTCGCGTCGTGATCGAGGTGACCCTGTTCGAACGCCCCGCACACCACTCGGTCGGGCCGCACCCGATCCATCATCGCGCGGAAACCCGGAAGCAGGGCGCCCATTTCGTCGCACACCGAGCCGTCGGTCGCCCCGTGAAAGAAGAGGCGTTCGGCGGGCACCCCCAGCATGTGCGCGGCCGCCCGCGCCTCGCCCTTTCGGATCGAGGTGGCGTGCGTCCAGCTCAGCCACACCTCGCACCCGGCGCGCACGCAACGGCGAATCCACACCGCGACGGAGAGCTCGTCGTCGGGGTGGGTCAGGCAGAAAAGCCAACGCAACGAAGGGTCCGGATCGAACGCCCGGATCTCGACCATGGGGAGTATTGTGGCCCAGGGGCCCTATCGGAGACGCGGGCGCGAGTGCCGGGAGTTCACCTCAAATCGGTCGGTAGGCTCAACCAGAGTGGTGAGCCCGACCCATCGAACCTTTGTGGCCGGCTTGGGAGGTGCCGATCTCACGGGATTCCTGCGCCAGATCAAACCGGAATGGCGAACTGTGGAGGGTGGAGAATGACGGCAAGCCGCATGAACTCTAAAACAGTCCCCCTGGCGTCCGCCGATTGGAGGCGCCGGTACGGATGGACCATCCGGGCAGAAGGAGGCTGGCTCGTGGGAAAGACGAGCCGCGTCTACGCGGTTTACGGCGCGCTCTTCTTCCCGTTCGCTTTCCTCGTCGCCCACCCGCGAGCCGCGCGGCTGGGTGGAGAACTCATCCATGCCATTGGATGGACGGCGTCGATCGCGCTGATTCTGCTGGCCGGCTCGACGAACCGCGTGGCGATCGACCTCGCGACGGGCGAGGTCCGCACTCTCCGAGGCCTTTTTGGCGTGGGTCGGCGGCGGACCTTCGTTCGTCCACAGATCGACGGCATCTTCGTGACCGTGCACGAGGATCCTCGTCATCCCGGCCGGAACTACTGCGCCGTCGGCCTGCAGATGGGACTTCTCCGTTACGCGGTCTACCGAACCATGAACGACGAACGAGCCGTCGCCTTCTACCGCGATCTCAAGGCCGTGACCGGCTTTCCCGGCGTCGAAGGGTTCTAACGGTCTGGGCTGACACCTAGGGCTTGACGTCGTCTACCAGGATCGCCTTGACAGGGCACCTGGCGACGAACCGTGCGTCGTTGCTCAGCACCGCGTCGCATCCTAATCGTTCTGCGCACGCGTACTGGACACAGCCGGGCATCTTCTGCGGGTGGGCGTGACGCCGATGGTCGGCGACGCGCAGGGCGAATGTGGCATCGAACGCGATGGATCCGAACTTGATACCTTCCGTCGCAAGGCAGAAGTCTTCGCGGCGCTGAAGCTCCGACGACGACAGTCCCGGTTTCGAGAGCAGTTCCGCCAAGGTGAGGGGCGACACGACGATTCGTACCCCCGAGGCCCGAGCGGTCCGCAGCACCGCCCTCACCCGAGGTGCGCTGGGCTCCTCGTCCAGCATCGCGACAACAGGATTGGTGTCGAGCAACAACCTCTGGACACCCATAAGCGCGTCCTCAGCCTCGATCGTCCCACTCCGCTCGTAAGGCTCCGACCCAATCCTCGCGACTGCCCTGCGCGGCACGGGACGGAGTTAAGAACTCTTCGAGTCGATACTTCGGACGCGCCACCATCCGCCGCTGAAGTTCGCCCATCAGCATCGCCATCTGCATAGGCTCCAAGGCATCCAGTTGCCCGACGATTTCCTTGTAATTCGTGGTGCTCATCGATCTTCACTCTCTTGTTAGATTACGCGTAAACCCGTCCTTCGAGAATCACAAAGAACCTGACCCTGCGTTCGTGAGTGCTAAGCGAGAGCGATGCCTCAAGTCGAATTTACGTCACCTTCTCGCCGCCGAAGCACCAGTTGAGGGCGGCCATGCGGACGAAGATGCCGTTCTCGACCTGGGCGGTGATCGCGCTCTGCGCCCCGTCGGCGGCGACGTCGTCCACCTCGATGCCCCGATTGAGCGGACCGGGGTGCATCACGAGGCAGTCCTTCGCCGCCCACTCGAGGGTCTCCGCATTCACCTGGTACATCCTGGCGTACTCGTTGACGGACGAGAGCGTCGCGTCCTGCATTCGCTCCTTCTGCAGGCGTAGACAGATCACCACTTCGCACTCCTGGATTCCCGCGCCGAGGTCGTAGAACACCTTGCCCGGCAGCATTCCCGTTTGGTGCGGAATGAGGGTGCGTGGGCCCACGAGGCGCACGTCCGCGCCCATCTTCGAGAGCAGCCAGGCGTTCGAGCGGGCGACCCGCGAGTGCTCCACGTCGCCTACGATCGCGACCCGAAGGCCTTCGAGCGATCCCTTCCGCTCCATGATCGTCAGCGCATCGGCAAGCGCTTGGGTGGGGTGCTCGTGTTGGCCATCGCCCGCGTTGAGCACGGGACCGCCAAAATGGCGTGCGGCGAGGGTGGGCGAGCCGCTCGCCTTGTGGCGCATCACCAGGCCGTCGAGCCGCTCGTACCGCAGGGTGAGGATCGTGTCTTTCAGCGTCTCGCCCTTACTCATCGAGCTTCCGCCGGACGCGAAGTTCGCGCTCCGCAGACCAAGGTAGTACGCCGCCTGCTCAAACGAGACCCGGGTGCGGGTCGAGTTCTCGAAGAACAGCATCCCCACCGTCTTGCGTCCCAACGAAGGCACGTCCCGTCCCTCGATCACCCGGGCCTTGAACTCCGCCGCGTCGCTCAGGAGTCCCGCGATCTCGTCGGCCTCCAGATTTCGGATGCCCAGCAGGTTCCTCGCCATCGTGCCTTCCGTGATACCCGTTCTGAGCCCGGAGTCACGGGCCGGGACGACAGCGAAGGCGACAGGCGGTCCGTGGTCAAGTGTCGTGCCATTCCGCGAGTCGGGTCAGAGTTGGGGTCGATGTGCGGAAACCGATTCGAATGAGGCGGCAAGACTGCTCTAAGCGGTCGATTCGACGAGGGCGCGGCGGCGAGTCGCCTGCGAAAACATCGTTTCTTAACAATTCCCGGGCACGATTCTCCTTCCATCCACCGTTCCTCGCTTAGCGATGAGGAACTCCGAGGCGGACGGTAGGATGTTTAGAGAATGCTCCCGCTCCTGATCACCCTCGCCGCGCCTTCCAAGATCGGGAAAGGCGAGGTCGACCTCTACGTCGGCACGTACACCTCGCCGGGAGGGAGCCACGGCGTGTACCGGGCGCACCTCGACGAGAAGACGGGAGCGATCTCCGCCCCCGAGCTTGCCGCCGAGGGCGACAGCCCGAGCTATCTCGCCCTAGGTACGAGCGGAAAGACGCTCTACGCCGTCCATGAGACCGAGCCCGGCGGCGCGAGCGCGTACGCCATCGGAGATGACGGCGGGCTCACGGCGCTGAGCACGGCGAGCGGTCTCGGCGGCTTTCCCTGCCATCTCTCGGTCGATCCCAAAGGCAAGAACCTGCTCGTCGCGAGCTACGGACCCGGGACCGTCGCGATCCTTCCGATCCTCGAAGACGGTTCGCTCGCCGGTCCCTCGCAGACCTTCCGCAATGCCGGCAAGGGGCCGAACGCCGCGCGTCAGGAAGGTCCGCACGCCCACTTCGCCCAAGCCGACGCGAAGGCCCGCTTCGCCTACGTTTGCGACCTGGGCACCGACGAGATCCTCGCCTACCCTTACGACCCCGTGCGGGGCGAGTTCGGCGAGCCCGACCGCGCGAAGGCCACGCCCGGCGCGGGCCCGCGTCACCTCGCCTTCGGCCCCGATGGCCGCTTCGCCTACGTCAACGACGAACTGTCGAACACCGTCGTGGCCTACGCCGTCGACGCCGACCATGGCACTCTGACCGCCGTGCAGACCTTGGATTCGCTTCCCGCCGGCTTCAAAGGCACGAGCCACAGCGCCGAGATCGCCGTCCACCCGAACGGGAGGTTGCTGTACATCTCGAATCGGGGCGACGACAGCCTCGCCGCGTTCCGCATCGGCAAGGACGGAACGCTCCAGAAGATCGCCGTCCAGCCTGCGGGCGTGAAGGAGCCCCGCGGCTTCGGCATCGATCCCAGCGGCCGGTGGATGATCGTCGCGGGCCAGAACTCGGACGATCTCGTCTCGTATCCCATCGATTCCAAAACCGGCCGTCTAGGAGCGGCGGCAAGTCGGGCGAAAGTCGGAAAGCCGGTCTGCATCGTGTTCCGTTAAACCTGAGGGGGGCGTCACCCCTTCCTTTCGCGGATGCCTCGTGCCGGGAGAAGCAAGGGACCGGCAGATAGAAAGTCCGGCGGCGACAGCGAAGCTCGAACGACGTGCGATGGAAAGGTAACGTAACTCTCGTGCTCGCCCTTCTCGTTCCCGCGGCGACGATCGCACTGACGAAGGTCGACTACCGGTACCTCGTGCCCGTCGGACTGGGCAAAGGTGGATCGGGGCGGTTCATCCTCGATACCGGCACCGACCAATCGTTCGTCACGCACCGCGGCCGTGCCCACCTGAAAGCGGCGGGCGCCAAGCCGGGGAACGACGGCAGCCTTCGTCTCACCGCCGTGACCGTCGGCAATCTCGGCGTGGGGGCGGTCGCCTTCCTACCCAGCGAAAAGTGGGAGGGGAACGCCATTCCCGAAGGGTTCGATGGCCTGCTCGGCACCGACGTTCTCGCTCGGTTTCGCGTCGGTCTGGACCTTACCGGAAGCACGATGCGCCTTTGGCCCAAGAGCGTGCCGCTCGAACGGGTGCGCCAGGAGTGGAGCCCAAGCGGCAAGTCCGCCGACGTGCCGCTGGACATGAGCGAGATCGGTCCCTTCGTCCCCGTGCGCCTCGACGACAGAGTCCTCCCGATGTGCATCGACACCGGCACGGCCTACACGGTGATGAGCATGAAAAGCGCGCAAGCCTTGGGCTGGAAAGGGCCCTACACCGTTCGCAAAGTCCAGTGGCCGGATCGAACCGTGACCTTCAGCTTTCGGTCGATCGAGCGACTCGGCCTCGGCGGCCTCACCCTGCCTACCCCCAACTGGGTCGCGGCTTACGACGGGCCGGACGACACTCCGCTTCTTGGGACGAACGTGCTGGAGCAGGTAAGCCTCCTTCTGGATTTCCCGGGGAAGCGCGCCTACTTCGCGCGGCGACAAGGGTCCTGAGGACGCGATTAAGGGCGCAGAATTCAGCGACCGAACAAGTCCGACACGCGGATGGGGGCGCACGCGCCGAGGAACGTGAACGACTCGTCCTCGCTGAGAACGATGGTCTCACGCCATCCGTCCCCTTCGGGATGGCGACGGAGTTCAACGCACCGTCCCGCCACGTCGAGGATCGCGTACTCGGGGATGCCGTGCCGGGCGTAGAGCGCGGCCTTCGTCGTCTGGTCCGTTCGAAGCGTCGAGTCCGACACCTCGACGACAAGAAGAACGTCCTCTTTTGGAATGTCTCGCCCGAGAGGCGTGGTGGCGACGATCACGTCGGGCTCCGGCTCGCTCGTGTCGGAGAGGGGCAGGGTCACGCCCGCCGCAACGGTGGCCGTTCCGGCGAAGGCGGCGCGCAACGCCTCAACGGCGAGAACGAGGCTGATGCGGTGCGGCGCGTTCTGGCCCATCTTCTCCACGATGAACCCGTCGATGAGCTCGAACGACTCCGGGCTCTCGAACGCGCCCGAGCCGATCAGCCTTTGGATCTCGGCGACGGTCCAGCGCTTGAGCCTCTCTGGGGGGACGACGATCATCGCGTTCAATTATACGTCCGCCTCTCCCCTCTCCAAGACGAGACACTTGGAGAGGGGAACCGGAAAGGCTAACCGCCTCGTCGTCCGAAGGCCGGAAGCTCGGCCGGGGCGGAGGTGGTGACCACCGCCGGGGGCGTGAGGATGCGGTCGATGGTCGTGCGGGCGTCCATCAGGTGCATCCGCGTGCTCTCGTCGGTGGTCTTCAGGAGCGCGCGCCCGATCGTCGCGCGGAGCTCGCGCAGGTTGCCCGTCGCGACGCCGCGCAGGTCGGAAGGCGTCGAGGATTGATCCTCCGCCTGTAGCCGCGCCTGCACGGCCTCCAGGTAGGCCCGCTGAAGGTTACGCCGGTAAGGGTCGATCACGGGTGCGGTCGTCGTCAGTTCGCTCCAGACGCCGTTTTGTACGTCGTGCACGAGCCGCGCGACGGTGTAAGCGTTCGGGCTGACCGAAGCCGCGTCCTGAAGACGCGCGATGCGGTCGGGCGCCATGAGCGAGGCGAGGAGGCCGCGCTGGCTGGCGAGCACTTGCGCCTGCACGCCCGACGGCTGCACCCGGTAAAGGATGTCCGGCAGGATGAGGCTCTTGGGCGTCGTGAAGGCGTTGTCGATCAGGAACTTGACCGCCGCCGCCTGCCTCGCCGCCGGAACCGGCGCGTAGACCTCGCCACCCCGGCCCGCGTGGTAGTTCGTCTGGACGACGCCGCCCACGAGCTTGGCCACGTGGCCCATCTCCCGGGCGCGTTGCGCCCAAATCGCTTGGTACATGTCGCCCAGCTCGTCGTAGTCCTCGCCGTACTTCGTCGTCGCGGGCACGAGCATCTTGGCGATTCGATCGAGATTCATCAGACCGTAGCGGGTCGCCTCGATGGGGTCGGAGCCGAGATCCTCGGTCTGCACCGTCGGATCGACCGCCGCCGCCGCGTCCTCCCCGCCGAAGCGGAGGGTCGGATCGTTCACCTGCCGCGCCGCGATGACGTCGAGCGCCGACTTCTCGTCGTCCGGCTTCGTCACGTTCGGCAGGGGCTTGTAGCCCCACTCGATCGCGAACTTGTCGTACGGCGCGATGATCGGGATGAGGTTCGCGTTGTCTCCCGGCTGGGCCACATAGTTGAAGCGGCCGTAGTCCATGATCGACGCCTCGTCGCCGTTCTTGTCCGTGAACGCCTTATCCCGAAGCTGCGCGACGGTGTACGACGAACTCGCCTTGTGGTTGTGGCGCAGACCGAGGGTGTGGCCCACCTCGTGCGACACGACGTACTGCATGATCCGGCCGAGCAGCTCGTTCGGGAGGGGCAGCTTCGCCGCGCGCGGATCCATGTCCCCGACTTGGGAGAAGTACCACGTCTGGCCCAGCTTCATGACGTTGTGCCACACGATGATGTGGGCGGAGAGGATCTCGCCCGTGCGCGGGTCGCTGATGTGCGGCCCCTGCGCGTTCTCGGTCGGCGTCGGCGCCCAGCGGATCACGCTGTAACGCGCGTCCTCCGGGTCCCAGTTGGGATCGTCCGGCGCGTCCTTGCAGACGATCGCGTTCTTGAAGCCCGCCTGCTCGAAGGCGACGTTCCAGTCCTCGACGGCCTTCTTGAGGTAAGGGTGAAGCCACTCCGGCACCTCGCGCGAAAGGTAGTAGACGATCGGCTTCACCGGCTCGGAGAGCGCCGCGTTCGGGTCCTTCTTCTCCAGGCGGTAACGCGCGATGTACGACTCGTCGACCACCCGGTTCTGCGGGTCGCCGTAGAGGGAGAAGTCCTCGGTGAAGTAGCCCACGCGCGTGTCCGACACGCGCGGCATCATGGGCTTGTCGGGGAGGTTCACCAGGCTGTAGTGGACCATCGCCGTCTGCGCGCCTCCCGCGCCGCCCCCGCCCCGGCCCGCCGCCGGTCCGCCAGGACCCCCGATCCCGCCGCCGGTGCCGCCCACGAACGTGATGGTGGAGGTGAGCTCGACGTTGGTGGGGAACGCCTTCACCCGCTCGACGTAGGAGCGGGTCGGGTCGGCGGTGCCGCCTCCGACTCGGTTGCGCACCGAGAAGTCCGAGGGGTCGCTCGTGAAGAAGCGGGTGACGTCGATCACGACGGAGCCGTTGGGCCCCTCGGCGGCCACGTCGAACGTCGCGGCGATCGCCTCGACGTTCGCCGTCTCGACGGCGCGGGCGATCGCCCCGGTGCCGACGGCCCGCGAGGAGTAGTCGACGACGCGCAGGAGCACCGAGTTGCCGCGCCGGGACCAGCGCACCACCTTGTGGCCGGCCGCCGTGCCGCCGTAGCCGCCGGAACCGGCGGGGGTCGCCGCGACCTCGGTCGCGAACAGCATCTCCTTGCCCATCTCCGCCTTCGGAATCTCGAAGAGGATCTGGTCGTTCACGCGGTGGACGGTGAACACGCCGGGGTCGCTTTTCGCGTCCTTCGTGACCACCTCGTC
>CAXUKB010000143.1:0-243 GCA_964251345.1 uncultured Fimbriimonas sp. | reverse complement strand
CGCCCCCAAGGCCGGGATTCTGTCCCGGGCCGCCGTTCGGATCGACCGGCGGGGTGGTCGGCTGCGTGGGCTGGTTGGGCCGCTGACGGCGAGGCGTCTGCGGCGGGTTCTGGGGAAGCGGGTTCTGGGCCAGCGCGAACGGTGCGACGGCGACGGCGGCCAAGAGGGCGAGCAGCCGAGTATTGGAGGGCAACATAGGAAGGCGGGTCGAAAGACCCGGTAACCCTACGCAAGCCGGGCCTG
>CAXUKB010000142.1:5758-11055 GCA_964251345.1 uncultured Fimbriimonas sp. | reverse complement strand
CGTGCGTGGGACTGATCATCCAACCGGTTCTCTCCTCTCAAAACAGACCCGAACGGCCGCAGAGGACGTTGTCGTCCTTCGCTCGCGGTCCTTCCTCTCGCCAACGGCGGCGATGTAATCGAAGGATGCCCGGTCTGATCTATTGTATGCCGTCTATTCCGCAAAAAGGCGCGATCCTCTCAATTAAAGCTGCGTATGAGGACAAAATTATGGCCTTTCACAGCAATGTCGCCGCAGGCGGTACGCTCCGACCATGATTCTGGTCGTTGGCGGCGCGGGTTACATCGGCTCGCATATGGTGCGACGATTGCGAGAAGCGGGCGAAGCGCACCTCGTTCTCGACAACTTGGAGCAAGGCCACCGGGCGTCGGTTGGGGAGAGTCCCTTCGTCCAAGCCGATCTTCGCGACCGCGCCGCCCTCGACCGGGTTTTCGCCGATCACCCCGACATCGACGCGGTGATCCACATGGCCGCCTACATCGCGGTGGGCGAAAGCGAGCGGGCGCCGGGCAAGTACTGGGAGAACAACACCGCCGGGGTGCTCAATCTTCTCGAAGCGATGCGCGCGGCGGGAGTCGGGCGTTTCGTGTTCTCCTCGACCGCCGCCGTGTTCGGAGAACCGAAGTACACCCCCATCGACGAGGGCCATCCCAAAGACCCGACCAGCGTGTACGGCGACACCAAGCTGGCGGTAGAGCGGATGCTCGACGGCTACGATCGTGCCCATGGGCTAAAGTCGGTCTGCCTGCGGTACTTCAATGCCTGCGGCGCCTCCCCCGATGCGACGATCGGCGAGGATCACCACCCCGAAGAGCATTTGGTTCCCCTCGCCATCGATGCCGCGATGGGACGCCGGCCCGCGCTCAAGGTGTTCGGCACCGACTGGCCCACGCCCGACGGCACCTGCGTTCGCGACTACGTTCACGTTCTCGACCTCGCCTCGGCTCACCTCCTGGCGATCCGTCATCTGCGGGAGGGCGGCGACAGCCGCAAGTACAACCTCGGCAACGGCAAGGGCTTCTCCGTGCGCGAGGTTCTCGACTCGGTGGGGCGCGTGGCGGGCAAGCCGGTTCCCGCCGACGACGCTCCCCGCCGTCCCGGCGACCCTGCCGTGCTCATCGCCTCCAGCGCGGCGATCAAGGCGGCCTGGGGCTGGACGCCCGAGTACACCGACCTCGACGCCATCGTCAAGACCGCCTGGGCTTGGCACGCCTCGCACCCCGACGGCTACGGCGACCACTAATCGTCGTCTTTCGGACTCCATCGCGCGTTCGGGGTGCGTGGACGGGGTGACTTCGCCCCCTTGATCGCTCCCCATAGCACGTCGTTCAACGCCTCGTCCGGGCCGGACTCCTCCTGCAAGGGACTAAGCATCCGCGCGCTGTCGGCGGCGCGATACGCCTCGCGCGTGTTCACGCCGGCAACGATCTCTCGTTTGGGCAAGATGGCATCGAAGGGCGCGGCATTGATGGGAGAGCCCGCGAGGAAGCCGAATGGGGTGGCGGTCGCCACGTACTGGTTCGTCGGCGGAAGACCGAGGAGCAGGCCCATCGTTCGGAGCGCGCTGTCCGTGTTGTAGAACGCCGCGTCGTGGGTGCTTTTCGCGACGAACGGGCTGACGACATAGCAGGTCGACCGGTGCGAGTCGACGTGGTCGAAGCCCGCCTGGGCGTCGTCCTCCAAGACCACGATCGCCGTGCTCTTCCAGAAGGGACTGTGGCTGATCGCGTCGACGAGTTGGCCGACCGCGTAGTCGTTGTCCGCCACGCACGCCTCGGGAGTGGGCTGGCCCGGCGTCGTGCCCGAGGTGTGGTCGCGGCCGAGGCGGACGAGCATGAGGCCTGGCATCTGCCCCGCTTTCACCATGCCCGCGAACTCGCGCTTCCAGGCGGTCATCCGCGAAGGATCCTTGTGCTCGCCGTAGGCGGCAAGCTGCTTCGGCGCCGGCTTGAGTCCGTAGCGGACCCAAGCCTCACTGTCCGCGTAGGCAAGGTCGAAGCGACGGAAGTCGGGCGAGGTCTTCCCGTCTAACGCGCGCTTCGTCGGCACGCCGTCGCCCTTCATCATCCGCGCCTCGGGCCGTTCGTTGTCCTCGTCGAAAGACACGAACATCCCGTAGTTGCGGAGGGAGACGCCTTTCTCGGCCGTCGCGTCCCACAGGTAGCCTCCCGGCGCGGTCGCCACGTCGCGCAAGCCCTTCTTCTCGACCGCCACGCCGTTGTTCGTGCCTTCGAAGTCGTAGTTGCGGCCCCGACCGCTGTAGTTCGTGAACACGTTCCGCTCGTCGTACTCGTTCGCCATGCCGGAGGTCGACCAGTTCCAGCCGTCCGCCGACACTTCGGCGCAGACGTAGAAGTCGTCGAGGAGCGCGAATCGCTCGGCTAAGGCGTGCTGGTTCGGCGTGATGTCGCGCCCAAAGAGCGTCAGCGAGGGGTCGTTGTTGCCCTTCGGTAGATCGCCTAACACCTGATCGTAGGTGCGGTTCTCCTTGATTACGTACACGATGTGCTTGATGCCGGGATTCGAAAAGGCCGTCTGGAGCGGCCGGTCCGCACGGTTGTTCCTCAACACCTGTTCCGTGCTTCCCGGAAGGTCATCCAGGGCCTGCGAGAGGTCGAGGCTCGCGACGGTGCCCTCGATGATGACCGGGCCGTACTGATTCCGCGCACCCTTGCGAACGAGGGTTCCGTTGGGATTGCGCGCCTTCACGCCCTTGGCGTTCGCGACGAGCAGACGGTCACCGCCTTGGGAAACGATCGTCGACGTGGGATACCAACCGGCGGGCAGGTAGCCCTGGAGTTCGCCCTTGACGAGATCGACCACCGCCACCGCATTGAGGTCACCCATCGCGACGAAGAGCCGCTTGCCGTTGGGGGCGAGGTCGAGCCCCAAGGGTGTCGAGCCCGGCAGGCCGCGGTAAGCGGCCGGACGGAGAAGAAAGGTGCGCAAAATCTTGAGCGTGTCGGTATCGACCTCGGAAACGGTGTCGCTTCCCGAGTTCGACACGTAGAGCCTCAATCCGTCGCGGCTCAAGCGCACGTAAGCGGGAAGCGCGCCCGTCTCGATCGTGCCGACCGCCGAGCCATCGGTGGGATCTACCACCGCGACGTTGCCGTCCCGCTCACTCGTCACGAACGCGCGATGCCCTGCGTGAGGGCCGACGTTCAGGGCGGCCACCGCGAGCGGAAAGCCCCCGACGGGGATCGTCCGGAGCACCTTGTCCGACTCCACGTCGATCACGCTGAGCGATCCGTGCATCCCGTTTTGGGCATGCGTCTGGTTGTTCACCGCGTAGAGGAGCGTGCCCTCGGCGTCGCAGTCCACCCCCGCCACGTGGTGCGGGAGTTTGCTCCCGTCGACCGGCGCGAGGTCGTGCAGGTCTTTGACCGGCGTCAGCTTGCCGTCGCGTCCAAGTTCGAACTCCGAGACGAGATCCTGCCCGCCTCGCGACGCGAAGAGGAGCGTTCGGTCGCCCCGCTTGGCGAAGGCAAGGCCGTAGTAGAGCGCTTCCTTGGCGTCGCCTCGCCCGGCGTTCGAATCGATCTGCGCCACCTTCGCGCCGGTGTCCGAATCGAGGACCGACAGGTACTGCCGAAAGCCGGTGTTCGTGACGACGGCGTACTTTCCGTCGGGCGAGAGCGCCATGTTCGCCGGAAAGTTGCCGACCGGCGTCTGGAAGCCGTCCGGCGTGATCCACTTGCCCGTCGGTAGCGGACGGAATCCCATCTGGACCGCCGCCACGCCTCCCACGGCCACCGCCGTTCCCAGTCCGATCGCGACCCAGCCTCGTGCCCGCATCCCTCCATAATGCCCGGTTCGCGGTTAAGACGAGGTCAAGGCCGTTTCGACCGTATCCGCCCCATGACCGCCCGCATCTGCGGCGTCAGTCCCGCGTCGGGATCGGCTCGCTCGACGATCTCGGGGCGTTCCGTCTCGGTTCGCATCTGTCCAGCGAGAGAGTCCACCTGCGAGGGCAAGACCTCGTTCATCGAACGCCTTCCCTCGTCTTTGGCCCACGCCATCATCGACGAGAGGACGAGTTCCTTGAGGTAGGCATACGAGAATCCTTCGGTCCGTCGTGCGACCTCGGATACGCACCCGTCCGACATTCGAAGCGCCTCCTCCAGCTTCGCGTTCTGGTACGTCAGGTAGCTTCTTCGGGCCTGCTCGTCGGGCAAGGTGAAGGTGAACTTGCGGTCGAAGCGCGAAGGACGATCGAGGATCGCCGGATCGAGCCGCTCGGGATGGTTCGTCGTCGCGACGGTGAGAATGCCTCGGTTCGAGTAGAAGCCGTCCATCTCGTTCAAGAAGTACGAACGGTTCGTGTCGTCGACCAACGCGTCGAGATCTTCGAGCACCAACATGCAGGGCGCGAGGTCGCGTGCCCGGTCGAAGCAACGCCCAATGTTGTCGTGGGGCGTTCCGTGTTGCGAGTCGAAGCTTCTCACATAAAGCACCGGCTTCCCTAACTCGTTGGCAAGCCCTTTGATCATGTGCGTCTTGCCGTTTCCGGGCGGCCCGAGAAAAAGTAGGCCTCGCTTCCAGGGCAAGCCGTACTTCGCGTAAGTCTCCTCGGCGGCAAAGAAGCCCCGCACGTTCTCGATCACCTCCGTCTTGATCGCCTCAGGAAGGACGAGACTGTCCAACGTCGTTCCCCTGATCGATTCGAAAAGCTCCGGGCTCTTTCCCCAGCGGCCTTCGCGAAAAACCAAGACTTCGCCGTGGACCTCGCTTCCCCACCGGCAAACGGCCTCAAAAAAGCGGCGAGCGACTTCGGCACTCGGCGCGACGACGTAAGACCGCTCTTCCCGGCAGAACTGCCCCAGGATTCCCGTCGCCACCACCGTGATCGCGTAGCCTTCCCACTCGACCGCCTGCCACCCACTCTCCAGCGTCGCGGTCAGGCATTCTCGGCGTCCATCCCAGGCGGTCGTCCAGTGGGTATGAAATCCTTCCGCGTCCGTTCTCTTGCACTGCCCGGCGTGCGAGAAGGCGTGGAGTTGGAAGGCCGAATCCTGCGTCTCCAGTACATACGAGTTCGGATAGGCCTCTCGCAAGGCGCGGCTCAGCTCGTAAAACACGGCGTCCTTCGACTGCGCCAAGACGTCGCTCAGGATCTCCTTGCGATCGAACACGTTAGGGCAACGCAACAGGCGGCCCTTGCGTTGCGCTCACCGGCACCGGGAGGCGTGGCCTAAAAGGAAAAAGCACAAAAAGAGCGGGTGAACCCTGTAATCGAAACCTCCGTCGTAGAAATCCCCGGCTCAATGCCGAGACCTTTGAGAGAGAACCATGGC
>CAXUKB010000142.1:0-5748 GCA_964251345.1 uncultured Fimbriimonas sp. | reverse complement strand
ATCCAGCACGGTATTGACGACGATCCGAATAACGACCCGACGAAAGCCAAGAACATTGGCGGCGTGGGTGGTGCGGTGACGGGTGCCCTCGCCGGCGCGGCGGTCGGTCCTCTCGGAGCGATCGGCGGCGCGATCATCGGTGGCGTCGTCGGTGCGGTGGCGAGTAAAGAGGCCGTGAAGGCGATCGACGCGCACGACAACGACGATAACGTCACGGGGATCGGCGATGGCGTCACCTACCAAGGCGAGAATCGGATCCACGACGCGGGTGCGGCGATCGGCGGTGCCTACGAGTCGGCCAAGGAGCACGTCTCGGAGGGTTACCACAACGCGGTCGGCACGACGCGCGGCGCCATCGACGGCGTCGAGGATCGTTTCGAGACGCGGCACGAGCACGGCGGCGTGACCGGCACGGGCAGCGACACGTACGATCAGGCGGCGGCCGCATCGACCCCGACGGGATCCGCGAACGGCGTTCCCGGTATTCAGACCGGCGGCGTGGCCACCGACGGAACCCCGGACACCCGCGGCGTCACGGAGAAGCTTGCGGACAAGCTCACGGGCGATCACACCGACGACAAGACGGGCAAGACGGTTTAAGCCTGAACGAAACGGCAACGCCTTCCGAATATCTCGTTAATGATGACGGAAGGTCTGCCGGACACGGGGTCCGCCAAAGCCGATCGAACGGCTTTGGCGGATTTCGCGCGTTTGGCCCTCCGGGTTTCGGGAGCGAGCGCAGTTCGGCTGGAAACCCCGGGTCAAGTCCAAACCATGGGTGGTGCAGAGACGGACATGCCCACCGTATTCCCCTTCGATGGAGGCCGCCTGCTCGTCTTTGGGGGCACGTCTCTGGAGGAACTGGCGCCGCTGTTGCGCCGCCTCTCGGCATCGGTGGAAGCAGGCAAGCGAGAAGAGGACCATCTCGCCGCCCAGACGCTTGCCGACCGGGCAAACGCCATCGCCCGCTCGGCGGCGCGGCGCTTCGAAACACTCTTCGAGGGACTGCCCATCGCCTCTTACGCCTGCGACGCCGAAGGACGGCTCATGGAATGGAACCAGGTCGCCGAAGAGACCTGGCCCGCACTTACGGCCGCTTGGGGCGAAGACGTCGCCCCCCTCGTCGAATCGAACGATCCCACGACCGAGCGCGCGATGCTCACGCGCGCGCTCAACGGCGAGAAGGTGAACGCTCAAGAACGTGAGACGCGCGTCTCGGGAGAATCACGGTGCCATCTGGTGTTCGCCTTTCCGTTGCGGGATGCCGAAGAATCGATCGTCGGGGTACTCGTCACTCGCTTGGACATCACCCGCCAGCGTGAGATCCAGCGAGAGCTCGCCGACCGCGAGGCGCGACTTCGAACCGTGATCGAAACCCTTCACGAAGGGCTCATCGTCATCGACGAAGCGGGACGCGTCGTGCTTCGGAATCAAAGCGCCGAGCGGATCTTGCGCCTGGAATCGGGACCGATGGAGCTGACGGCGGCGTACCCCGACGGAACGGTGGTGGACGGCGAGGGCAAAGCGTTGCCCGTCGAGAGGAGACCGATCATCGTCGCCTTGCGAACGGGCCGATCGGCGAGAGACGTCCGGCTGGGGCTGGTTCGCCCCGGGAGCACGGAGTGCGTCTGGGTCAGCGTCAACGCCGAACCGCTGTTTCGGTCCGGCGACGGGGCACCGATGGGCGCGATCGCGACTTTCCGCGAGATGGGCTAAGCGCCCTTGCG
Organism: uncultured Fimbriimonas sp.; assembly: GCA_964251345.1. Lineage (GTDB taxonomy): Bacteria > Armatimonadota > Fimbriimonadia > Fimbriimonadales > Fimbriimonadaceae > Fimbriimonas. The sequence goes on along the minus strand of CAXUKB010000142.1, from coordinate 4,021 downwards.
CAAGGGCGTGAGGACAAGCTTGCGCCCCGGACCGTCGATGGTGGCCTTGAATCGGGCGAGAAAACCGTTGCCCACCCGTCCGTCGCCGTCCGCCGACGCACCCACGGGTCGGGAGAAGACGCGCACGTCGTCCGGCGGCAGCACCGCATTGCCGACGCGCAGTTCGCGGACGTCCGCAAGGCGAACGGGCACCGTGCCGCCCAAGCCAAGAATGCGTCGCCCGTTGGGATCGGGCACGGTCCGCAGGCCGAGCTCCTCGGCGAAGGGTTGGGCCAGTTCGGCGGTGGTGTCCGAGCCGCTGTCGAGCAGCATCTCGGCGTCGGCCATCTGGCCGTCCGGGGTGATGACCGTCGCCATGAGGTAGGGCCGCCCGCCCCGCTCGTGAAGGCTGATGACCGAATCCGCTCCGGTCACCACCGGCGGACGGGTGCCGAGCGTCAGTTTGCCCGCAACGGCGTCGATCGCGACGACGCGCTTGGCGAGGACGTCTTGGCCAAGAATCACGTCGATGGGGGTACCGAGGGCGGCGCCGATGGTGGCGAGGGGCAGGGCCACCGCGTCGAAACTCTCGTTCAGCCCCGCGAGGCGCAAGCCCTTCGCGTAGTGCGCGTCGACCGTGCCCGCGGCGCCTCGCGCATGAACCTCGTCGCCTAGCGCGAGGTTCAGCTCCTTGGCCAGCGTCGAGTCGACGACGGTGCGTTGCGCCCCGGTGTCGATCAGAAGGTGCAGGACGCGATCGCCGTTGCCCACGGCCTGGGCCACGATGAGCCCCCGGGGCTGGGTGAAGTCGAGCGTGACGTCGGACGTCTGCCGGACAAGCAGGAGTGCGGCGAGGAGCGATGTCACAGGACTACTATACGCCGCGACGAGATGCCTCCTTCCAGGAGGCGCCCCTACCCCTCCAGAGGATCGCGGGCGGGATAGGAACCGAGAACGACGACCTCCAAAGCGACGCCGCGGAGGGCGTCGATGGCCTTCTGGACGTTGGCGTCCAAGCGGTGGCCGTCGCAGTCGCAGTAGAAGATGTACTCGAACGTCGCCCGCTGAGCGGGGCGGGACTCGATCATCGTGAGGTTGACCCCCGCGCCCTCAAACGCCTGAAGCGCGGCGACGAGGGTGCCGGGCCGGTTACGGACGTTGAACATGTAGCTCGTCTTGTCCTTGCCGGTTTTGGCGGGCTCGTTGTAGCCGAGCACGACGAACCGCGTTCGGTTGTTCGGGTTGTCCTCGACGTGCTCCACGAGGATCGGGATGCCGACCGTCTCGGCGGCGAGGCGGTTGCAGATCGCGGCGCCCTTGGGGTCGTCCAAAGCGAGCCGTGCCGCGCGCGCGGTGGGCGCGGCTTCGATGATCTCGGCGGTCGGCAGGTGAGCGCGGAGCCAGCCCTTGCACTGGTTCGCGGGCTGGCCGAAAGCGTAGACCCGCTCGATCTCGTCAAGGCCTTTCGCGGTCGAGACGAGGTGCATGTGGATGGGCACGTAAAGCTCGGCACAGACCTTGACGTTGGTCTGGGGAAACATGTCGAGCGTCTCAGGCACGATCCCGTGCGAAGAGTTCTCGATCGGCACCACGCCGTAATCGGCGCGGCCATGCTCCACGGCGCGGAACGTCTCCGCGATGGAGTCGACGGGCAGACCTTCCGCGCTCGCGCCGAAGGTCTGGAGGGCGGCCTGGTGGGTGTTGGTGCCGGCGGGGCCCCAGTAGGCGACCCGCAGGGGCTTCTCGGCGGCGATGGCGGCCGAGATGATCTCGCGGTAGATCGCCTTGAGCTGTTTCCCGGTGAGCGGACCGGGATTGTCGCGTTCCAGCCGTTCGAAAATGGCCTGTTCGCGCTCGGGCACGAAGAAGGGAGAACCGTCCCTTCGTTTGGTGTGGCCCACCTCGACCGCCAACTCGGCCCGGCGGGAAAGCAATCGGACGAGCTCGCGGTCGACCGCGTCGATGTCCTCGCGGATGCGGGGGAGCGGTCGCGGTTCGGCGTCGGGCATGGCTTCGATTATGGCCCGCGGCGAAGAGAGGGCTCGACGGCGCCTTTTCGTCCCGAAGGATTTTCTTCCTGCCCTGCCGAATACCCATCATGAACACGAGCAACGGAAGGGCCACGGCGCAGAGGAGAATGACAAGACAACCCCCGCCGAGATCCGCATTGGAAATCGAGACGTTGCCCCCTTCGATGCGCATCGGCTATGGCCTTCCCTTCGCGACCCTAATGCGGAATCGATTTTTCACAAATCGAATGACGATCCGTTCCGTCCCTCGATCTAAGGGGACGAGCCCGTCCGTGAGTTCGTATTGAGCGAGGAGACGACTCGCAGGGGCGTCGGAGTAGACGCGTATCCAACAAGGAAAGGAAGAAGAGCGAGGGTCTTTCGCGAACGCTCTAAACCGTGCCCGACTCATCGCGCCGAGCCGTTCGAGAGTGTCGCTTGGCCACAAACCACCCTCAAACCGCACCTTGAGGTCACGGTCTGTACTATTCAGAACGGTCGCAATTCCCATCTCCGGAGGGCGCCTCGCAAACACGCCCATGGCGACGACGCCGAGCACGCTGATCGCGGCATAGACGAGAACGCCGAAGCAACAGTTCTTCTGAAAGGCAGGAATCTCGTCGGTGATCTCGATCCGCATCTTCGACGTCGGTCCCAGAGTACAGTGCCGTCGAAGGCGGCGAGGGTTCAAGCCTTCGACGCAGTCTGAGGCATGCCCCGGGTTTAGGGTGGGAACCTGTGTTAGAGTAGAAGCGCCCTTCTACCTTCCGACCGCCGATGACGCAGACCCAGAGCCAATCCTCGCCCCCGCCCCCGCCCTTCGCGGGGTACCAATGCGGCGCGTTCTACGACGAGATGTTCGAGTTGCCGGGGGTCCCTCGACCGCACTACGCGCAGCTTTTCCGATCGCTCGAGGGGATGAGCGCCTCCGACTTCCGAGCACGGCAGGATCTTATGGACCGGATCCTCGTGAACCAGGGGATCACCTTTACCGTGTACGGCGACGTCGCGGGCATCGAGAAGCCGTTCCCGGTCGATCTTCTTCCGCGCGTGATTCCCGCGAGCGAGTGGCGCCACGTCGAGCGCGGTCTCGAGCAGCGGGTTCGGGCGCTCAACGCGTTTCTTCAGGACGTTTACCATGAGGGCAAGATCCTCGACGACGGAGTGATCCCTCGAGACCTCGTGATGAACGCCCCGTCGTACCGGCAGGAGTTCCGGGGGGCCGACGTGCCGCACGGACTCTACGTCCACATCTGCGGCACCGATCTTATCCGCGACGAGAAGACGGGCTACATGGTGCTGGAGGACAACTGCCGCACTCCCAGCGGGGTGAGCTACATGCTGGAAAATCGCGAGGTGCTCATGCGCGCGCTCCCCGAGGCGTTCCGCGACTACCGCGTTCGGCCGGTCGACGGCTACGCTCCGCAACTGCTCGCGAACCTCATGGCGCTCGCCCCGCCCGGACGGCACGAGCCGACGGTGGTCGTGCTCACGCCGGGAGTGTTCAACTCTGCCTACTTCGAGCACGCCTACCTCGCGGAGCAGATGGGCATCGAGCTCGTCGAGGGACGCGATCTGTTCGTCGAGGACAACTGCGTGTACATGAAGGACATCTGCGGCTCGAAGCCCGTGGACGTCGTGTACCGGCGGGTCGACGACGATTTCCTCGACCCGCTCGTATTCCGGAAGGACAGCTCGCTCGGGGTCGCCGGCCTCGTCAACGCGCACCGGGCGGGCAACGTCGCGCTGGTGAACGGAATCGGCACCGGGGTGGCGGACGACAAGGCGATTTACCCTTTCGTGCCCGACATGATTCGCTATTACCTGGGCGAAGATCCGGTGCTTGCGCAGGTACCCACGTATCTGGGTTGGCGCCCCGCCGACCTCGACCACATCCTCGTGAACATGCCCGACCTCGTCGTCACAGCGCCGAACGAGAGCGGCGGCTACGGAATGCTCATCGGGCCGCAGGCGACCAGCGAGGCGATCGAGCACTTCCGCGACCTCGTGCGCCACACCCCGCGCGGGTACGT
>CAXUKB010000141.1:0-11072 GCA_964251345.1 uncultured Fimbriimonas sp. | reverse complement strand
TTCTCCATGTCGAAGAACGTGACGTCGGTAATGCCCATCATGCCGAGCACGGCGCGGAGGTAGGGCACCACGAAATCCGCGCTCTCCATCGCCTGACCCGAGCCGTAACCGCCACCGCCTCGGGCGCTCGTGACGTACGCCTTCTTGCCCTTCGCAAGGCCCTCGTAGGTCGGGGTGAAGGTGCGGTTGATGCGGAGGATTTGATCGATCCACAGCTTGAAGGCGCCGGGAACGCCGAAGTTGTACATCGGCACCGCGAGCACGAGCGTGTCGGCGGCGAGAAGCTGATCCACGTACGCGTCGGAAGGCGCGATCGCCGCCTTCTGCGCGTCGGTGTGGGCGGAAGGATCGGAGTAGGCGGCGCCCATCCAGTCGAGGGTCACGACGGGCGGAACGTTGGTCGCCACGTCGATGCGGACGACGTTCGCGCCGGGAGTGTCTTGCGTGAGCTTCTGAATGATGCTCTCGGCGAGCTGCTTCGACTCGGAGTAGTCTCCCTTCGAACTGGAATTGACGAACAAAATGTTCTGAGCCATATCACTACAGATTATGTAGTATCTTGCTCGGTCGTTCGCATCGAAAGACGCTTCTGTCGCAACCTTCTTTTACGGAAGGTCTCGTGCGACCGGCTGGAAGCCGGTCGCACGCTCGGAAATGCCGCCGGGAAGGCGGCACCACGAAGGCCACTCTGAGCCTACATGCCCCAGGACTTCTTGAGGGCGGCGACGGCCATCTTCTCGGCGTCCATCGCCTCGGGGACGACGGCGCCCATGCCGAAGAACTCGTGGGTGACGCCCATGTAGGTCTTGGAGGTGGCCGGGACGCCCGCCTTCATGAGCTTCATGTAGTACATCTTGCCCTCGCTAAGGAGCGGGTCAATCTCGGCTTGGATAAAGGTCGCCGCGGGCAGTCCCTTGAGCTTGGCGTTGGAGGCCATCATCGGATTGCCGTAAGGGTTCTTGGTGCCCTTAGGATTGCCGAAGTAGTAGTTGTAGAACCAGGGGAGCATGGGCGTGCTGAGAGGCACGCTCTTCATGTTCGCGCGGTAGCTCGGGGTGACCATGCCCTCTTGGGTGACCGGATACACGAGAACCTGGGCCTTCGGCATGAAGCCGTGACGATCCTTGGCCATCATGCACACGGCGGTCGCGATGTTGCCGCCCGCGCTCTCGCCTAGGACGGAAATCTTGCCGGGGATCGCCATGAACTTGCCCGGGTTCTTCGCGACGAACTGAAGGGCGGCATAACAGTCCTCGTGGGCGGCCGGGAACTTGGCCTCGGGGGCCTGTCGGTAGGCGACCTCAACGATGTTAGCGTTCGCCATCTTGGCGAGCGCTTCGCAAGAGGCCTGGTAGCCGCGGGTTCCGGCGATCACCCAACCGCCGCCGTGGAAGTAGACGACGGTCGGCAACTTGGCCATCCCGGCTTCCTTCGGCCGGAAAACCTTGAGGATGAGGGGCTTGCCGCTCGGTCCGGGCATTGCGACGTGCATCACGCCGACTGCGGGGTCGGTCGCAGGCTTGCCGTCCTTGGCGAGAACGACCTGCACCGCGTCGGCCGGGCCGGCCTGCTCGCGCGCTTGGTCGTAGGTGAGTTGAGGAACGGGAGCGGGCTTGGTGGCCTTAAGAGTGTCGATGACCGTCTTCATGGCGGCGGTCATCTTCGCGTCCTGGTTTTGGGCGGAGGCGGTAACGGCGAGGAGGGCAGCGGCCGGAACGGCAAGGCGATAGAATTTATTCGTACTCACGCCGGTGTTGGAACTCCTGAATTTCCCGTTGGGTTCCCCACAAACTTGACGGCCTTGCGCTTGCGAGCGGCTTCGGCGTCCGCGACCCCCACGTTCTGTTTTGTTAAGGACGTCCTAAATTTTAGGTACCTCTTCGGCGGGTCGCGCGTCTAAACCCTTCAGTGCGCACGCGGTGCGCCAAACAGGGCTCGCAAGAAGCCCGAACGGAAGTGGCTGGTCCGGCGGCGTAAGCAAGCGTTGCCGGACCTTTTTTATCGCCCGTCGACGGTGGGGCGATCGATCGCCCGACCGTTATTCCCTTTTCTTAAGCTCTCCGATGCTCCTGAAGGGGTATGAACTCGGCCATGGATAGCCCTCTCGTGTGGGAGGTTCCACTCGACGCGCCGCCGGAGCTGGTGAACATCGGGCGGAACGCCCACGGCTACGAACCCTCGGACCGGTTTCGCCTTCGCGATCTTTGGAGCCTTCACCTCTACGGCTACCACGCGGTTCAGAGGCTCGACGGAAGGGAAGTGACGATCCGGCCGGGAACGGTGGGAATCACCCCGCCGGGTGTTCTGATGGAGACCCGGTACCAGGGAATTTCGGTCCACCTCTACGCTCATTTCAAGCTCGCGGACGGACCCACGCGAACCGTCCCGGCGGTCCAGGATCTCGGCGAACGGCACGACGGGGTCTACGAGCGGCTGTACGATGGCGTCGGGCAGTTTTCCCGGCAGCCTCACCGGGTTGAAGCGCGGCTCTGGGACGTGCTATGGGAGGTCGCCTCGCTTTCGGGTGGCATCGACCGGACCGACGCCGCGGGCCACCATGCCGTGCGGCTCGCTTGCGACGCGATCGAGCGCCACCTCTCAGAACCGCTGGCGGTCACCGAATTGGCGGCCCACGCCCGGGTGTCGCCGGGCTACCTGGCCCGATTGTTCAAGGCGGAGTTCGGCGAGTCGGTGGTGGCCTACGTTCGAAATCGCCGTCTGGAACGAGCGGCCTACCTGCTTCAGCGCTCGTCGCTGCCCATCAAGGAGATCGCGGTCGCGGTCGGCCTGCCCGATCTCCAGCACTTTAACAAGGCGATGCGCGCCCGCTACGGCGCGAGCCCTCGCGAATGGAGGGCGAGGGGATAAGAGCAGGTGGGAAGTGAAGGGTGGTTAAGGGCGTGGTGAGTTGATCGATGAACGCTCACTCGGTGTAGGATTCTCTCCCCTCGGGGAGGGGCAGGGGTGGAGCGATGGGGATCGGAATAGAAATCGCGGTCTCACATTATCCCAAGGGAACCCTCTTCCGGGGTCGTTCATAAATGGACCACCAAATCCTCGCTCCGCCAACCTAACGACCCCATCGAAGCGGTCAGACTGATCCCATAAGATGCCCACCCGACGCCAGTTCGTTCAGTCCGCCGCGAGCCTTGCGGCGGGCGCCATGATTCCCTTGAAGATGGAAGCCTATCCCGAGGATCCGAAGCCGTACCGCCACGACCGACCGCTGCACGAACTGCAGCAGCGGTTCCTCGACACGCGCATGGGCATGTTCATCCACTTCAACATGGCGACTTTTCAGGATCGCGAGTGGGGCGATCCGACCGGGGCGGTGGAGGCCTTCGATCCCACCAACTTGGACACCGAAGGGTGGGCGGCCGCTGCGAAGTCGGCACACATGGGTTACGCCTGCCTGACGACTAAGCACCACGACGGCTTTCCCCTGTGGCCGACGAAGACCGTGCCGGACCACGCGAAGGTCGACGTCGTGCGGGCCTACGTCGACTCGTTCCGCCGGGCGGGAATTCGCGTCGGGCTGTACTTCTCCATTCTCGACATGCGCCACGACGTCCGGCACTTCAACGTGACGCCGGAAAAGGTCCGGATGATCAAGGACCAGCTTACGGAGCTGCTCACCGGCTACGGCGAGATCGATATCCTCATCATCGACGGCTGGGACGCGCCTTGGAGCCGGATCACGTACGAAGAGATTCCGTTCCACGAGATCTACGCGCACATCAAGTCGCTCCAGCCGAACCTGCTCGTGTGCGACCTCAACGCGGCAAGCTACCCGCCCGCGGGACTTTACTACGGCGACATCAAGGCGTTCGAGCAGAACGCGGGCCAGGCGATCCCGGGGGGAAACCGGTTGCCCGCCCTCTCGTGCGTGACCCTCACCGACGGTTGGTTCTGGAAGACCGGCGACGAGGATCGGCCGCTCAAGACGGTCCACCAGGTCGTGGAGGAGTGGCTCAAGCCGCAGAACGCCATCCACTGCAACCTCATCGTGAACGCCCCGCCCACTCGCGAAGGTCGACTCGCGCCGAACGTCGTCCAGCGCCTGAAGGAGATCGGCGAGGCGTGGTCGAATCCCGGCCCGATGACTCCCGTCGCGCCGGTGTCACCCGTCACGACGAAGAATCTCGCCACCGGCCGTCCGATCCGCGCCGTCGCCACCGGCGACACGAACGGCCCCGATATGGCGAACGACGGTAACTTTCATAACTCCTGGTACCTACCGGAGGGGCATCCGGAGGGCTGGATCGAGGTCGACCTCCCGAAGGGCGCGTCGTTCAATCGCCTGGTCTTCGTGGAGCCGGTAGGGCAGTTCTCAGACTACAAGGCGAGCCGGATCAAGGCGTATCGCCTCTTCCGCTGGGAGAACGGCCACTGGGTCGACCTGGCGAATGGGGGCACGCCGAATCCCGTGCAGGTCCACGACGTGCCGCGGATGCGGTCCGACCGCATCCGCCTCGCCATCGAGGCGGCGTCCGACACGCCGCACATCGCGGAGATCGGCGTCTACGACGAACCCTGATAAGCATCACCCCTTCCTTTTATCAATGGTTCGTGCGACGAAAGGAAGGGGTGACGTCCCATGATCCTCCCGACTCCAAACGCCTTCACCTCCCGGCCTTTCTCCCCCAGGTGAGGAGAGGGGAGATGTAAGCTAGCGATGCGATGACGCTCCTTCCGCCCAACCCCGCGCTCGACACGAACGATGTGGTCTGGACGACGCCGTCCGCCGACGCGGCGGGGTCGATGCCCATTGGGAACGGAGAGGTAGTGCTGAACGCTTGGACCGAGGCTGCGACGGGAGACTTGATGATCCTTATCGGGCGCACCGACGCGCTGTCCGAGATCTGCCGGATCCTCAAGTTGGGCCGGGTCCGAATTCACCTTTCGCCTTCGCCCGCGGCCGGCGAGTTCCGGCAGGCGCTCCACCTGCGGGACGGGACGATATCGTTCGAGATGGGCGGCGACCACCTCCGTCTGTTCGTCGATCCGGCGGCGAACGTCGTTCACGTCGCGGGCAAGTTTGCCCGTCCGCGAACGGTCCGGGCGTCGCTCGAGACCTGGCGAACGGCCGACCGCGCCCTTCCCGACGCCGAGGCGGGATCGGGGTGGACGGTCCAGGGCGGACCGTTTCCGAAGGCCGAATCGGCGGACCGAGTAGAGGACGAGCGGACGGGTGTGACGTGGTTCCACCGGAACGAGACCTCCGTCGTCCCCCGGCTTTGGGAGGAGCAGTCGCTCACCGGCCTACGCGGTGCGTTCGACCCGCTGCTCCATCGCACGTTCGGCGGGCGGCTCTGGGGCAAGGGGCTCGTCGGTGCGTCCGGCGGAGCGATCGCGTCGCCCAAGCCCATCGCAAATCTCGACTTGACGATCGCGACCCACACGGAGCAGGGTTCGCTCGCAGGTTGGCGAAAAGGGCTCGACGCTCAGGCGAAGGGTTCGCCGCTCGGCCGGGCGGAGGGGCGGAACCGGAAGTGGTGGAACGGCTTCTGGAATCGCTCTTGGATCGCCGTCGGAGGCGCGGACGAAGACGCGGTGCGGATCGAGCGCGGCTACGCCCTCCAGCGGTACGCCCAGGCGATTCAAGGTCGCGGCGAGTTCCCGATCAAGTTCAACGGCGGCTACTTCTGCGTCCAACCCGCCGCGATGGGCAAGCCGTTCGACCCCGACTGGCGGCAGTGGGGCGACTCCCAGTGGTATCAGAACGTTCGGTTCACCGTCGCGCCCGATCTCGCGGCGGGCGACGCGGACCTCATGGACTCGTTCTTCCGAATCTACGAACGGGCGCGTCCCCTCGCGGAGAGCCGAACCGCGCTTTACCACGGGGCGTCGGGGGCCTACTTCCCAGAGACGATGAGCCCGTTCGGCACCTACGCGGGCGGCGACTACGGCTGGGATCGCAAGGGGAAGCGGCCCAACCAAGTGGACTCGCCGTGGTGGCGGTACGCCTGGAATCAGGGGCCGGAACTGGTTCAAGTGATGCTGGACCGATACGAGTACACCCACGACGAACGATTCCTCCGTGCGGAGCTCCTGCCGATGGCAGAGTCGGTGCTGCGGTACTTCGACACCCGCTTCCGCAAGGACGCGGACGGCCGAATCGTGCTCGACCCGGCGCAGGCGGTCGAGACCTACTGGCAGGGCGTCGTGAACGACATGCCGACCACGGCAGGGCTGAACGCGGTGCCCCGACGCCTCCTGACGCTTCCCGGTCTCACGCCGGAGCAGAGGAGCCTCTTCGAACGGATGCGGGTCGCCGCGCCGGCGCTTCCGGTCCGCGACGGACGGCTCGACATGGCGCAGAGGTATGTCGATCAGACCTCGAACGTGGAGAACCCGGCGCTTTACGGCGTATGGCCGTTCCGGCTGGCCACCTTGGCGCATCCGGATCTGCTCCAAGCGGGGCGAAAGGCGTTCGCCGTCCGGAAGAACAACCTGGACCATGGTTGGGGCTACGACGGGGAGGTCGCCGCGCTTCTCGGCCTGACCGACGAGGCGACCCGGATCCTGCGAAACCAAGTTCGGAATTCCAACCCCAAGTTCCGCTGGCCCGCCACGTGGGGTCCGAACTACGACTGGGTGCCCGACCAGAACCACGGCGGCAACCTCATGACCACCGCCCAGCTCATGCTCCTCCAAGCGGAGCCCTTGGCGGAGGGTGGCGCACTTCGGGTTCTGCCCGCCTGGCCGAAGACTTGGGACGTCGACTTCCTGCTTCACGCTCCGGGGAACACGACGGTCCACGTCGTGCAGAAAGGTGGAAAGATCGTGAGCCTGGAGGTCCGACCCGCCTCGCGCCGAAAGGACTTGATCCTCCCGCCCGTCTCAACGTCGTAGGCGTGTCGCCGCCCGTCAGGAACGCCGCTTGAGGATCCGGTCGAGCACGAGAAGCCATTTCGAGGACGGCACGTCGGAAAGATCGAGCGTGATGCGCTGGGTTCGAGCCCTATCCGGATTCGCGAGGCGCACCCGGAGCTCGGCCTCGCCGTCGGACGCCGCGACTTGGAGGGCCGTCGTGGTGAGAAAAGGATTCTTCGCGTCGAACTCCGCACTCGTGGGAAGGGGATCTCCGAGATGCCAAAGCACGAGGGGCGGCCGGGTGTACCGACTCCCCGTGGATGCCTGACGCACGGCGACGAGGGTGCGAACGGCTCCGAAGGAGGCGAAGAGGGACTCGGTCGCACGGCGATTCGCCTCCGCCCGGAAGGTGCGCCACTTCCCGTAAGCCTTCGTCTGCGCCTCGGGCTCCCGACGCCGACCTTCGTCGTTCATCGCAGCGAGCGACATGAGGGCGTTGTCAGGGAAAAACGGCTGACGCAGTTCGAGGTCGCGGGAGCCTCCCTGCGGAACGATGTCCAGGGGATCGATGCCGTTCTCCCGCAGAAACCACCACCGTGCGGCGGACGCATAGCCGAAATCGTCGTCTCCGTCGGTACGGGCACCCTCGACGTAGCCTCCGGGCTGGCTGTCCATCACGACCACTCCGGCGAGGCCCGGCGTGCCCGCTAGCGCGGCGAGCGCCTTGAAGCGGGGGCCGTTCTCCCTGTCGCCCGGGGCGAGGAGGTCACGGCCGAGGGGCGTCGGCGCGTCGGGCATTCGAAACCGTGTGACGCTCGGATTGCTCGTCTCGCGGGCGAGGACTTCCGCGGCCCGGTCGCCCAGGAGGGTCCGGTCGGGATCGGCGGGTTTCGCACCAGGTTGCGCGGTCCAGGGCCGGACGACGAGCCGAACGGGCCGACCCGCCCGCATGATCGCCTCGCGCAAGGCCGCGGAGTCGTGGGTCTCCAGCCAAAGTTCGCGAAAGCCGTACGTGTTCGCGACGCGAATCGCCTCCGCCGCCTCGGCGGCGCCCTCCGTGCAGAGGACGAGGGAGGCCGCCTTGTCACCCTCCGGCATGGTGGCGCGCGGCGAGGCGGGCGGAGCTTCCCGCTCGGGCGGCGCCGGGCGTCCGAACGCCTGCCGGGGCGGAAGGGTGCCGCCTTCAATCTCGGTTCCGTCCGGGAGGACGAAGGCGAACTTCAGGTTCGACTGGACGCCGACGCGGTCGGTGGCGAACGCAAGATTGGGATTACCCTTGGCGAACTCGTCGCGCCTCTGGATCAGCGCCTCGTTGAATTCGGGCGGCAATGCGCTCGTCGCGAAGTCCGGGGGCATTCCGAGGGATTGGGCGTCCAGCTTCCGCTGCAACTCGTCGTCCACCCGGAGCATGGCGTTCGCTGGATAGCCGATCGCCGCGAGCCCGCCGCTCGCAACGACAGTCCCGTTCCATTCCGCCGATCTCGCTTGGACGCCCTTGCCGACGCCGGCCATCCAACGGTCGATCCGCATCTTGCGGGTTCCCAGCCCGACGAGGTCGGAGGTCAGCACGAAGCCCGGTCCCACCGGACGGTACGTGCCGGTGACCGCGAGCGCGATCGCGCCAAGGAGGTCGCCCGCGCGAACGGCGCCGCCCGAAGCCGCGACGGGCAGGTCGGCGATGCGCAGGTCGGCGAGGATCTCGCGTCCAGTCGCCTTCGAGGCGAGGGTGAGCGCTTCACGCACCGTCGTCGCTCCGACAGGCGAAACGGGGGCGTCGTAAGCGCGATCGTCGAAGCGGATGCCGCCCGGCTTAGGCCGATTCGGGACCGTCTGGCGGATCGCGACGCCGTAGACCGAGTCGGCTTCCGCTTTGGTGGAGAGCCGGCCGATCGTCCCGTTCTCGACCCCTTTGGGACCGAACGAAAGGAAGAATCCGCCCCGCTGACCCTCGGGGTGGACCATCAGCTCGATCTCGCGGTAGAGCCGGAGGCGCACGCCGGGCGCGTCCTTGGGGTCCAGCGTAAGGTGTTCGGTCTCGCGCATGAACATCACCCCGTCGTGCAGGTGGTAGCGATCCCAGTGAAGCGGCGGCGACAGGAGCGAGGCGAGGATGGCGCGGGGCTCGCCCCGGAGGTCGTTCAGCCCGAGGCCGCGCTCGCCCAACAGTCGCCACTGCCCCGGACTGAGCGCGGCCATAAGGGCGAGAATCTTCGCCTCGCGTGGGAGGCCGTCGTAGAGGTTCGGCGCTTGGGCGAGGCTGTCGTCGATCGTCACCATCGTCGTGGGGACGACGGCGGTCAGGCGGCCGACGGGCACCGCCTTGCGTTCGAATGCGGAGAGATCGTTTGGAGTGACCTTCGCGCGCACGTGCCCGGGGTCGACCGCGATCCACGTCCCGGCCGGCGGGTGAGCCTGAAGGAACCCGGCCAAGTTGCCGCCCTGCCCTCGTGCGGTCGCGGCCAAGCCGACCAGGAGCAGAGAATAAGCCGCTATGCGCATCGCCGGTGTCACCGTTCTCAGTTTACGGATCGAGAGGCTCGAAACGCGTCCGAAGGCCGAGATCCGCTTCCGCGACTTGCGAATCCGATATTCCTCCTCGACTCGATTCGTCTAACCTGACGTAGAAGAGATATCTATGGCCGAGACCTCTCGCGCACTGGACCTGCTGACTCGAATCGAGGAGCAGGCCCCCAGAGACAACCAGCGCCTCCAGAACTCCGTGGCGGCGCTCCGCGATACCCTGCGGACCGAAGCGGAGAAACAGGTCGAGGATCAGAAGCTTCTCGCCGAGTACGAAGAGGCCTACGCCAAGCTCACCGCGCCCGCGAACAAGCTGGGCGTGTTCCTCCACTGGCTCGACGGAAAGTCGGAGTCCGACGAGAAGCTCGCTCTCATTGCTTTAGGCGACCAGGAGTTCGTGACGCAGATCGATCCGAAGGTCGAGCCCGAGAGCCTGATCACCGGCGTCCGGGTGAAGGTTAACGAAGCTTACGCCGTCGTCGGTGTGCTACCCGAAAGCGGGCAGGGCAGCGTTCAGAAGGTGTCTGACGCCCTGCCGGACGGACGCTTGCGTCTTGGCGACGGCACCCCCGGCCGCGACGGGCGTTTCGTCGTGCGGGGCGAGGGCCTGAAGGACGCCTCGATCAAGACGGGCGACGAGGTCCGCGTCGATCCGAGCGGCCGTATCGCGCTCGAGCATTATGAGAAGCAGGAGAGCCGAGACTACTTCCTTGAGGACGTGCCGGAGATCCCGTGGGACAAGGTGGGCGGCCAGAAGGAGGCGATCGCGCTGATTCGGGACACCATCGAGACCCCGTTGCTGCACCCGGAGATCTACGAACGGTTCGGGAAGAAGCCCATCAAGGGCATCCTCCTGTACGGACCTCCCGGTTGCGGCAAGACCTTGATCGGCAAGGCCACCGCGTATAACCTCACCAAGGAATACAGCAAGCGGGTGGGCCACGAGGTCAAGGAGTACTTCATGACCATCTCGGGTCCGAAGATCCTGAATATGTGGCTCGGCGAGACGGAGCGCATGGTGCGCGAAATCTTCGCCACCGCGCGGGAGAAGGCGAAAGAAGGGCGACTCGTGTTCATCTTCATGGACGAGGCCGAGGCGGTGCTTCGGACGAGGTCGTCGGGCCGGTACCTGAACATCTCGAACACCGTCGTGCCCCAGTTCTGTGCCGAGCTCGACGGTCTCAACACCCTGGAGAACGTGATTCTCGTGCTCACGAGCAACCGGCCGGACTTTATCGACCCCGCCGTTCTGCGCCCCGAGCGCATCGACCGTAAGGTGAAGGTCAGCCGACCCGACCGCGAGTCGTCCACGGAAATCCTTGGGATCTACCTGTCGCCCAACCTTCCCCTCGATCCCGAGGCGATGGGCAAGTGGGACGGTGAGGCGGACTGCGCCCGCAAGGCGCTTGTCGAGGGCACGATCGAGCACCTCTGGAAGAAGGACAAGGCGAACGAGTTCCTCCGTGTGTTCCTGAAGAACGGCCACTCTGAGACGCTCTACTTCAAGGACATGCTCTCCGGCGCCATCCTCAAGAGCATCGTGGACCGTGCGAAGGACACCGCCATCAAGCGGGCCATCGCCAACCCAAACGACGAGGTGGGCATCTCGCAGAGCGATCTCGTCGACGCCGCGAATCAGGAGTTCAAGGAGAACGAGATCTTCCCCAAGAGCGACACCACCGAAGACTGGCTTCAGCTTCTCGACATCGCGCCGGAGAACGTCGCCTCCGTGAAGC
>CAXUKB010000140.1:0-11106 GCA_964251345.1 uncultured Fimbriimonas sp. | reverse complement strand
CGACCGAGGAGCTCGAGGATCAGGGCGTACTCCCCATCGTTCAGTCCCATGGACGTGTACACTTCGGGCGTGATGAGGGCGGCCATCGTGGCGAGTATATCCGTCGCTCTGATTCTCGCCGTCGTTTTCATGGCCTCGTGCAGTAAGCCTGTGCCGGTCGGAACCTTCCGTGGCCACCACGACGAGGTCGGTCGACCCGGTGCCGACCCCATCGTGGTGGCTCAACTCAACCGCGTCATTCTAAAGATCGATGCCAATGGCAACGCGAACCTCGAAGATGGCGGGGTTCCTTGGGAAGGCCACGTTTCCCGATCGGGCGACAAACTCGTGCTCTCGGTCGACGCCATCAACGGAATCAACATCGACCGTCAACCCTCCGACCTCTCCCGAAGTCTCGAGTTCGACGTCGTTTCGGAGCGAGAGCTACGATACGGCCGGGTGAGAC
Organism: uncultured Fimbriimonas sp.; assembly: GCA_964251345.1. GTDB lineage: Bacteria > Armatimonadota > Fimbriimonadia > Fimbriimonadales > Fimbriimonadaceae > Fimbriimonas. Next base: position 10,661 of record CAXUKB010000140.1, on the reverse strand, counting down.
TGGAACGAGAATCCACACCTTGAAGCGCCGGAACACCGTTCACACGAGCCGCCCGTTCAGGCCGCTTTTCTCCACGTCTCCGGTTCCTCGTCCATGTCGGGGTTGATCCAGAGCGTGAGCAGCGGCACGTCGGCTTCCTCGATCAGGGGAGCCGTCCGGTAAGCACGGTAGTAGAACAGTCCCGCCACCGTCACGTAGCCGACGAAGTAGAACGCGAACATTAAACGACTCTTTCCGCGACCGCACGGAGGAACGATACGCAAAGATTGCCAGTCTTTTGTCAGATCGGGCGGGCTCGTCGGCGGGGGGTAACCTCCGGGCATGTCGATTCCCATCGCGTTGCAGCTCTATTCCATCCGTGCCGACGCGGCTCAGGACCTCATGGGCGTTTTGGATCGAGTGGCGGCGATGGGCTACAACGGCGTCGAGTTCGCCGGCTATTACGGCCATTCTCCCGAATCGATTCGCGCCAAGCTCGACGCCGTGGGGCTTAAAGCGGAGGGTACGCACACCCCCATCGACGCCCTGGGACCGGGCCGGTTCGACGAGACGGTCGCCCTTCACAAGACCCTCGGCTGCGAGTACGTGATCGTGCCGTGGATCCCACAGGTGAAGCGCGATTCGGCGGCGAGTTGCGACTCGACGGCGGGCGAGTTTTCCGAGTTGTCGGCAAAGCTGGCCGACGTCGGCCTCCGACTGGGCTTCCACGCCCACGCCGAGGACATGGAGCCGCTCGAAGGCGGCAAGAGCGCGTATTACCGACTCGCCGAAGGCACGCCGGAGGGATTCATCATGCAATACGACACCGCTAACGGCATGAGCGGCGGCGCCGATCCGGTCAAGCCGATTCACGACTTTCCGGGCCGCAACGCTTCGGTCCACCTTAAGGGTTATTCGAAGACGACGGGTCACGGCGCGATCATCGGCGAGGACGACATTCCCTGGGCGAAGGTGTTCAAGGCCGCGGAGAGTGGCGGCGGCGTCGTGTGGTACGTGGTCGAGTACGAAGAGGAGATCGATCCGATGGCCGCCGTCGAGCGGTGCCTGCAAAATCTAAAGAAGATGCGCGGCGAGCCGAGTCAAGCGAACGGGTAACGTCGTCGGATGCTCGGCACCGTCGCCCTCCTCTTCGCCCTTCAGGAAAAGCCGCTCACCGCAACCTCGCTTCCGACGCTTCGGCGGGAAGCGAGGGACGCCGCGGCCCAGGATGCCCTTGCCGCTCGGGTCCGGCGATGGTTCGGCAAGTCGGTGACGACCGGAGCCGAGACGCGGAGCGAAGGCACGACCGCTGTTTGGGCGGTCGAGAGCGATATCGATCCGGTGGTCAAAGCCGAGGAACGGAAGGATCTTCGCCTCGAACGGATCGGGCACACGAACGTCTGGACGGCGACCGAAAAGCTCGGCGACGGCGAGGCGTTCCCCTACACCGTCCAAGCGGGAGGCAAGACGCTCGGAAGTGGCTTCGTGGAGGTGTACGATCCCGAGCCAGAAACGCGGCCCCGTCCCGACGTCGCCAAGGGAACGCTGAAGGCGATGCCGAAGCACACAAGCGCTATTTTCGATGGTGCGACACGCGATTGGTGGGTCTATACGCCGCCCGGGCTGACGGTCGGCGAGACGGCCGCCTTGATGGTGTTCCAAGACGGGCAAGGACCCAAAGATTGGGTACCGACGGTGTTCGACAATCTCATCGCGAAAGGCGAGATGCCGAAGACGATCGCCGTTTTCCTCCCGCCCGGGACCCTTCCCGTCGGCCGTTCGGATCGCTCGTTCGAGTACGACACGCTCTCCGACCGCTACGTCCGCTTTCTTCTCGAAGAGATCCTGCCGATCGTCGAAAAGGATCAGAAGCTCACGTCGGACCCCTCAAAGCGAGCGATCTGCGGCATTTCGAGTGGCGGCATTTGCGCCTTCTCCGCGGCCTGGTACCGCCCCGATTCGTTTGGAAAGGTTCTAAGCTGTATCGGGTCGTTCACCGATATCGCCAGCGGCCCGACCCTGATCGAAGGCGGCCACAACTATCCGGCCCTGATCCGCAAGAGCGATGCGAAGCCGATCCGCGTCTACTTGCAAGACGGACGGAACGACCTTGACAACGTGCATGGGAATTGGCCGCTCGCCAACCAAAGCATGGCGGCGGCATTGAAGTTCAAGGGTTACGATTACCGCTTCGACTTTGCGAACGGCAACCACAGCGATCGCTACGAGCGAGCGCATCTGCCGAGCATCCTTCGATGGCTTTGGCGTTGAAGGGAGAGAATCCTAAACGACTTCTGTCCTAACCCGTGGTTCCCCTTTCTTGTTTGAAGGGGAACCTTTCCGGAACTGCCTTTAGCGCGGGCGTCGGCTGTGGAACTTGGCGGGACCGCCAACCGGCTTCGCGGCGGGCTTCTTCCGGGCTTCGATCGCCCGGCCGAACCCCTCCGGAGTCCCCGCCGCCCGGGGGATCGTGAGGCGCATCGTGCGCTCAATGTCGCGCACGTCCCGCTCCTGTTCGGCGAGGGCGAACGTGACCGCGCGGCCCGAAGCACCGGCCCGACCGGTGCGGCCGATGCGGTGGACGTAATCTTCGGGATTGTCCGGCAAGTCGTAGTTCACAACGAGGCCGATTCCCTTCACGTCGATCCCGCGGGCGGCGATGTCGGTCGCGACGAGCACTCGAACTTCGCCGCGCTTGAAGGCGTCGAGCGCGGCCTTGCGCTGCGCCAGGGAACGATCGGAATGGAGTTCGGCGGCCGTGTGGCCGAAGTTTCGCACGGTTCGCGCGAGCTTCTTCGCGCCGTGTCGCGTTCGGGCAAAGACGAGCGTCGAGCCATCGTGGCCGGCGAGGATCTCACCCAAAAGAGAGCCCTTCTCTTCGTGTCCCACGAGACGAAGCTCCTGCTCGACGAGCTCGGTCGCGGTCCCGGCGCGCTCGACTTCGACCCGGATGGGATCCCGCTGGTAGACGGAGGCGATCGCCTCGATCTCCGACGGGAACGTCGCGGAAAAGAGCATCGTGTGCCGCTTTGCGGCGAGGCCCGCCAGGATCTTCTTGATGGAAGGGGCGAAGCCCATGTCGAGCATACGGTCGGCTTCGTCGAGCACCACGGCATCGAAGTCGTCTAACCGCAGGCCCTGGCCCATGTGGTCGAGGAGACGGCCGGGCGTGGCGACGACGATCCGCGGGCGACGCGAGAGCTCGTCGCGCTGACGGTTCATCGAGGCACCGCCGATCACGACCGTCGAGCGGATCCCCCGGGAGTGGGCGACTTTCTGGAGGGTTTCGTCGATCTGCAGCGCGAGTTCGCGCGTCGGCGCGACGACCAGGGCGCGACGAGTCTTGTTGGCGAGCATCCGCTCGACGAGCGGAAGGGCAAAAGCCAACGTCTTGCCGGTGCCGGTCTGGGCGATTCCGACGACGTCGCGTCCGCTGAGGCATGCGGGGATCGCGGAGGATTGGATCGGCGTGGGAACGGCATAGCCGTGGCGCGCCAAGAGGGCGAGGGTTTCGGGGGCGAGGCCCAGCGCGGCGAAACCGGCAGCCTCCTTCTTCAACTGTTCGGACATAGGAGAGAGGCGACAAAATGCCCCTCAAGTTTAGTATGACTCCGCCAGGGAGCGCGCCGCCGCTAAATGCGCGTTACACTGGGGAAAGGCACGACGATGAGCCCTTACGAGCGAATCCGCCACCTCCACCGCCGCCTTGGTTTCGGGGCGACGCCGAACGAAGTCGCTGCCGACGTAAAAGCCGGTGTCGAACCCGCCCGACGACGCCTCGTCGAGTATCCGAAGACGCCTCCAGGAGCCATGCCTCATCCCTATGAGATGGTCTGGCGCGAGAAGGAAGAGCCTGATCTCGGTGCATGGCGCTTTGGCGCGTGGTGGGTCATGCGAATGACCACGACGCCGAGGCCGCTTGAAGAGAAGCTTGCCCTTTTTTGGCACGACCACTTCGCGGTGAGCGATAACAAGGTGGAGAACGGCCTCATGATGGCCGGCTATCTGCACACGATTCGAGCAAACTCCGGCGGCCGGTTCGTCGACCTTCTGAAAGCGATCGCCAAAGAGCCCGCGATGATGAAGTTCCTGGACATGAACCGGCAGGTCCGGGGCGTGCCGAACGAGAACTTCGCTCGGGAGGTCATGGAGCTCTTCACCTTAGGAATCGGGCATTACTCGGAGGACGACGTGCAAGCCGCCTCCCGCGCCCTCACCGGTTGGGGCTACAACGATCTTTTCTGGGAGCTGCCGGGAGCCAACGCCGAGCAAAAGTTTCGCGATTCGATTCGGTACGACCGCCCCTTGGCCGCGTCTTACGTCTCTCCCGCAATGCACGATCCCGCGCCGAAAACGATCCTTGGCCGAACGGAACCCTACGACGGCGACTCTTTCCTCGAGATGCTGGCGTCTCATCCCCAAACCGCCCGGTACGTGTCCGGCAAGTTGTGGGCGTACTTCGCCTATGACGATCCCGAGCCCGCCGTCCTGAATGCCCTCACCGGCGTGTGGAAGCGTACCGGCGGCGACGTCTTGGCGATCGTGGATGAAATAACGCGTCGGCCCGAGTTCTACTCCGATCGTTGCGTTCGTACCCGGGTGAAGTGTCCGGTAGACCTTGTGGTGGGGGTCGCGCGAGCATGCGGCTTGGGCCAACGTCTCCTCGCCAATAGGGCCACGGATGCCACGCCCACCACGCCGCTGCCAAAACGCACCGTCGACCTTTGTGGCGAGCTTCGGTATAACCTCGACCGATTTGGAATGTCGCTGCTCTTTCCACCCGACGTCGCGGGATGGGACTGGGGGACGGCGTGGACTTCGGCGGCCCTCATGGCCGAGCGGATGAAGTTCCACGGTCTCGCCGTTTGGAAAGAAGGGGGCGTCGGCGAAAGCGCCCAAGGCGTCTACGACGCCCTCGCTCCCCTCAAGCCAAAGACGATCGAAGAACTCGCCAACCACTGGCTCGACCTTTTCGACGTCCCCCTGCCGGACGATCGGCATCGGACGATCGTCGCCGCCCTGAATCGCGGCGGTGGCCTGAAGGCGCTCGACAAACCCGAGACGGTCGCCGGGCTGATCTATCACACGATGCCCGTCATGATGGCGGCTCCGGAGACGCATCTCTGTTGAGCCGAAACCCCGGGTTCGACGCTGGAACCTCGTTTTCTGCGTTCTAAGAAGGAGTGCCCCTGGATCCTGCTCTACAACTCGCGCTTCGGGAGCGGCCTTTGGGCCGGGTCGTTATGCGCCAGCGTTGGCGTGACCTTCTCTTCCTCCATTTCTCGTGCGATCCGTCGGAAATCGCGTCTCTGTTGCCGCCGGGACTCACCGTCGACACCTTTCCAGACGAGACGGGGAAAGAGCGGGCTTGGATCGGGCTTGTTCCCTTCCTTATGAACGACGTGCGATGGGCCTTCATGCCACGGATCCCGGGCACGCATACCTTTCCGGAGACGAATGTTCGGACATACGTTCACTACGAAGGACGCGATCCCGGCGTGTGGTTCTTCAGCCTGGATGCCGCGAACGTTCTGGCGGTCAAAACGGCCCGCATGGCGTTCGCACTGCCTTACTTCGCCGCCCAGATGAAGGTCGATCGTCGCGACGATCACATATCGTATCGGGGTATTCGGGCTCGCGAGTCTTACGAAATCGAGAGTTCGATCGGCAAAGCACTTCCGATCGCCGCACCCGGGGCGCTCGAATTCTTCCTCGCCGAACGCTATCTGCTCTATGCTTACCGGCACGGAAGGCTCCTGACCGGTCGCGTCCATCACTCGCCGTATGAGTTCCGCGAGGCGGGGTACGAACGCGAAGACGAAACGCTCGTGCAATCCGCCGGGATCTCACCGCGACCGTTCATCCATCGCCTCTTTTCGGAAGGAGTGGACGTGGACGTCTTTCCTCTTCGCCCCCTCAGTTAACGCGTAGAGTTACCCGTTTGGGCGCGCCACAGGGTTGAGAAATGATCCCTGGTGCCGACTTGTGCGTCTAACCCGCTACACACCCCGGCCGGGGACTCTCGGCCAAGTGGAGCAACCATGAAAAAGAGCACGCTAATCCTGATCTCCCTTTCGGCCGTCGCCGCGGCGAACGCTCAGAATATCGGCGTCACCGTCGATGGGCAGCCCGTTCGTTTCCAGGGCACCCAGCCGATGATGGTCAACAACAGCGTCCTGGTTCCCCTTCGTGGAGTCTTCGAAGAGATGGGGGCAAAGGTTCTTTGGAACCAGGGCCGCCAAGAGGTTACGGCCGTTAAAGGCGAGAAGCGCATCCGTCTCGTCATCGGAGAAAGATTCGCCGACGTCGACGGGCGCTCGGTCCAACTTACGACCCCGGCGGAGAACCGAAACGGCTCGACCTTGGTTCCGCTTCGTTTCTTAAGCGAGGCGCTGGGCGCTCAGGTGCGTTGGAATCCGAACCGATTGATGGTCGCCGTCAACACCGGTGAGGGCCGCGCCCAACCGCTACGCGACGACCGCACCGGCGAGCGTGATCGTCCCGAGCGGCGTGATGCGATCGCGACTCTTTACAAGGCGACCGTTCTTCCCGTTCGGCTGAACGAGGACCTAAGCAGCAACGAATCTCGCCGGGGCGACCGGTTCACCGCATCGCTCGACTCCACCGACGGTGTTTACGGGCAGCTTCCGGGTGGAACCAAAGTCGAAGGTCGGGTCATCACGGCCACGAAGCAGAACGGTAACGATCCGGGGCTCCTCGAATTGGCCTTCGATCGGCTCGTCTTCCCCGACGGCCACACGCAGGATCTTAGCGGCACGCTCGTGAGCCTGAACGACAAGGACATCAAGACCGACGCCGACGGCCGGATCGTTGCGACTGGCAAGGCCAAGGATAACCGAGGCGTTTATGCGGGCTACGGAGCGGGCGCCGGTCTTCTTCTCGGTGTGTTGAGCGGCAACAATACGAAGGGTAACGTCACCAAGTCGCTGATCGGCGGCCTTCTTGGACTTGGCGCGGGTGAGTTGGAAAAGAACCAGCAGCAGAAGCCAAGCAACGTGCGGCTGAAGCAAGGCGAAAAGTTCGGCGTTCGCCTCGACGAAGACGTGACGATCTACCGGAGCTAAGCTTCGGATTCCGGGGGAGGGCTGGTCTACAATAGGCATCATGCTCCCTCCCGACGATCCGGTCCTCCATCCTGGCGACCGGGTGCGGATCGTCTGCCCGGAAGCCCCTGAGGTTTGCGTGGATCGAACGGTCGGACCGGATGGGACGGTCGACCTTCCTGACATCGGAGCTCTCGGTGCCGCCCTCCATCGTACGACCGAGTTGGCACGAGAGATTGCGGCGCATCTAGACGGCGGACCTCTGCCGACGAGGGTCGACGTCCGTTTCCTTGGCTTTGCCCCCACCGAGGTTCAGGTCGACGGTGCGGTCACCCGATCGCTTCGAGTGTACGCACCACACGGGATCGGTCGGGATCGCCTGATGAGCGCAGCGACGCCGACTCGGGACGCCGACCTTGCGCTTCTCAACGCGCCTCCCCTGCTTCGCCCTGGCACCCAGATTTCCATTCGGTCCATCACGCCCGATCGCCGAATCGAAGTCGTCGGCTCCGTCGGCAATCCGCTGACGCTTCCGCCTGCAAACGCGCTCGTGCTTTCGAGTGCGCTAGAGTCGGCGGGCGGCCTGACCGCCCACGGCGACCCGAACGAGATCGTCGTCGTCCGCGCCGGAGAGTCGATCCCGGTCTCCCTTCCCGCGGACGCGGGCTTCTTGCTCCGCCCCGGCGACGTCGTGCGCGTCGGAACGATCGCGGATCGCCGGTACATCGTCGTCCGCGGCCTCGTCGCGCGACCGGGTTCGGTCGAGTACGCTCGAGACATGACCGCGACCCGCGCGCTGAGCGCCGCCGGCGGGCTCCTCGATTCAGCGCGCCAGGGCACGCTCGTCTGGCAAACGGGATCGAAGTCTTTTCGGCTAAGTATCGCTTTTCTGCTTGATCGGCGAATACCCGACCCCGCACTTTCACCTTCGGACACCCTCCTCGTGGAGGCGCGAAAGCCGTGAGGCTTCGCTGGGATCGTCACCAAGGCCGCCCCGAGCCGATTCGCGCCCTCAATAAGATCGATGAGGCCGAAAACGGCGAACCGCTCGTCGACCTTCGGATCGTCGCGCCCCGGCTGCGAATTTTGCGGCCGCAGGTGATCCCCTACGTCCGGAAGGCGGTGGCGGAGATGTGCGCGACGGCGTCGGAAGCGTTGCCCGAGGGCGTCTACCTCGGGCTGGTAGAGGGCTGGCGACCGCTTAGTCGTCAACAGCGCATCTACGACTTTATGTGGGCCGCGGCGAAAGAAGCCTTTCCAGACCGAGACAACGCCGCGCTTCGCCGAACCGTCTGCCGCTGGGTAGCGCCGACCGATCAGAAGGCCCCCCCCGGCCATTGTACGGGAGCGGCCGTGGACGTTTGGCTCGTCGACGACGCAAACGAACCCATCGACGTCGCATCGCCTTACGACCGTTGGCAGGCCGCGCCGACCTTCACGCTCGGTCTCTCCGAGAAGGCTTACCGAAACCGGCACCTGCTGGTCCAGACGATGCTCGCTCAAGGCTTCAGCAACTGTCGCGACGAGTGGTGGCACTACAGCTATGGCGACGCCGGGTGGGCAGTGCGGGTGGGCCAAGAGGCGTGCTCTTACGGCCTGATCCATCTCGACGAGGCGCTCTTCGCCGGACTGGAAGAAGAGCACGCCGAAGGAATGAAGGAACGGACGAATCCGTTCCTCGAAGGCAAGTAACCTAAGGCTTCGCGGGCGCTGGCGCGGGTGTCGATCCTATGACGAGCCCGTAGGGATACGAGACACCGTCCGGCCGCCATCCCTGCGGCGCGAGAACAACCGCGTCGATCGCGGCATCGGTACCGACACTGGAGCGCATTTTCAGTGCGATCCGGGCGATCCCGCCAATCAAGCGCGTCGTTCCCAGGTGATACCAAGCGAAGCCCGCGCCGTAGGCCGAAATCGGTCGCTCGGTCGCGACGAGCGTGTTCCCTCCGATGGTGGCCTCAAGCTCGCGACGATGCTCCTCCGGGATCCGTGCGGCCACCCAGAGCTCGACCGCACCCCGATTGATGACGGGCACGCTGTAGTTGGCGACGTATCCGTCTTCCGCGGGCAGGGTAGCCCGAAGGACCAGAGCCCGATCTCCACTCGCTCCGGGATAGGGCGCGATCTCGCTGAACGTCGAGTCTTGAGCGGCCTCGCCTTCGATCCAGGCAAGGGGACTGAGTAGAGTCGCAAAGCGCCGCAACTGCGCTCGCATCTCGAAAAAGCTTCCGCCTGGGTTGCCGTCGAACGCCTGCGCCGCCTGCGTAAAGGCGTAGGTTTCGTCGGTCCCGACGTGACGGCCGCCTTCCGCGATCGTCGAGACTTTGACGAAGGTGTCGAGCGTCTCCCGCACGGCGATGTCCGGCACGGGAATTTCGTTGAGTCCATCCACCGCCACCGGAACCTGTCCCAAGGCGATGGTCACGCCTCCCTTCGCCTTCTTCGGGGCAGGGTCGGTACCGTCCATGGCGGTGAAGGTCGCCAGTTCCGGATGAACCATGTGAAGCAGATAGCGTCCCGGAGTCCGCGCCCACATCACCACCCGATCGCCCTTGGAGGTCGCGATGCGATAACCATAGAACGAGTCGCCGAAATCGAGACGATTGCCGTCTTCCGGCGTCGGAAGCCACCAACGTCCCCCGGGAAGGCGTTGGACGGCGGCCGGGTTTGCGGCATTCTCCGGAAAGAAGAGGGCGTCGATGGGAAGGTCCGGCGGCGTTGCGGCGATTCGAGCCTTCGCGAGAGGTGCGACGTCCTTTGCGGCGGCATCGACGAATACCGCGCGCAGCCCTAGATTCGCAAGGTCGTCGATCGACGGCCCGAGATCCTTCTGCGGCACGGAAACGTCGGTGGCGACAAGCCAACCGCGTGTCGTCCAGCGCGCCGCGGTGCTGACTGCCCGCGCCGCAGAATCGACGAGTTCGGAAGGGGATCCCCCGGAAGGGCGGGCGGCGATGCCGTCGAAAGGCGGCTCGCGACTCTCCGTCAGGCCCGACCATCCGGCCCACTCCTGCACGATCGGCACATCCACCACGCGCCGAATGCCGTCGCACAGCCTTTCGATGCGGCGAGACGCCGCCTGAGCGATCGCCTCGTCGATGTCTTCCCAAATCCGGGATTTGTCTTTCGAGCAGGTGTAAAACTTATTTTTGCCCGGATCCCACAACTGCGCGACGCCGCGTGCGCCCGACCACAGCGGCACCAAATGGGCGAGATCCAGATAGCTCGTTTTAAGAACGGTACGGCCGTTGGCCCCGCTGGTCCCGGTGGTCAGCGACGAGGCCCCCATCGACCACGCATCCATCACGTTCGCGACGGTCGTGTACTTGCGCTCCAAAACCTCGGCGAGTTCCGCCTGGAAGCCCGGCGAGGTTGGGACACCATGCACCTCGCGGGCCGGTAGCGACGCGGTCCGGCCGAGGGGATCGACGAGGCCACGCAAGCCCGCGCCAAACGGAGCACCCCTCAGCCGCGCAAGGAGCGAGTCTCGGTGGGCGTCGAGGTGCTCCCAAAGGTCGGGCAGCTCAAGGTTCTCCGTGCGAGGATAGACGAGAACGACGTTGTCGAGACCCGCGTTTACGTGAGTGTCGTAGACAAGCCGTCCGTCTCGAACGGGCA
>CAXUKB010000139.1:0-11222 GCA_964251345.1 uncultured Fimbriimonas sp. | reverse complement strand
GGACGAGGGCGAAGGCCGCCCCATCGTGTTCCTCCACGGCAACCCGACCTGGAGCTACCTTTTTCGGCACTTCGTCCGCGCGCTAAGCGACGGATACCGCTGCATCGCCCCGGATTTTCTCGGCTTCGGCCTCTCCGATAAGCCGGCGCGCGTCGACTACCGTCCCCGGGCCCAGGGCCGCCGGCTCGCCGGCCTTCTCGACGTGCTGGGGGTCGACGACGCCACGATCGTCGTGAACTGCGCGGGCGGTCCTCTGGGGCTTGGCTGGGCGATCGACAACCCCGCGCGGGTCCACTCGCTCGTCCTGTTCAACACCTGGATGTGGCCCCTCTTGGAGAACGGGTCCGCCCTGCGCCTCGCGCGGCTCGTGGGCAATCCGCTCAACCGCTTCTACTACCGCGCCCTGAACGCCTCGCCGAGCTTCATTCTGCCCGCCCTCTTCGCCGACCGCCACCGCATTCAGCGTCCCTCGCGCACCCAGTACCTGGAGCCTTTCCGCAGCCATCGCGAGCGGGGGGCGCTCTACACCATGATCGAAAGCCTGGAGCGCGACGCCGATTGGCACGAGTCGCTGTGGGCCAAGCGCGAAGCGATCGCCGACAAACCGGCCCTCCTCCTGTGGGGCGACAAGGATCCCATGTTCGGCCTGGACGCCTTGGCCCGCTTCGAAGCGCTCTTTCCGCACCACTGGACGCACCGCTTTCCCCATTCCGGCCGCTTCGTGCCCGAGGAGTCGCCGAAGGAGGCGTTCGAAGAGATTCGCTGGTTCCTTATGAACCAGTAGGGCGCGAGACTCGGGAGAGCCTCGCCACAATGGTCTCTTGGACGCCGATCTCCTGCGCCGCCTCGAAATCGTTCGCGACCGCCTTGCGACGGAGCCGCTGGGGCTCGCGAAGGCCGCCGAAGCGGCGTGCCTCTCGCCCTTTCACTTCCACCGGCAATTCGTGCGCGCCTTCGATCAGACGCCGCACGAGTTTGCGACGGAACGCCGCCTCGAACGGGCGAAGGCGTTCCTGCTCGCCACGGAACTTCCGGTCATTGAAGTCTGCTCGGAGGTGGGCTACTCGAGCCCGGGTTCGTTTTCGGCTCTTTTCGCGCGGGAATTCGGAATGTCACCCACGGAGTTCCGAGTCGGGGTTCGCCGTTTTTGGCACGTCGGCGGCGTTCGAAGCTATCGCTTCGTCCCTCTTTGTTTCACGCGAAACGGCAAGATTCGAGAAGCCTCCGAGCTCCTTTAGACGATAGGATGGAGGGCGATGATCACCCGTCTCAATCACGCCACGATCCTCGTTCTCGATCACGAGATCGCCCGCGAGTTCTACGTCGACAAGCTGGGCTTTGAAATCCGTACCGACGCCGAGTTCGGCGAGGGCGATCGGTGGCTCACCGTCGGACCGAAGACGCAACCGGACCTCGAGATCGTCCTCGCCCTTCCCGAGATGACGATGAAGCCGGAGATCGCGGCGCAGGTCCGCGAGCTAATCAAGCAGGGCGCGTTTGGCGTGGGCGTGTTCGAATCGTCGGACATCCACCGCGACTACGCGGAGCTCACCGCGAGGGGCGTGACGTTCAAGGGTCCCCCAGAGGAGCAGTTCTACGGGATCGAGGCGTTGATCGTCGACCCGTTCGGCAATTGGTTTAGCGTGACCCAGCGGAAGTGAGGAGCGCGAAACGGAGGTCTTCATCGAACAAAGGCCTGGTTCGGCTAGTACTGAGTCACGCTAGTATTGTCGGGTCGCCGGCGTATGAACGGCGGTGAAGAAGCACGTGGTCAAACTCGCGCCCGAGGAGCGTGCGGAGTTCGAGACCCTTTTGCGGCGGAGTCTCGTGACGGGCTGGAAGGTCCAGCGGGCGCAGGCCCTGCTCGCGCTCGACCAGGGCGAGCAGGGCCTCGGATGGACGGACGAGCGGGTGGCCGAGGCGTACCGCTGCACGGCCCGCTCGGTCGAGCGCTGGCGCAAGGCGGCGGTGGAGGAAGGTCCGCTCTCGCTCGTGAAGCGCAAGTCTCAGGAGCGCCCCGCCCGCCGCAGGCTCGGAGGCGAGGAGGAGGCGCGGCTGGTGTCCCTCGCCTGCTCCAAGGCGCCGGAGGGATCGACCCGCTGGACGTTGCGCCTGCTCGCGAGCGCGATGGTCGAGCTGGAGGTCGTCGAGGAGCTGTCGCACGAGACGGTGCGCCGGGCGCTCGAAAAAACGCGCTCAAGCCCTGGCGCAGGGTGATGTGGTGCGTGCCCCCCGAGGGCGACGCGGCCTTCGTGGCCGCGATGGAGCGGGTGCTGGAGGTCTACGCCCTACCTTACGACCCGCGCCGCCCCGTCGTGTGCATGGACGAGCAGCCCAAGCAACTCGTGCGCGAGTCGCGCGAGACGGTCCCCGCCGCGCCGGGAAGGCCTGAGCGCGTGGACTACGAGTACGTGCGCGAGGGCTCGGGCGCGGTCTGGGCCTTCGCCGAGCCGCTGGCGGCTGGAGGAGCGCCGAGGCGAGCGCGAGGAGGACGGCGGTCGACTGGGCTCGTCGGGTCCGCGCCCTGGTGGACCATCCCCGCTACCGCGAGGCCGAGCGCGTCACCCTCGTGTGCGACAACCTCAACGCCCACTCGCTCGCCTCACTCTACGCGGCTTTCGCGCCCGAGGAGGCCGCCGAGGGTCGCTCGAAGGCTGGATCTCGTTCACACCCCGAAGCACGGGAGCCGGCTCAACGTCGCGGAGTGCGAGCTCAGCGCCCTCACCCGGATGTGCTTGGACCGGCACGTGCCGACCGCCGAGGAGGTCGACCGGGAGTGCCGCGCCTGGGCCGAGCGACGCAACCGAGAGCAGACCGGCGTCGACTGGCAGTTCACCACCGCCGACGCTCGAACCAGACTCAAGAGGCTCTACCCGACGATCTTGTTGTGACTGAGTACTAATGCCTCGACTAAAATCGTCCCTTAACGATCGGAATGCACGATGATACGGTTGCCCCCCGGGGCCGACGCCGGTGTCCCATGAAAAAGGCTTTTACCCTCATCGAGCTTCTCGTTGTGATCGCGATCATCGCGATCCTTGCCGCCATCCTATTCCCCGTCTTCGCCCAGGCCAAAGTCGCGGCTAAGAAGTCCGTCTCGGTTTCGAATCTCAAGCAGATGGGGCTTGCTCAGTTCATGTACATGGGCGACAGCGACGACACCTTCGTGTCCTCATGGGCCCAGGGCTTTCCCGGAGATGCCGCGTTCTGGGTGCAGCCTTACATGAAGAACATTGGCATTCTGATGGACCCGAACAAGACGGTTTCCACCAGTTAGGTTGCCGGCGTATGCCAGAACGACAGCTTTATGGGTTCGTTCGACATGTCGCCGGGCGGACGCGATAATCCGACGAGCGAATCCAGCGTCTGGGGATACGGCATCAATAAGGGCGCCTCTTGGATGGACGGCACGGGCGTTCAGAACCAGTCCATGACGCCCCCTAACAAGGGCCAAGTCATTCAGGCCAGCATCAACGGTAAGACCGTAAACGTGACGGTCTGGAGCACGCACATCGGTCGCGGAGCCACTTCCGTCGTCTCCCCCGCCGACACGTTCTTTTTCGCGAACTCGGGCGACTTGCCCCGCATGAGCATGGAGATTCTGGCCATGCTTCCTCTCGGCGCTCCCGGAGCCCCAACGAACTCGGCCTGTTTCAATGCGGCGCACGCCAACCTTCCGTATGCGGGCGGCAGCACCTATCTCTTCTGCGACGGCCACGTGAAGTGGGAGACGTACGTGAAGACCCCCATCGGTTCCAAGGCCTCGGTCGACGACTCCTCGCTCATCGGCCGCGCCCAAATCTCCAAGAATCCGTGTCGCTACAATGCGGACCACGATCCGAGCGAGAACTACGGCGGCTGTCAGAGCGGCTGGAACTGAGGTCCGCGTCCCAAGGGCGAGATTCGCCTTTGGGATTTTCGGCCCCTTCACGATCTCCTAACTTCCCCTTAACCTTACAAAAACTTTAGGAAAGGATGATAATGGGGTCGGTCCGGGCCTCTGGATTGGCAACGGAGCCTTTCATGAAGCGCGCCTTCACCCTTATCGAACTTCTCGTCGTCATCGCGATCATCGCGATTCTCGCGGCGATCCTTTTCCCCGTGTTCGCTCAGGCCAAGGTCGCCGCCAAAAAGACGGCCGATCTCTCCAATCTCAAGCAGATCGGCACCGCCACCCAAATCTACATGGGCGACTCGGACGACCTTTGCCCCTTGGAGGCCGGATGGAACCAGGCGGGAACGACCTGGAACTACAACTCGCGCGCCCTCGTGCCCGCCGACTGGTCGAGCGTCGTGGACAACCGTTCCTTCTCCGCGACGAGCCTGCCGAACAACTCGATCTATCCCTACACGAAGAACTACGACATGTTCCTCATGCCGGGCGCGTCCATGGATTACCAGCCCCTAGCGGCGAACTACTTCGTGAACCCCGTGAAGAAGCCGGTGTCGAGCACCTACACCTTCAACGGCCTTCTTTCCTCGTTCAGCACGACCGCGGTCGCCTCCGTCGCGACGACGCCGATCTGGTGGCCCGGCTTCAGCCAGGCGGCGGGCAAAGGCTGGAGCTACGCCAATCCTTTTCTCGCGTGCGACACCGCATCCGCGGCCTGCGTCTTCCAGGCGAGCAGCGGCGCGACCTGCGCGAGCGGCAACGGTGGCACGAGCGGCATGGGCACCAACACCCAGGGCACCGCGTGGTGCTTCGGCAAAGGCGAGAACTGGACGTACGCGGACGGCCACGCCAAGTTCAAGAACGGCCTTGGCCAGAGCCTGACGAACAACAGCCCGAAGAACGACCCTTGGGCCACCTACAACGCGCAAGGCGTGCCGCTTTCGGCCTACAGCGATGGTTGCCACACGCCCCTGTTCCGCCCCGACTACCAGCCATGAGCCGACTCATCCCGCTCGCTATCCTCGCCGCGCTCCTCATGGGGTGCGGCGGGCCGGACAATGTCGCCATGCCTCCCGCCGACAAGCGGGAGAAAGAGGCGAAGGTCGTCATCCCGCCGCTGAACTCGGGCAAAACGCCCTAGCCCGATGCGGAAGGCGTCACCCCTCCTTCTGCCGCCGCGGCGCGAAGCCGCCGGATGACGGCGGGCCATACCGTGAGCGGGAGGAGTAGATCCACCGGAAGACGGCGGGACGATCACCGCCGGCTACTCGCCTGCGGCATTCTCTACATCCACGGTTTGCGCACGGCGCCGCGCCCGGCATTCACAATAGGAAAGAGATGAAGCGCCTTCCCCTCTACGGCTTGCTCGCGGGGGGCGCCGTCCTTGCCCTCGCCGCCCCGATCTCGGTGGTCGCCGCCCGGCACCCCGGTTGGGACGCCGACCACACGCGGTTCACCTTGCCCAACGGCTGGCGCGTAACGCCGACGGGAAGATCGACCACCCTTCCGGGCGACATGCCGGGCAATATCGTGGTGCTGGAGGGCGGCAAGCGCGCGTTGGTCAACACCTGCGGCTTCCACGACCACTCGCTCAACCTGATCGATCTGGAGAACGGCCGGATCGTAGAATCGGTGCCGTTCAAGAAGAGCTGGATCGGCCTCGCGCAACGGGGAGACGAGGTGCTCGTCTCGGGAGGACAGGGCGGAGGCATGACCCGGGTGGCGCTCGACGGCCTCAAGAAGCTCGAGGACGTGCCCCTTCCGGGACCGCAGGGCAAAGACCGCTTCGTGTCGAGCATCGTGGTCGGCACCGAAGGAACCTACGCGCTTAACATCCAGACCGACGAGATCTTTCTCCTCGACGGCAAGGACGCGCTCAAGGCGCACGCTAAAACGGAGTATCGCCCCTACGCCGCCGCGCTCTCGCCCGACGGAACGACCCTCGCGGTGAGCGAGTGGGGCAACCGGGCCGTTGCCTTTTTCGACGCGAAAACCCTCGCCCCGCGCGGGCGGATTACCGTCGGCGCGCACCCGACCGCCCTCCTTTACGCGTCGGACGGGCGGCTTTTCGTCGCGAACGCCGGTTCGACCACGGTCTCCGTCCTGACGGGCGGCAAGGTGACGCAGACGATCGAGGTCGGCATCGACCCGGGCCGCCGGATCGGAGCGACGCCGCTCGCCCTCGCCCTCCACGGGGGGCGGTTGTACGTCGCCGACGCGGGCGAGAACGCCGTGGCGGTCGTAGACGTGTCCCGCGCCGGACGCTCAAAGGTGCTGGGCTTCGTGCCCACCGAGCGCTACCCCAGCGCGGTCGCGGTCACTCCAGATGGCAAGCGGCTCCTCGTGGCCACCGCTAAAGGGTTTTATGGCCCCAATGCGGGCGCCAAGGCCGATCTTACCGGGAAGACGCGCGGCGCGGACTACCACGTGCCGTTCAAGTACGTCGGCGAGCAGCTCACCGGACGGCTCACCGCCGTCGATCTGCCGGACGAAAAAAGTCTCGGACGGATGACGAGCCTCGTCCGCGCGAACCTGCCTCCGGGCGAGGCGGCGGTCCCCGTCGACCGCAAGGCGATCGAGCGGGGCGCGTTCAGGAACATCAAGCACGTCGTCTACGTGATCAAGGAGAATCGAACCTACGACCAGGTGCTGGGCGACATTCCCGAGGGCGACGGCGACCCGAGCCTCGTGATCTTCGGCGAGCGGGTGACGCCCAACATCCATAAGATCGTGGGGCAGTTCACCTTGCTCGACAACCTCTACACCGACGGCGAGGTGTCGCAGGTGGGGCACCAGTGGACCGACGCCGCCTACGCGAACGACTACGAAGAGAAGCAGACCTTCCTCAGCTATGGCGGCCACGGCGAGGTCGAGAGCGACAAAAGGATGTCGTCGTCCCCCGGCGACTACCTGTGGACGGCGGCCCGCAAGAAGGGTCTCTGGGCCCGTGTCTACGGCGA
The DNA here is from genome assembly GCA_964251345.1 of uncultured Fimbriimonas sp. GTDB lineage: Bacteria > Armatimonadota > Fimbriimonadia > Fimbriimonadales > Fimbriimonadaceae > Fimbriimonas. Next base: position 4,370 of record CAXUKB010000139.1, on the reverse strand, counting down.
GTACGTCGACATTCAGGAGGAGCACTCCTCGCTCGAAAGCGAGGAGGTCAAGAAGGACCCCGAGAAGTACGGCTACAGTGCGAGCTTCGAGCGGATCTTCGCGCGGGGCGGGCGCGACGTGGAAAAGGTCGACGACTTTTTGCGCGAGATGCACGAGGGAGAGAAGACCGGCAAGTGGCCCGCGCTGATGGTGATGGCCCTGCCCGAGGATCACACCCGCGGCTTCTCGGCGGGCGCGCTCAGCCCCACCGCGATGGTGGGCGACAACGACCTCGCGGTCGGCCGGTTGATCGACGCCATCTCGCACTCCGCCTTCTGGAAGGACACCGCCGTGTTCGTGATCCAGGACGACGCGCAGGACGGACCGGACCACGTGGACTCCCACCGCACCGAAGGCTTCGTCGTCTCGCCTTACATCCGGCGCGGGGCGGTGGACCACACGATGTACTCGACCGCCTCGATGCTCCGAACCATGGAGACGATCCTCGGTCTACCGCCGATGACGGAATACGACGCGCACGCGACGCCGATGCACGCCGCCTTCACCACGAAGCCGGACTTCTCCCCGTTCGGGTCGGTGGCGCCGAAGGTCGATCTCAACGCGCGAAACCCGGCGAAGACGACGCTCGCCGCCCGCTCGGCGAAGCTCGACTTTTCCGAGGTGGACCGCGCCGACTTCGGCGAACTGAACCGCCTGCTCTGGGACGGTCTGCGCCCCGGCGAACCCTATCCCGGCGTCCGTCGGCATTAGGCCGGTAAATCGTTTCCCCTCTCCTCTTCGGGGGAGAGGGGGCCCGGGAACCTCGGCTTTAGAAGCGGTAGCCGACGCCGACGCTCAAGCCCTGGTAGGCGCGGATGTTGTCCGTGGTGGCCTGGAAGCGTACGAGGCCGTAGAGCGACTTCGAGACGTCGTAACCCAGCTCCGCGGAGTAACCGAGCTTCGTGGTGTCGCCGTTAAAGCCATCGGGAAGGTCGAGGTGGATCTGGGCGGCGGCAAGCCCGGCGCCGACGAAGAACTTCTGGCCCTTGAAGCGGTAGCGCACGTCGACTCCGTAGGTTCCGAGATCCGCGTTGTAGCCGACGCCGTCGATGTCGCCCTTAAAGTAGCCGTAGCGCGCCTCGGCGGCGACGTCGAAGCCGTGCTTCCGATAGAACGAATAGCCGAGGCCCGCGTCGACGCCCACGCTCTTGCCGCCGTCGGTGAAGGTGGGGACGTAAAGGCCGATCTCGGCGCGGAACGGATCCTCCTTCGGCAGGAACTGAGCGGAAGCGGCGCCCGAGAGGGCAGAAACGACGAGCAGGAACGCGAGCTTCTTCTGCATTACAGAAAGCTTAAACGCCTGGAGATTCTAAACGATCCGGAGAAATCTTAAAGAAAGGGCTTTCGGCCTAATGTTTTAACCTTGCGTCATTCACAGACTCCGCCGCGGGGCTCGAATCCAAACCCCGCAGGGCATCGCGGACGTCGCCGTTCTCCTTTTCGCGGTAGCGATACCGCTCGGGAAGGCGCGGCTCGATCTTGGCCGCGAGCCAGATCCAAACGAAAAACCAGCCCCACATCAGGACGCTGGTGGAGCTGCCGATGTGCCGGGAGAGTTCTCGGTAGCCAGACCGTGCAAGCCCGAATTCGATGCCTCCGAAAGTCAGAACGGCGAACGTGAACGTCGTCACCCCCGAGAGGAGCTTCGCGGCGAGACCGATTCGTTCAAAGGCGTTGGGCCTTGAGGTCAACTCCATCGTGATCGGCAAGTGCGGCAGGGTCGACCGACTCGGGAAGGGCTCTCGTCGCCAACGTTCGATCCGCTCCTGCAGGTCGAGAGCTTCCTCGACGCGCCGACGGGTGGACCGTCGGTAGGGGAGCGCCAGGCTCAACGTTCCTGCCTCCCCGGCGTGCGCCCATGGGACGAGGAGACGGGCGCGGTTCCCCAGCCCCGAATCGTAACGGCGAATCTCGGTGCCGAGAACCGCGGCGGTGGGGAGCTCGAAGCGGGTGTGTCGCCCGACGAACGTCAGGCGATCGAGATCGAGTTGGAGAACCCCCTCGTCGGCGCCAAGACCCAGTCCCGGGTAGGTCCAGCACCCTTCCGCGTAGCTCACCCCCGCGAACTCGCCGCCCAAGGTCGACTCGCCGCGCGTCTCCAGCAGGTCGGTCGTCCGCTGGCGGCGACGCGCTTCGGTACGTTCTAGATACTGGCCGAAGGAAAGGCCGAACGGAACGCAGGCGGCGAAAAGCGCCGCGAGCAGAAGCCAGGTCAGCGGGTCGATCGATGGGCGCATGTCGATAAAGACAAGGAGCCCCAAGGCGAAAACCGTGAGAAGCATCGCGGGGATCTTCCGCCCCTTGGCGGATCCCTCCGCCTCGCGCCGCTCCCGCGCGGCGGCACGCACCCACTCGGGCAGCGAGGCCGGATCGGCGATTTTCGCCGTTTCCATCGGCCACGACTTCAGCGTCCGCCGCCACTCCGTCATGCCCTCATCATATCACCCGTGGCGAGACTCTCCCGAGTCTCGCGCCTTCCATCTTTCGACATCGATGCACCGCACGAGACTCGGGAGAGTCTCGCCACCAAGGGTTCTAGGCGTTGGGCTTGACTTCGACGGCGGCATCGTTGTGCCGGATCGATTCCATCTTTCCTAAGGCGTCTCGTAGGTCGACTCCGGTCTCGGTCTTGTCTTGGTACCGCCAGCGCTCGGGCAGGTGCCGCTCGATCTTGCGGGAGAACAGCGACCACGGCAAGTTCGAGATCCCCGCAAGGATCAGGAAGAGCGTTCCGGTTCGCTTCCATCCCATTTGAATCGCGATCATCGTCGCCACAAACTCGATGAAGCCCAAGGTGAGAAACGTCGCCACCGCCGCCAGGATTTTGGCCGGGAGCCCGATCCCCCGGGTTCGAGCGACCGCCGGATGCTCGCTCGGCGGCACGACAGCCTCAAAGCGGATCGCTCGCGGCATCGTCTCGCCACGCCATGCGTCGAGTCGACTTCGGAGTTCCGCCATGGCTTCCACGCGGCGATCCACCCGACGATGGGTCGGAAGCGACACGCTGAACGTTCCGGTTTTGTCGCCTTGAATCCACTGGACGTAGAGGCGAGGATGCGCGCCGTGCAGCGCCGCGTCGAAAGACCGAATCTCCGTGCTCAGGATCGCGTCGCGGGGAATTTCGAACCGCGTTTCAAGGCCGACGAAATTGAGGCGATCGAGCTCAAGCGTCAGCACGCCCAGATCGGCGTCGAAGCCCAAACCCGGATGGTGCCAGAGCCGTTCCTCGTACGCGACGCCCACGAATTCTCCGCCCAGCGTCGCTTCTCCCTGAGCGTCCAGCACGTCGAGCGTCCGGCGACGCCGACGGGCGTCTCGCCACTCGTCCGCGACCTTCGCCATGGGAATGAGCCCCACGACGCCGAGCGCCATGCTCGCGAACATCGTCAAGGCGGCCACCCCTTCATACCCGACGGCCGCGAACCAGGCGGTGCCGGCGAAGCCAAGCCCCATCGGGAGCAGGGAACCCAGCGCGATGCCGACGAGCGACGAGGACACCTCCTCCCGGTTCGCTTCGCGGAGGCGCGCCGGATCTCGCTGATAGTCGGGCAGCGAATTGGGATCGGCGACCTTCGACGTCTCCGTGGGCCACGACCGTAGCGTGCGCCGCCACTCCGTCATGCCCTCATCATATCACCGGTGGCGAGACTCTCCCGAGTCTCGTCACTATTTGAAGCGGCGCTTCCAGTCGTCCAAGAGGCGAAGCGCCTCCAGGGGGGTGAGGACGTTCGGATCGACGCCGCGCAGGGCCTCCATCACCGGCGGCTCCTCCGCCTCGAAGAGGGTGAGCTGGAGCGTCTTCGTGGGCGGCGGGGTGGGCGCCGGAGGACGATCCTCCAGGTCGGCGAGCACCTCGGCGGCACGCCGCAAGACGACCGACGGGACCCCCGCCATCCGCGCGACGTGGATGCCGTACGATCGGTCGGTGCCGCCGGGGAGGACGCGATGGGTCCAGACCACGTCCTCGCCCAGCTCCTCGACCGCGACCCGGAAGTTCGACACGCCAGGGATGCGTCCCTCCAGCGCGTTGAGCTGGTGGTAGTGAGTTGCGAACATCGTCTTCGCGCCGATCGCCGCCAGGTGCTCCACCATCGCCCAGGCGATCGCCAGGCCGTCGTAGGTGCTCGTACCTCGGCCCACCTCGTCGAGGATCACGAGCGAGGTTGCGGCGGCGTGGTTCAGGATGTTCGCCGACTCGACCATCTCGACCATGAAGGTCGACTGTCCAAGGGCGAGCTCGTCCTTCGCGCCGATGCGGGCGAAGACGCGGTCGCAGAGGCCCATCCGGCATGCCTTCGCGGGCACGAACGACCCGATCTGGGCCATAAGC
>CAXUKB010000138.1:0-11255 GCA_964251345.1 uncultured Fimbriimonas sp. | reverse complement strand
AGATGGTGGTGGGCGTCGTTCCGAGAACGGAAAGCCGGTAGAGGCCAGGAACCGGCTGGTACGACTTCGGCACGGTCGTGAGTTGGGCCATTGCGAAGGGCGAGGGCGCTTGGGCAACCCGGAGCGCCGCCTCGATGTCGCGGCGAGCGTTGCGCTGGCGTTGCTGAGCGTCGTCGAGCGCCTTCTGGGCGTCGGCTTGCTCGTCGCTTGCGTCCTTCGCGGCGGCGTCCGCGTTCTCGGCCTGTTTTTGCGCCACGAAGCCGCTTTTCACGAAGCCCCATTGGCGCTTCGCCTCGGCGGAAGCCTGCGTCGCCCGGGTGCTGGCGGCGGCGAGGCGTCGGCGAGCGTCGTCGACGCTGTGCGCGCGCTCGTCTTCGAACAGCTTGATGACGGCCGGGGGAAGCGTCGCCGGCCGCTTCGGAGCCGTCGTCGGCGGGGAAGCGGCCGGCGACTTGGACGGCACGTGAGGGGGCTCGGAGGCGGGCGGAGAGACGATCGGCGCCCCCGAGGCAGGCGGCAGGGGCGCGATGGGGACGGTCGGCAGGGGTGCGAAGATGTGGCCACGCAGGGAAGGCGGCGTGGGAATCGAGACTGCGGAGACGGGCACGAGATAGGGCTCGACGATCGCCACGACGGCCGACGGAGCGGGGGTCAGGGTTGGTGCCGCCATCCGCACGACCGGCGCGGGCGACGAAGCGGGCGGCTTCGCGGCGACCGGTGCCGGCGCGGATTGGCATCCGGCGGCCGCGAGGACCACCGCACCGAGCGCCGCGAGGGAAGGCTTCATAAAGTCTTTCTACGTGCGTTAGGCTTTTGTCGCCCGCTAATCGTGCCCTTCCTCGGTGAGGACCGCGCGAATCCCGTGCGACTCGATGGTGAGCTTGCCCTCCCGCTGGAGGGTGCCGATGAGACGCTTGAACGAGGCCTTGCTCAGGCCGACTTCGTGGCGAATCTCATCCGGCGGCGTTCGGTCGTTGAGCGGAAGGAAGCCACCCGATCGGGCAAGGCGATCCAGAAGGGCCGGACCTTCCGCGAGAGTCGCCTTGTAACCGACGGGCGTCAGCGACAGCGCGATGCGTCCGTCCTCGCGGACCCGGCGGGCGTAGGCGGTAAACGGACGGCCCATCGGCATCGGGCCGGGAGCCTCGGTATCGAAGAGCATTCCCACGTAGCGATCGTCGACGGCGCACATGATGCCGTGATCGAGTCGGCTGTAGGGAAGGGCGCGAACCTTGCGGCCGACAAGGTCGGCGGGGGCGGCGACGAGATGGCGCTCCAAGCGCGTCGAGCCAAAGAGGCGTCCGCTGACGGTGTCGAGATCAACCCACACCACGCGGCTGTCGCCCGGCTGAATCGGCCCGCGCTGTTCGGCGAAGGGAACCAGCAGGTCCTTCTCGAGTCCCCAGTGCATAAACGCGCCGCCCGGGCCGTTCGCGACGCACCGCATGACGGCGAGCCCGCCCACCTCGGCAAGGGGATGTTCGGTCGTGGCGACGGGGCGCTCCTCCCCGTCGAGATAGAGGAAGACCTCGATTTCAGTGCCGGGCGGCATGTTGCCCCTCACGTACTTCCGGGGGAGCAGCACGTCCTCCCGGCCGTCGGTGAGGAAAAGGCCGACCGGAGTGGCGCGGGCCACGGTGAGGGTTTGACGGCGGCCGATCTGCACAGACTCTAGTTTGGCGCAACCCTCCGGCATCTGGCGCGTCCGAAGGCTGTGCGCGCCGTTCTCCTCTTTCTTCTCGCGACGCAGAACCCCTCGGCCGGTCGGGCGTTTCGCATGTCCGTGCTCCATGCGGATCCCTGGGCGATCAAGGCGATGATGGAAGGGCAGCCGATCGTCTCGCCCGAAATCTCGACCTTGCTGCTGCGGATGGGCCAGCCGGGCGCGGCGGGCGCGGTCGCCGCGGCTTCCAACTTGCTGATGGGCGGAACCCTTTTCGTCAATCCGACGGACAACAGCCTGTGGTGGCTGCCCGGAAAGGCGTAAGCGCTACTTCGCGCCGACCTTGGAGAAATCCGGCGACCCGTAGGTCGAAAGGACGATGCCGGCCACCCGCTTCGACGCAAGCCAAACCTTCGGCTGAACGTAGAGCGGCAGAATCGGCACGTCGAAGCTCGCGATCGCCTCGGCCTTTTCGTAGTCGGCGAGACGGCCGCTCGCCTGGGCCCTCGAATCCGCGGCGTCGTAGGCGGAGCTTGCGTAACCCGAGTAGTTCGTCGCGCTGTCAGAGCGGAGAAGCACGCTGAGCACCGCTTGAGGGTCCGGGTAGGGAGCGCCCCAGCCGGAAAGCGCCAGCGGCAGTTGCCGTTTCTGGATCTCGTCCATAAAGGAGAGTCCGAAAGGGCGGGTCTGCACCTTGACGCCGATCGCCTTGAGGCTGGTGGGCACGAAGTCGACGATGGGGTTGAGGCGATTCGCCTCGTTGAAGCCGAACTCGAGGGGCGGCAAGCCTTTGCCACCCGGGTATCCGGCCTGGGCGAGGAGGGCTTTCGCCCCTTCGGCGTCGAAAGGGGGAAGCATCGATCGGTCCCGCGCCAAGCCGGAGGGAAGAATGCGCCCGGCGGCGTGGGCGTCGCCACGAACGAGATCCTCGGCGAGCTTCCTCCGGTCGAGCGCCATCGCGAAAGCGCGACGGATGCGAACGTCCCGCATAGGGGGATACGCCGCCGGCTGCATCAAGAGATAGATAACCTTCGTCGTCGGGAGGAGCGTCGCCTCGTCCTTGAGATCCTTGGCATCGAGAACGGTCCCGACGTCGCTTGAAGCGACTTGGATCAGATCGACCGCACCCGATCGAAATCGGTTCAGAAGCGAGCTCGGGTCGGTGATGGGAACGATCTCGATTCGCCGAACCGGAACGGCGCCTTTCCAGTGGGGGTTTGGTTCGAGCACCGCCCGCTGGGACGGGCGGTACTCCGTCAGACGGTAGGGCCCGCTTCCCACGAGATCCTCTGGCTTTTGAATCGGCGTGTGGCGCAGCCGTGCCGGAAGGATCGCGACCTGAGGAGACGAGAGCTTGGCAAGCACCGTTCGACTCGCCGTCTTGAGGTGAAGCACGAGCGTCCGAGCGTCCGGAGCGTCGACGCTTGCGACATCCCCCAGGTAGGTCGAAGTCTCCAGGGGAAGAAGCTTGACGTCGACGGCCCGCTCCAAGCTCGCCTCGGCGTCGGCGGCGGTCACGGGCTTGCCGTCGGAGAACGTCGCCTCGCCGAGAGTCAAGCGAAGCGTTTTGCCGTCTTGGGTCCAGCTTTTCGCGAGGCCCGGGCCGACTTTGCCGTCGGGCGACACGGTCGTGAGCGTCTGGACGACCTCGCCGAGGACGCTCGCCGTGTTCTCTTCGTTGGCACGAATCGGATCCAGGCTTTTAAGATCGTTGCGCAACGCCCAGGTGACCGGTCCGGCCGCGTCGCTCGCCTTCGGCGCGAACTTGCCAGGGCCGCAACCCGCGATCGGGACTAGAAAGAGGAAAGCGGCGCGCTTCAAGACGGTAGGGGTTTACCCGGCGGCGACGGTGGCGCACCCGTAGAAGGGGCCCTTCGTCCGTGGGGGAGTCTTTCCGGCCAAGACCGCCGCGATTGCCTGCTCGGCGAACGCGGTCCGTCGATCGTCGCAGAAGCGCGCGACGTTGAAGCCGCCGACGTACACCGTGCGCCCCTGTGCGTCCAGCACGACCGCCCCTGGAGCCGCGGCGACGCCGAGGGCGCGTGCCACCCGTCCCTTCTCGTCCCGAAGCTCGCCGTCGAAGCGCGGCGCGGCGCCTTCGCCTTCGATCACCGTCACGATCCTCAGGCCTTGCGCGCCGTATCGACGCGCAAGGTCGGCCACATGAGACTCGGCGAAGCGAGAGCATCCGCAGCCCGGCGTGTAAAACGAGAGCAGGGTCGCCTTCGCGTGGGGCGCCTTCAAAGTCGCGGCGAGGTCGGGCTTCGTCGCGGGGCGGGCGGCGACGGGAAGTCGGTAGCGGCCGTCGTACCTCCAGAAAGCGACGAGGGTCGACGCGATCCAGACGGGGATGAGCAGCGTCGCCCTCACGCGGCCCGCCGCAGGGCGGTGCCGCCGGATCGGAGTTCGAGGCTCGGGGTGCTATCGCCCTCGATCACCCGAAGAAGTCCCCGGCCGAAGGCGTCGAACACCTCGTTCTGTCGCTCGAGAACGGCCTCCGTTTCGGCGACCTCCGTAATCGTGCGTTCGCTAAGCGCCGCAGCGGCCTCGACCCGCTCCTGGGCGCGTACCGCCTCGTTCTGGGCCCGTTCCGCGCTCTCCGCCAAGCGACGGGTCTCTTTCGCCGCCGCAAGGATGGTGTTCGAAATCTCACCGACGGTTCGTTTCGCCCGCCCCGTTTCGGCGGAACCTTCGTGGGCGAGACGCAAGATCTCTTCGGCCGTTCTCTGCGTCGCCGAGACGGCTTGGTCGATCGTGTCGGCGGCCTCCACGATGCCATCGAACGCCCCCCGAACCTCGCCCAAGGCGACCGCCACCGCGCCGAACGTCTCGTCCGCCACGCGGACGAGACCTCGTTGCCGGTCGTCTCCGCGAACGGCGCCCGCCACGCCTTGGATCCTCTCGGTCATGTCGGTCACAACGGAGTCGACGGTTCGGGTCGCTTCCGACGAGCGCTCGGCAAGCTTCCGGCCCTCGGCGGCGAAGACCGCGAAGCCCCGGCCGTGTTCGCCCGCCCGCGCGGCCTCGATGGCCGCGTTCAAAGCGAGAAGATTCGTCTGTTCCGCGATACCCTCGATGGTCTGGAGGAACGCGGCGATGTCGCCCGCGCGCCCTCGGAGAGCGTCGACGCGGTCGGCGGCCTCGGCCATCGAGAGGTGCATTTCGAGGGCGCGTTGCCGGGCCGCTTCGATGGCGGCGACGGCGCAGGCGTCCGCCGTTGCGACGGCGCGCTGAACTTCGCCGACCGTCGCGCGGGTTCGAATCGCCGCGTCGGCCGTTTCCGTCGCCGATCGGGCCTGAACGTTTCCGGTCTCTTCGAATCGGGTGACGATGTCGCCAAGGCTTTGAAGCGAGACGACGAATCCTTCGCTTTGCTTCGCGTTCCGTTCGAGTTCGGCGGCGAGTAGAGACGCCGAGTTTGCGACGTGCGCCATCTGCATCGCGGCGCGGTCGGCCTCAAGCCGCTGAGCCTCGGCGGCGACTCCGCACTCCTGAAGGCTTTCGACCGCGTGGTAGCCCGCGTCGCGCGCCCGATTGAGGCGCCGCATGAGCCGCTCGAGAATGTAGCGAAGGGTCTGCTCGCGCGGCTTCTCGTCGGGCGCGAGCGTTTCGTTCTCGCCGTCGCCGCGGAGCGCGATCCCGAGGCGGCCCATCTCTTCCGCCCGCTCCCAGTCCTTTCGGCCCTGGATCGCTAACGGAACGAGGATCGCCGTCTCGAACACCACGAACGCCGCGTGGATGGCGGTGAGGACGACGGGGCTCAGACCGGTCGAGTAGAGGTAGACGGGAGAGCCGATCATCGTGAGCGCCGCGAGCGCGACGTGATGGACGGCGATCGTCGCCGCGCCGACCAAGTTCACGCGGTAGTCGCGGTAAGCGAGAAGAAAAGACAGGACGCAAAAGACGTGGAAATGGATTTCCGTCAGGCCGTGGGACTGATGAATGAAGAGGCCCGAGAAAACCAGCAGTCCCGCGCCAACGGCGCAACGCGACCCGAGCGCCTGAGGGGCGCTTCTTAGGAGAAAGATCGGGACGAGACAGGCCGGAAGCCCGATTAAAGCCGCCTCGGCGTACGTTCCAAACCAGAACGCAAGACCGAACGCGGCAATGGCGTGGGCCGCGAGAAGCCGCACCATTAGGGTGTTCGTGCGGGTCTGCGCCAACTCGACGGTGAACCGAACGGTGCTGCGCCGCCCGTCCATGCTGAGGCTCATACCGTAATGGTCGGTCGGAGCTCCCGGCAAGTCTAGCGGTCTCCATGTCCGCATAAGTTCCACCGGGGCGTACCGAGTGCCCAGCGCTCGGCGTGAATCAAACGAGAGAGGCTCCCCATGGGGAGCCTCTCTCGAGATCGATCGTCTGGGACAGAGCGGAGACGCGTCGTCCCGCTACGAGGCCTTGGCGAGCTCGACGATCTTTGCGGCCGCTTCCTGCACGGTCGCGGCGGGAATGATCTTGCTCCCTTCGAGAAGCTTTCGACCCTCCTCGACTGCCGTGCCTTCGATGCGGGCCACGACGGGGATCTTCACGTCGATCTCCTCGAACGCCTTGAGCACGCCCATGGCGACTTGGTCGACGCGCGTGATGCCGCCGAAGATATTGAGGAGCAGCCCCTTGACGTTCGTGTCCATGAGGATGAGCTCGACGCAGCTTTTGACGCGGTCGGCCTGCGCGCCGCCTCCCACGTCCAGGAAGTTCGCCGGGCGTCCGCCCGCGGCGTTGATCTCGTCCAGCGACTGCATGACGAGGCCCGCGCCGTTGCCCATGATGCCGATGTCGCCGCCCAGCTTCACGTAAGCGATGCCGCGCTTCGCGGCCTCGGCTTCGATGGGATCCTCGGCGGAGTCGGCGCTCGTGGCGGCGTAATCCTTGTGTCGGAACAGCGCGTTCTCGTCGATCGAGACCTTCGCGTCGGCGGCGATGAGCTTGCCGTCGGGGGTCAGCGCGCAGGGATTGATCTCGATCATCTCCGCGTCGTTCTCGACGTACGCCTTTACGAGGCCCTTGATCATCGCCACCATCTGGCCTCTCGCCTCTTTGGGAATCTTCGCGTCGAGTACGGCCTTGCGGAGTTCGTAGTCGCAGACGCCGAACGCGGGGTCGATCGCGAGCTTGACGATCGCGTCCGGATTGTGTTGGGCGACCTCTTCGATCTCCATGCCGCCTTCCGCCGAGAGCATCACGATGTTCTTCTGAATGTTGCGGTCCATGAGAACGGCCACGTAGAATTCCTTTGCGATATCGACGGTGTTGACCACGAGGATCTTGTCCACGATCATGCCCTCGGGGTTCTGATTCGAGACGAGCTTCTTCCCGATAAGCTCCTTCGCGAACTCCCCGGCGGACTCGGCGTCGGTAAACAGCTTGACGCCGCCGGCCTTCCCGCGGCCGCCCATGAGCACCTGGGCCTTCACGACGACGTTGCCGCCGAGCCGCTCGGCGATGGCACGGGCCTCCGCGGGATCGGACGTGACCTCGCCCGCGGCGACGGGGACGCCGTATTTAGCGAGAAGGTCCTTGGACTGGTACTCGTGGAGCTTCATGGATTAGGAGCAAGGGTACCCCTACCGCTCAAGGGAGATTTTAGCCGCAACCGATCGTGCCTGCCGCCGTAAATCCAGGGTGTGATCGCGACCGCCGCCTTGATTTGGGCTCTTGTGGGCTTCGAGGAAACTCCCCTTTCGATCGCGCAGAGGGTTGCGGCGAAAGAGCGCCAGGCCTTTGTCGCGAAAGACTGGCGCGCGTTCGAGCGTCTGACCACGTCCGATTTCGTCTCCATCGGAACGACGGGGCAGCGGATCGGTAAGAAGGAAGCGATCCTTCGGGAGCGGTCGATCTTCGACCGCATCGTGGCGATCAAAGACATCGACTCGACGGTTCTAAGCGTGCGGCGCGCCGAGGGCGGCGTGCTCGTCGAGCGGCGGTCGACCTTGGTGGCGGCCTTTCGATCGAAAGGCAAACAACCCTTTCCCGCGACGCTTCGCCAACAAACCGAGTCGCTCCTGGTGCCTCAGGGCCATGACTGGCTTCTCAAGCGTACGCGAATCCTCTCGTACCGGTGGATGCCCGGCGAACGTCGAACGCTCGTCTAAGCCCGTGCGCCCGCGGCGCCGGTGTAGAGTAAGTCGATGGTCTCGCTTGCCCTCCTCGCCACGGTGTTCCAGGCGGGTAAGCCCCTCGCTCCTGCCGAGCGCATCACGCAGGAGTTCTCGAAGGCGCTAGACGCGAAAGACGAGGGGTGGTTTGAGCGCCACATCGCGAAAGATTTCGTCTATGTGGGACCGGATGGCGACCGAGAGAGCCGCGACGAGACGCTCGGCCACATCCGCCGTTGGTTGCATCCGATCGGTTACCACGTCGTGCCGAGCATCAAGCTGGTGTCGGCCCGAAAGGTCAAAGACCGGCTTGTCCTCCTCAGCGACCTGACCGTGAGTTCGCAGCTCTTTGGCTTTCGGCGAATGCCCCTGACCGTGACGAAGGCGCGCGAAGAATCGCGGTGGGTCCTCGAAGGGGGGGATTGGAGCGTCGAGAGGATCCTCGTCGTAAAGCTCGGGAAAACGGTCGACGGACAGCCCGTCAGCGACTGAACGGCGCACTCCTTTTGGTAAGCACGGAGCAGGAGACGCGGTCGAGGCGTCGAGACGATCACGCCACCATGCCATACTGAACCGAAAAGCAAGGAACCTATGCCAACCGCTTTTCGAGAAGGACTCAGCTTCGACGACGTTCTCCTGGTTCCCCAGCAGACGCAAACTCTCCCGAACGAGGTCGACGTTTCGACTCAGTTCCTGCCCGGCATCACCCTCCGGGTACCCATCGTCTCTTCGCCGATGGACACGGTAACCGACGCCCGCATGGCCATCGCCATGGCCCGCGAAGGCGGCGTCGGCGTGCTTCACCGCAACCTGCCGATCGAGGCGCAAGCCGAGATGATCGACCGCGTCAAGCGGTCCGAGAGCGGCGTCATCACGAAGCCTTTCAAGCTCGGTCCCGAGAAGACCCTGCAGGACGCGGTCGATCTGATGGAGCGGTATCACATCAGCGGCGTGCCCATCGTGGACGTCGAGGGCCATTTGGTGGGCATCCTCACGAACCGCGATATCCGTTTCGAGACCGACTTTGCGAAGCCCATCGGCGAGCGCATGACGAAGGAAGGCCTGGTCACCGTTCCCGTCGGCACCAGTCTGGAACAGGCCCAACACATGCTGGCCCAGCACCGGATCGAAAAGCTCCCGATCGTGGACGCGGAAGGTCACCTCACCGGCCTTATCACGATCAAGGACATCCAGAAGGTGAAGCGTCATCCGCTGGCGACCAAGGACGCTAAGGGACGGCTCGTGGTCGGCGCGGCGATCGGTTCCTTGCTGCAGCCCTACGAACGATCAAAGGCGCTTCTGGACGCGGGCGCGGACTTCGTGGTCATCGACGCGGCTCACGGCCATTCCAAGGGCGTAATGGAGTGCGTCAAGATGCTCAAGTCGAAGCTGCCGGACCTCAAGGTCATCGCGGGCAACGTGGCGACGAAGCAAGGAGTCCGCGACCTTTTCGAGCTTGGCGCCGACGGCTTGCGGCTAGGCATCGGCGCAGGCTCGATCTGCACGACGCGGGTGGTGGCGGGTGTCGGCGTGCCGCAGTTCACGGCGGTGCTCGACTGCGCCGAGGAGGCGAACGGGCTGGGCATCCCGACGATCGCCGACGGCGGCATCCGTGCCTCGGGCGACGTGGTGAAGTGTTTGGCGGCGGGCGCTTCGTCGGTGATGATGGGCAACATGTTCGCCGGCTGCGACGAGAGCCCCGGCGAGATGGAAATCTTCCGTAATCGCGCTTACAAGGTCTATCGGGGCATGGGCTCGGTCGGCGCCATGAAGGGCGGCTCGTCCGACCGCTACATGAAGATCAAAGAGAAGGGCGGGGTGATCGTGCCCGAGGGTGTGGAAGGACGGGTGCCGTACAAAGGCCCGCTCGCCGACACCATCGCTCAGCTCGTCGGCGGGCTTCGCTCCGGAATGGGATACGTTGGCGCGGCCGATCTGAGCGAGTTGCGGGAAAACGCCGAGTTCTTGAAAATCACCGGCGCGGGACTCAGGGAAAGCCATCCTCACGACGTTCAGATTACGAAAGAACCGCCGAACTACAGCAGCCCGTACTCAAACGACGACGCCGAGTAAGAGTTCGGAGGACGGGCCAAGGTCCGTCCTCCGAACTCTTTAGGCGAGCCACTTTTCGGTAGCTTCTCGGAGGGTCGACACGTACTCGCCCATGTCGAGCGGCTTCTCGATGAATGCATTCGCCCCCGCCGCAAGGCAACGATCGATCACGGCCCCGTCGCTCGTCCCGCTAAACACGACGAGCGGCATTCGCTGAAGATGGGCTTCGGAGCGGATCTGACGGACCAGTTCGTTGCCCGGCACGCCCGGTAGGGTGTTGTCGAGGAACACGACGTCGGGATCGCCCGACTGCCGGCCCTCGAACGTGCCCCGGCGGAGCAGGTAGTCGAGCGCGTCGCCGCCCGATCGGGCGACCACCACGGAACACGGCTTCGGCACTCCGCGCAACGCGCGAAGCGTGAGGTTCTCGTCGTTCGGGTCGTCCTCGACCACGAGGATGGTGTAGGAATTCATGCGCTCCGGATCGCAATTATACATCGAGATTTAACGTTCCGCCGATCTTCTCGACCGCCTCGCGTGGAATCCGGCAGTTTTTCGGGGCGTTTCCGTCGCCCTCGAGGCGAATCTTCAATCCCTTCTCCCCGCCTTCGACCGCGACGCCATTCCCCTTACCGTCCGTGAACTGAAGGGTCAGCCGACCGTCGAGTACTCCTCGCACTTCTGAAATATCGGTCGCAAATCGGGCGAACTCGACGTCGTCCCTTTGCAACACGAACCAAATTCCCTCTTCGTTCACCAGGGCCATGGCGATCCCGTCGTGGCACATGTCGATCCGCGGCATTCGGCTACGACGACGCGACCGTCGGCGAGGTTGCCGGTACCCTGTGCTTCATGGTGCCCGAGACCCTCCGCCGTACGCCCCTTTACGACGCCCACGTGGCCCGCAACGGCCGAATCGTTCCGTTCGCGGGGTACGAAATGCCCGTCCAGTACACCGGCATCCTGGCCGAAACGGAGGCCGTCCGCAACGAGGTGGGGATGTTCGATGTGAGCCACATGGCGCGTCTCGACCTCCGCGGCGCGGGAGCGCTTGCCTTTTTGGAGCACGTGACGAGCAACGACGTCGCGAAGTTGACCGATGGACACGGCCAGTACAGCCTGCTTCCGAACGCCGAGGGAGGCACGGTCGACGACATCATCGTGTACCGCCGATCGGCGGAGGAGTACCGGATGGTGGTGAACGCGAGCAATCACGCGAAGGACGTGGCGTGGCTGCGGGGCCACGACGCGCTGGACATGGAGATGGACGACGTGACCGCAAACACTTTCCTCCTCGCCGTTCAAGGACCGAAGGCCGTCGAGCTCATTGCCTCGATGGCGGGTAACCCGGAGGCGGTCCGGGCGGCACCGTTTTTCGGGACCGTCGACACGACGCTGGTGGGCATTCCCGTCTTCGCCGCTCGAAGCGGCTACACGGGGGAGGA
>CAXUKB010000137.1:0-11258 GCA_964251345.1 uncultured Fimbriimonas sp. | reverse complement strand
GTCGTGGACGGAGGCGGGATTCGTCTCCCCCGAGGAGTACGCCGCCGCGCCCGATTACGAGCAGGCTGGATTCTCCTCGCCGGGCGAGTACGCCCTCGCGCAGCGTCTCGACGCCCTGCAGGCGCAGTTCGCGCCCGCGCTTCGGGCCCAGCAAGACGCCGCGCGGGTCGCCCATTACGAGTCGAACGTTCGCCGGGCGACGCCGGGCGCGGTCGCCGCGGTGCGGGCGCAGACGGGTTGGACGCCGACGCCGGACCAGGTGATGGCGGCGGCCCGCGCCAATCCGCAGCTCGCGGCGCAGAGCCTTCCGCAGGCGGTGCAGACCGCCTTCATGCGGGAGATCGTGGCCGCCGCGCGGGGCAAGGCGAAGGCCGAGCGCCCCCGCCCCGACGATATGCCCCTCGGCGGCCCCCGGCGTGGAACCCGGTCGTACGAGCCGCCCTCCGACGGCTCGGTGAACTGGAACGACCTCGCGGACGCCGCCTACGAAGCGGCGACGAACTGAAGGAGGTAGGACAAAGGAAAAAGGGGACAGGAAAGGGGAGAGCGCCGATCGACTTCCGATCGCTTTCTCCTTCTCACCCTGATCCTCTTCCCCCCTGTTCCCATTTCCCGTTTATTCCGGACTCTCTATCCCCCTTCCCCTTCCGTCTCACCGGAGTGAAAGGAAGGGGTGACGTCCCATCCGCTTCTCGACCTCCTCCTTTTCCCTCTTCCCTCTCCCCCTGTCACTTCCCCCCTAACACACCATGGCTCTCTGGAACGGAACCGACCTCAACAAGACCGCTCTCGCATCGATGTTCAATCAGATGTGGACGAAGAACGGCGCGATCTCCATCGTCCGCAAGGCGAACGGCCTGCTCTACGCCGTCATGGACAAGAGCTGGGAGCCGGCGCCGCCGCGCGACGGCTTCAGCATCAAGCGCATGACCAAGGTCTCGGGCAACCAGATCGAGGTTCGCCTACGCGGCAAGAACGAGACCCTCTCGACCGTCGCCGACGGCGCGGCGGAGCTCTCGGCGCCGGCGATGATCTACTCCGACAACACCTTCGGCGCGGCCAAATTCGACCTCACCCACTACGCGAACAAGTACGGCGTGCCCGACTCGGAGTACGACCGCATCGTCGGCGACGAATCCAAGACGAAGAGCTTCGTCGCGGACAAGATGCTCTCGATCACCGAGGACCACGAGAACGAGTGGGGCAACCAGATCAACGGCGCGCAGGTGGGCTTCACCCGCACCCAGATGGGCTCCTGGATCCACGCGGTTTCGGACGGCGTCACGACGGGCGAGACCTCCTACGCCACGTACGGCCTTATCAACCGCACCGACGCCGCGAACGCGGACTTCCGGGGCGTGGTGAACTACCTCAACCGGACGATGACGCTCGCGGACATCGTCTCGACCCGCAACCTCACCCGCAAGAACGGCGGCAACGTCAAGCTGCTGCTGTCGGAGACGACGGTCTACTCGGCGCTCGAGTCGAAGCTCATGAACACCCAGGTCGTGGTGAACTACGACGAGAAGTGGTCGCAGTTCGGCGGCCAGTACTGGCGATTCGCGGGCATGGTGGGCGTGATGGAGCACCGGATGCCGACGGGCGTCCTCGGCGGCCTCGACACGGATACTTGGGCGTTCTGGATGGACGACAAGAAGCCGTTCAGCGGCGACCGCACGCTCATCGTCGATCCCTCGATCGCGGCCGGCCGCGTGGTCCTTCCCCGCTTCTGGACGCAGCTGCTGTGCAACAAGCCGAACAGCAACTTTAAGATCACCGCGATCAGCGGGGTGGCGTAGCGGGAAGGGGAAAGGGGGAAAGGCAAGAGGGTGAAAAGGGGTCACTCGGGCCGCGCCCCTGACTTCTTCCCCCTCCCTCTGCCCTCTTCCTTTTGCACTCTCCCTCTTCCCTCCCTCTCCCCTTCCCTCTCCCGCCACCTCCTCTCCCCCGATGTCCACCGCCGAACTGATCGCCCGCTGCCGCGCTCTTGTCGCCTACGACCTGGACTCGACCCTCGGCCCCCTTCCCGACCCCGACGACGGAGCGGGCAACGAAGGGTTCGACGCGGGGGTCGTGAGCTACCTGAACGAGGCGAGCCTCGTGCTCGCCCGGTCCGCCTACCTCACCGACCCGGCGGTCGCGCTCGCCCTCACCGCGGGCGTTGGCCGCTACCGGCTCGACGGCCCCGCCTTCGCCGCGCGCGTGCTCGTGCCGTACGCCGTCGTCCTCGAGGGACGGCGGTTGGCGAACGCCGCGGGCAACGACTACGGCCTCTGGACGGCGAACGAGCTGGCGCTCGCCTATCCGACCTGGATGAGCGACGCCTCGGGAACGCCGACGAAGGCGGCGGTGGTGGGCGGCGATCTCGTGCTGCACCCCACGCCGATCTCGTCCGAGACGGCCTACGTCGACGCCCAAGTCGCCCCCGCTCGGCTGTCGGCGGATGCCCTGGACGCCGTGCCCGACCTACCGGAGGAGATGCATCCGGGCATCGCGGCGGTGGCGGTCTACCGCGCCTGCCTTCCGTACTCGCAGTCGGCGGCGCAGGTGTCGCGGCTGAACGCTCTTTTTCAGGAGGCCACCGCCACCGCGGAGGCGGTGGGACGCGCGAGCGCCGCCGCCCGCCTAGGCAACGGCTCCACGGCCTACGCCCTGCGGCAGGAGCGCGTGTGGATGTAGGGGATGGGTCAGTCGATCCTGACGATCGCCCACTGGGACGTCGCCTCGATGGGACGGCCCGCCCGGACGAGCGCTTCCACGAGGTTCGGGTCGCAGGTGGCAGCGATCGACCCGGTGGACCGCGGCACCGCGTCCAGGCCGGGAGCGAGGGTCATCGTGGTCCCGGGAATCGGCCGCAGCAGCGTGTAGAAGCGATACTCGGGTGAGTAGGGCGCACCGTCAACGAAGGTGACGTGGGTGGGATGCAGGGCCTCCAGACGCTCGAAGAGAATCCGGTAGCCCTCGCCCTTGGCGGTGAGCCGCTCGGTCTCGGGCATTCGGACGTACTCGACGATGAGTTTCGTGGCGCGGAGGGTGACGAACGCCAGCACGAGGGCGGTCACCGCGGCGACGGCGCGCCGTCGCCGCGGATCCTCGTCCCGCCGCGTGAGCAGGTTGTCCACGGCGAGCGCCGACAGAATCGAGAACATCGGCAGCGTCGGCGCGGCGTACCAATAGATCTTCGTGGACGCCACGCTGTAGATGAGGAGCAGCGTGAAGCCGAGCGCCGTCACGAAGAGCCCCAGCAGGCGGACGCGCGGGGACGCGCCGCGCAGGGCGAAGGGGGCGAGGACGAACAGCGGCCCGAGGCTGAACGCCCCCGAGCCGAGCACGTGAAGGTAGTACCAGGGCTTGCCCGAGTGGCCCTCGATCGCGGTGCCATAGCGGCCGGTCACCTCGTTGCCGAGCACGGCCGAGAGGTAGCCCGGGTGAGTTCGCTCCCGCAACGCGTAGAAGCCGACCACGACGAGCAGCGTCGTCGCCACCGCGATCCAGAACGCCGGCGTCCGCAGGACGCGTCCCCAACGCCGAACGACGGCGAGGTACACGAAGAGCCCCGGCAGGACGAGAAGCCCGGCGATACCCTTGGTGAGGACGGCCGCGCCCAGGGCCAGCCCGCAAACGATCCATGCCCGGTGCGCGACGGGTCCGGCCGCGTGGGCCGCGCGGAAGAACGCGAGACTCGCCACCGTGAGCAGCAGGGTCAGCGTGGCATCGTAGTCCGCGGTCATCGCGACGTGCGGCAGAAAGAAGAGCGGGCTCGCCATCAGGAGGACGGCGGCGGCGAGCGCGACGAACGGCCGGTGAGTGGTTTTCCAGCAGGCGCGCGCCACGACGGCGACCGTCGCGACGGAGGCGAGCAGCGAGGGAAGCCGAATCGCGAACAGCGTGGCGCCGAACACCCTCATGCTTCCGACGAGGAGCCAGATCAAAAGGGGCGGCTTCGTGTTCCAGAGATCGGGCTTAAAGTCGTAGGTGGTGACGAGGGAGAGCCCGGTCTGCCGCATCTCCGCCGCGTTGACGGCTTGGCGCGATTCGTCGAACAGTTCGAGCGGAAGCCGCGAGAATCCCAGGCCGACGCCGTAGAGCCCGATCAGGAGTACGAGCAGGACGAGAGCCGTCCGTCTCGACAGTCGATAGGGCTCGACTCGGGGTTTTCGCTCGGTGACGTGCATGGGAGGTCGGTGCGGAGGCTTGCGAAGAGTCTGAGCACCTGCGCTCGATTCCTGCCGGGCGAAACGAAGTCGGGATCGCTACGAAGAAGGCGTGAGTTCCGGCTCCGGGCGCGCGGTGAGAGGTGTACCCGAACGGCGAAGGCGGTCGAGGTCTCCGACCTGATCGGAAAGGAAGTACAGCGGCCGTCGTTTGACTTCGACGAACATGCGTCCCACGTACTCGCCGATGATCGCCATCGTGGCGAGCTGAACCGCGCCGAGAACGAGAACGATGAGGAACAGGCTCGTCCACCCGGCGACGGTCGACCCGGTCGTCCAGCGAAACACCGCGTAGATCGCGACGAGAACCGCGAGGAGGCCGAACATGACCGCCATGTAGGCCGCGAGCCGCAGGGGGCGGGTCGAGAAGCCCGTGATCGCGTCGAACGCCAGGGCGATCATCTTCGAGAAGGGATAGTTCGTCTCGCCCGCGAGGCGCGGATCGCGGACGTACGGAAAGGCGACCTGCTTGAAGCCGATCCAGCTCACCATGCCCCGGATGAACCGGTGCTGCTCGGGCAGGCAGTTGAACGCCTCGAGCGCCCGACGCGACATGAGGCGGAAGTCCCCGGTGTCCTTCGGAATGGGCACGTCGACCACGGACGCGATAAACCGGTAGAAAAGCGAGGCGGTCATGAGCTTGAACCGCGTCTCTCCCTTTCGCTCCGACCGCTGGCCGTACACGACGTCCGCGCCTTGGTCGAGCACTTCGAGCATCTCGGGCAAGAGTTCGGGAGGATCCTGGAGGTCCGCGTCGATAACCAGGATGCAGTCGCCCCCGCACGCCTGGAGCCCGGAGGTCAACGCCACCTGGTGTCCATAGTTTCGGGACAGATTCAGCCCCACAATCGCGGGATTTCGCTCGGCGGCGCCACAGATCTCGCGCCAGGTGCCGTCTTTCGAGCCGTCGTTAATGAGGACGAGCTCGTACGCCTGGGGAAAGCAGCGCTCCGCGACGGCCTCGACCCGCCGGCAGAGCTCGGGCAGGCTGGCCTCCTCGTTGTAGCAAGGAATCACGATCGAAAGCGTTCGGGGAGTCTCGCCTCCAGGCACGGCAGGTTTCTCCATAGAGCGCGTTATAGCACATGGGGAAGTTCCATTCCCCATGACTCGAGGGTGCGGTCGGGCGGTCGCGCTATTTTTTTCATTTAACGATTTCTGATATGTTCGTGTGCCACTCGCCGACGACGAAGCGAGCGGATCGCCCGGTCCCCGTCGTCCTGCCGGGAAGCCGAACCTACGACCCGCGGCGGCGCGTCGGCCGTCTTTAGGGGCGGTTCCTCGGCCTCGATCTTGAGATCCCGGCATTTCGACTGGTTTGACGATATAATCGTTTCGTTAGAGGATCAAACCAAATGGTGGAAGACGAGAGGGGAGGACGGGGACGCGAGGTGGTCGCCTCGATCAAGCGATTTAAGGACTCGGTCGATCGATTCGATGCCGCCGCCGCCGCGGCGCTCGGGGTGAACCGCACCGACCTGCGGTGCCTCACGATCCTGAACGACCGGGGGCCGCTCCCCGCGAGCCGCCTCGCCGACGCCCTCGGCCTCACCCGCGGCGCGACGACCACCGCCCTCGACCGGCTCGAGCGGGCGGGCTACGCCCGTCGGACGGCCCACGCGGAGGACGGACGCAGCGTGCTCGTCACCCTCACCGAGACGGGCCAGACGCGCATCGCCGCGATCTGGCACCCCCTCCGGGAGCGGGGCAAGCGCCACCTGGCGGGCTACTCGGCGGACGAGCTCGCGCTCGTCGCCCGCTTTCTAGGCCGCTCGGCCGAGCTGCACGAGCGGAGCATGGCCCCCTTCGAGCCCGCGTTGGCCGCGACGGGTCGCCCGTGAAGGCGGAGGCGCCTCCGGATCGCCGGCTGCTCGCGATCTTCCTCGTCGTCCTCATCGACGTGCTCGGGCCGACGATCATCCTGCCGCTGCTGCCGTTCTACTCGGAGCGCTACGGCGCGAGCGCCCCGATGGTGGGGGCGCTCGTCTCGACCTATGCCCTGTGCCAGTTCGTCGCGGGGCCGATCCTCGGCCACTGGAGCGACCGGATCGGCCGCAAGCCGGTCCTGATCCTGAGCCAGATCGGCACCCTGATCGGGTTCGTGATCCTCGCCTCGGCCCACTCCCTGCTCCTGATCTTCGTGTCGCGGATCGTCGACGGGCTCACCGCGGGCAATCTCTCGACCGCGCAGGCCTACATCTCGGACGTGGCCCCGCCGCAGGGCCGGGCCAAGGCGCTGGGGCGCATCGGCATCGCGTTCTCGATCGGCTTCTTCGTGGGCCCCGCCCTGACCGCCCTCGTCTCCAGCCTGGGCTTTCGGGCGCCGATCTTCGTGGCGATCGGCTTCTCCTTCGCGAGCATCGTGGCGTCGTCCCTGCTGCTCCCCCACGAGGCGCGGCGGCCCACGCCGACGGGCGGCGGGGAGACGGGCGGCGCGGTGCTGCGGCGTCTCCTGGGCCAGAAGGCGCTCGCGCGGCTGCTCCTCGAGGCGTTCCTCTTCTATTTCGCCTTCTCCGCGTACATCGCGGGCTTCGCCCTCTTCGCGGAGCGGCGCTTCCGCATCCACGGCGCGCCGATGAACGCGTCGCAGGTGGGCTACGCGTTCGCCTACTTCGGGCTGCTCGGGATCGTCACGCAGCTGCTCCTCATCGGCCCGCTCGTCGAGCGGCTGGGGGAGCGCCGGACCGTCCTGCTCGGGTTCGCCTCGACCTTTCTCGGCTACGGCCTGCTCGCCTTCGCCCACGGCCCCCTGTGGGTGGGGGTCACGGGGGTCTTCACCAGCCTCGGCAGCGGGGTGCTGCGCCCGGTGCTCATCAGCGAGGTGGCGGGCGGGGTCGCGCCCAAGGACCGGGGGAGCGCCATCGGCGCGAACCAGTCGATCCAGTCGGTGGCCCAGATCGTCGCCCCGCTCGCGGGCACCGCGCTCATCGGCGCGGGGCTCCTGCCCGAGTGGGCCCTGCTCCCGTCCGCCCTCAGCGCCCTCGGGGCCGTCCTCGCCCTGCGGACCGCCGGGTCCCGTCGCCACGCCTCGGCTCCGTCGCCGTAGCCGGGGGCTTGTCGCTGCGGCTTTCGGCCCATTCCTTCGGCGTTCCCCGATCTCGACGCGTTATCCTGTTTCTCGACGCATGCTCGAAGCCTCCGCCCCCGAGTCTCGCGTCCCTTTCTTCGTCGCGGGCGGCACGGTGCCTCCGGGCTCGCCCTCGTACGTGGAGCGCTTGGCCGACCGGGAGCTGTTCGAGGCGCTTCTAAGTGGCGAGTTCTGCTACGTCCTGAACTCGCGCCAGATGGGCAAGTCGAGCCTCGCGGTGAGGACCATCGCGCGGCTGAACGAGGCGGGGGTGCGAACCGCCTTCGTGGATCTCACCCGGATCGGCGGGGCGACGGTCACGCCGGAGCAGTGGTACGCCGGGCTCCTGCTCGAGACGGGTCGGGCCCTCGGACTGCGGAGCGAGGCGGCGGCGTGGCTCAAAGAGCACCGCGAGGTCGGCCCCGCCCAGCGTCTGCTCTCCTTCCTCCAGGAAGCGGTGCTGGTGCGGATCGAGGGGCCCGTGGTGCTCATGCTCGACGAGATCGACGCCGTGCGTTCGCTGGCTTTCAGCACGGACGAGCTTTTCGCGGGGCTGCGCCAGCTCCACAACGGTCGGGCCTCGGACCCGGCCCTTAACCGCCTGACCCTCTGCCTTCTCGGGGCGGCCCTTCCCAGCGACCTTATCCGCGATCCCCGCACCACGCCCTTCAACGTCGGGCGGCGCATCGAGCTGCGCGACTTCACGCCCAAGGAGGCGAGACCGTTCTCGGCGGTCGTGGGCGAGGCGGCGCTCGCGCGTGTTCTCCACTGGACGGGTGGTCATCCCTTCCTTACCCAAGCGCTGTGCGCGGAACTCTCGAACTTCCCCTCTCCAAATGGCTCGTCTTGGAGAGGGGGTCGGGGGGAGAGGGACGAGGAACGATCGCCCTCAGAGAGCAAAGCCACCCCCACCCTGTCCTCCCCCAAGGGGGAGGAACGCGCTCCCGAGGTGGACGCTCTCGTGCAGAGCCGGTACCTGGATGCCCGCGCGAGGGAGACCGACACCAACCTCGCCGACGTGGGGCGCCGTCTGCTCGGAGAAGGGGACCCCAATGTCTCGGACGAGGAGCGCGCCACCACGCTCTCCCTCTACGAGCGGATGCTCCGGGGCAAGAGCGTCGCCGACGACGAGAGCAACCCCGCGGCCGCGCGCATCAAGATGAGCGGCGTCGCGCGGGTGGAGAGCGGCAACCTTGAAATTCGTAATCGGATCTACGCCGAGGCGTTCGACGCAAGGTGGGTCCGGGACAACACGCCCGGGCAGGAGCTTCGCAGACAAAGGAGAGCCTTCTGGCGAGGCGCCCTGCGAACGGGAGGCATCGCGGCGGCGGTCGTTGCGCTCGTGTCGCACCTCGCCTACTCGAACTACTCGCTCGCCTACGAGGCACGGATACAACGGGACCAGGCCCGCTACGACGCCTACGTCGCCTCGATGCAGACGATGATTCAGAAAGCGTCGGAGGGCGACGGCGGGGTCGCTCGCCGCACCCTGAATGTCTTGCGCCACGACCACAATCTAGGCTGGGAGTGGGACTACTGGAAGGGAGCGATCGACGGTGGCGCGAAGACCCTCGACTGGCGCGGCGCTGGCCTTCCGCAGATCGCCGCCGCTCCGCAGGGCGCCTGGCTGGGCGTCGTCGACGCCAACTCCCTCACCCTCTACGACGTGGGGGGACGCCAGTGTGCATGCGTCTCCCTGCCCACAACGGGCGGGGGGGCTTACGAGGTCGCCGCGTTCCGGAGCGGCGACCGCTTCCTCGTGCAGAGCCACGCCACTCGGCTCGCGCTCGTGGTCGACGCGCCCACCGGGCGCATCCTCCGCCAGCGGCGTCTCGCAGGCTATGTCGTTCTGCACTCGCCAACTGGGTGGAGTTCCCGCGACGGCCGCACGGCACTGACGTTCTCCTCCTCAAGCGCTCGGACGTACCGCTTGGACCTCGACACCTTGGAGGAGACGCCGCTTCCCCAGGTGCCCATGGTGTTCGGGGACGCCTTCTCGCCCCGGACCGACCGGGTCGCATGCACGGAGAGCATCGACGGGGCGTATCGATTGTCCGTCCGGAGGACGAGCGACCTGCGCGAGATCTGGTCCCAGAAGGCCACGTTTTCGACCACGATAGACTTCGATCCCACGGGCGCGAGCCTCGCCGTCGCCAGCGCGGTCGCGGGGACGTTGCGACGGGTGGACGCGGAGACCGGGCGCGCTTTCGACTCGACGCCGTGCGAATCGGCGCTGCTTTCAGGAGGCAGCGTCCAGTTCTCGCCCGACGGCAAGCGCCTCTTAGTCCAGAGTCTCGGTGAGAAGGTGCGGGAGTTCTCCTCCCATGGACGCCTGAGCCCCGTGCGGGCCTTCTTCGATCAGCGTGCCCGCTACATCGCGGGCGGACGACTGCTCACCTCGGGCGAGGCGGTCCGCCTGCGGAACCCCGGCACGCCCTCCGCCTCGATTGCGGCGGTGCTGCCACTCGGCGCGTCGGCTTACGGTAACCGCGTCGCCAACCGCGTCGTGATCTTCGGGGCCAAAGCCTGGGTCGAGCTCGACGCGGACGCGCCCCTCCAACACCGACCCGTCAGAGCGACTCCGGCCGGATTGGGAGTCGACCTGACGGGCCGCTATAGAATGACCGTGGAGAGCGGCAAGACCATCCTGACCAACGACCTTCAGGGGCGCTATCCTCCCTTGCGCCTCCCCTTTCCCAACATGTCGGGGTGGTGGTCACCCATCGCAAATCCAAGCGGCGATCGGCTCGCCCTCTCGCTGGACGCGACCCACCTGGCAGTGTACGACATGGCGACCGGAAAGCGGACCGCGACCCTGGACGGGGTGTCCGGGGCGACGCTCCCGTGGTTCTCGGACGACGGGCGGTGGCTCGCCGCAGGGGACGAGGCGGGGAACGTCGGCGTGTGGGACGCGAGGACCTGGCGTCGCGTCGGCTCGGGCCGGCTCGGTCGCGACCAGATCACCTGTCTCGCGTTCTCCCGGGACGGCGGTCGCGTCGCCGCCGGGTCGCGATCCGGCGATCTGGGCGTGCTGGACTTCCGAAGGGCGACCGTGAGCCGCTTCGAGGGACTCTCCCAGGCGCTGGACGGCGTCGCCTGGTCGCCCGACGGACGTCGGCTCGCAAGCGGCGGTAACGACCGCGAGGTTCGGCTCTGGGACGTGGCGACCGGTCGCGATCTCGGGGTGATCGGTCGCCACGACGCCGAGGTCGTTCTGCTTTGGTTCACCCATGACGGCCGCACCCTCTGCAGCGTCGACGCGGGCAGCGTGCTTAAGCTCTGGACGGCCGACGACCGGCCCTGAGCCCTTTCGTCGCGAGCGAGACGAAGGGAGGATGCCGCCGGGCGAGGGAGGATCGTGCCCGTCAACCGTGCCTCTCGGAGCGGGTGACGGCCGCACGAACCCTCGGCCTGGTCCCGTGGGACCCCGGTTCCCCCTCGTCCTTTTCGTGCGGCCCTACGCGGGGAAGTAATCCATCGCTTCGAGGTCGGCGATGAGGCCGGGGCCGGTGGGATTCCAGCCCAGCCGCTCGCGGGTGAGGGCGCTCGACGCGGGGAGGTCGTAGCCGGCGAACGCGCCGAGCCAGCCGAAGTGCGCGGGCGCCTCCTCCGGCGAGAGGCTGACCACCGGCAGCTTCAGGCCCCGGCCGATCGTCTCCGCCATGTCCCGAACCGGGATGCCTTCCTCCGCGACCGCGTGGTACCGGCTTCCCGGCTCCGCCTTCTCCAAGACGAGCCGGTAGAGACGGGCGACGTCGAGGACGTGCGCCGCGGGCCAGCGGTTGAGGCCGTCGCCCACGTACGCCACCGTTGCCTTCGCCCGGGCGATCTCGACGTAAGGGGTGATAAGGCCCTGCTTAACGGGGTCGTGAACCTGCGGCAGGCGCACCCCCGGGCCGGTCTCTTATCGACACGTGACCCGGCCGACGGCATCCTGTGTGTACTTGTGGGGGTTCGGGGTGTTATTGACGAAGAAT
>CAXUKB010000136.1:0-11292 GCA_964251345.1 uncultured Fimbriimonas sp. | reverse complement strand
CGTCTGGGACGGCAAGCGGCAGGTCAAGATTCCGCAGGTCGGCGGCGTGGAGATCGGTCCCGACACGGAGATCGGGGCGAACACCACCATCGACCGCGCGACCGCGGGAAAAACGCGTGTCGGAGCGGACGTGAAGCTAGATAACCTCGTGCAAGTCGGACATAACACGCGCATCGGGGCGCATACCGTGATGGCGAGTCAAGTGGGAATCGCGGGATCGACGATCATCGGCGAGCGGTGCGTTTTCGCGGGGCAAGCCGGCGTCGCCGACCACGTCGAGGTCGGCGACGACATCCAAGTCGGCGGCCAATCGGGCGTGTCGAAAACGATCTTGGAGCCCGGACCTTACTGGGGCTTTCCGGCAAAGCCCGCGATCGTCGAAATGCGCGCGCAATCGATCGTCACCAAGCTCCCCGAGCTTATGAAGCGTCTGATGCGCGTGGAAAAGCGAATCCAAGAGATGGAACAATGACCCACTCCGCACGAACCGTCGCGAACGATGTCGTCTTGGAGGGCAAGGGGCTTCACACCGGAGTCCCGGTACGGCTCACGATTCACCCCGGGAGCGACGGCATCGCCTTCCGGTATGGCGCGGAGCGCACGCTCGCACGCCCGGAAAACGTGACCGACACGACGCGAAGCACGAAGCTCGGCTCCGTCGGCACCGTCGAGCACCTCATGGCGACCTTCGCGGGGCTGGAGATCACCGACGCGGAAGTCGAATTAGACGCTCCGGAGCTTCCGGGGCTCGACGGCTCGGCCCTGCCTTACGTGGAAGCGATTCTTGCGGTAGGGATCGTAGAGGGCGAGGTGCGGGCGACGCCCGACCTCTATCGCCGTGTGTTTCTCCAAGAGGGAAACATGAGCCTGTCGATTGGTAAAGGCTCCGGCCACGGCCGGTTCGTCTACGACTTGGGCGAGCGGTGGCCCGGTGCCCAGACCTTCGAGGCCACCGACGCGGTCGGCGCCTTCCCGACCGAGATCGCGCCCGCCCGCACCTTGGCCCTTCTGGAAGAGGTGCCGAAGCTCATCGAACTCGGCCTGGGACGAGGCTTGGGCGCGGACTCGGCGGTCATCCTCGGCGACGAGGGCTACAAGAACGCCGTTCGCTTCAGCGACGAACCCGCACGTCACAAGCTGCTCGACCTTATGGGCGATCTCTACCTGGCGGGCATTCCGCTACGCGATCTTAATTTCGTGGGGGAACGAAGCGGGCACCGTGCCCACGTCAAGGCGGCGGGGATGCTTCGCGAAGCGATTCGGGACCGGTAAGGCGGCCTAGACCGCCATCTTCCCGCACTCCTCCGCGCAGCGGGCGCAGGCCTCGGCGCAATGCCGGTGCGTCGCCTCGTCCACGGTCGAGCACTCCTTCCCGCAGTCGGCGCAGATCTGCGCGCAGAGCGCGCACTCCACATCGGAACCCTTCCGCATCGCCGCCATGCACTTTCGGCACTCATCCGCGCACGCGTCGCAGAGGTCGGCCATCTCCCGATGCCCCATCTCGCGGCACTTTTCCGCGCAGGCGACGCACGCCTCGAGGCAAGCCTCGCAGGCTTCGAGGCACTCCTTCATGTCCATGCGCCGTTGGGCGGAGGCCATAGACCCGAAGTTCCGGATGAGAGGCGTAGACGGAGCCGTTAAGGAGAGATCGCGAACGATCTCTCGCCCTAAGAAGCCGCTTTAGGCTTCGTCGACGTCGTCGGCGATCTCTTCCTCGTCGATCTCCTCGCCGTCGTCCGCTCGGGCCGAGAGCTTGGGGCTCTCCTCGATTTGGGTGAAGGCGATGCTCTTGGTCGAGCGATTAGGGCAGTTGTTGCAGACGAAGTCGACCTTCGTGCCCGCGAGCCAGGTGGGGAGTTTGTCGATGGGCTTGCCGCAGCCGGTGCAGTGGATCATGGGGTTTCGGTGGACTCTCCGGTCTCTTCGTCGTGCTGCTGGAGGGTCTGACGGTGACTGAGGACGCCGTTGACGCCCATGATGATCGCCGCCAGGAGGTACAGCACGAAAAGAGGGATGTGCTCGGCCTTCTGTCCGGGATCGCGGATCGCCCGGTCGCCGAAGACGATGCCCACGAGGGCAAGGAGCACGAGGATTCCGGCGATCCAGAAAAAAGTGTTTTTAGACCAAGTCGGCTTGGCCATGGGCTTCTTCTGGGTCGTCACAGTAACGATCATTCTACCTTTGGGGAGCTTACGATGGCGACCAAGGGCCCAGGGCGGCTCACTTTGCCCTGAACGATCGTTCGTAAAGTCGGCGGGCAACCCTGAACGGAAGCGTATCCTAGAGCCGTGCTCGTCGCCCTCGCCATGATGCTCGCACCCCTTCCCCCGATCGATCCGGCCGCCCTGCGCGCGACGATCGAGAAACTCTCGTCCTGGAACAACCGCCACACCGCGTCGAGCGGCCTTACGGAGGCCGCGCTAAGGTCGAGACGTTCCGCTACGACATCAAGCAAGGACCGCGAATCCCGGCGGACGGGACGACCGTCGAGGTGATCTGCCGACTCGAGCCCAACGTGCCGGATCCCCTGCCCGGCCTCGTCATCATGGGCGGCCACATGGACTCGATCAACATGAGCGGCCCAGCCGACGTGGGCCTCCGCGCGCCCGGCGCGAACGACGACGGCAGCGGCACCGCCGCCACGCTGGAGGTTGCCAAGGCGATGGCCGGACGTCCCCGACGCCACCCGATGCTCTTCGTCGCCTTCAGCGGCGAGGAGCAGGGACTGAACGGCTCCACTGCCCTCGCGGCGCGCGCCAAAGCGGAAGAATGGCCGATCGACGCGGTGCTGAGCAACGACATGATCGGCAACAGCCGCAACGGCACCGGCACGCACGACGACAAACACCTCCGCGTGTTTAGCGAGGCCGTCGAGACGCACCACGGGCGCGAACTAGCCCGCTGGATCGAGTGGGTCCAGCGCACGCAGGGCAAGGGCAACGCGGTCAAGCTTGTGTTCCGAAAGGATCGGTTCGGACGCGGCGGCGACCACACGCCGTTCAACAATCAGGGCTTTACCGCCGTGCGCCTCACCGAGATGGTCGAGGACTACACCCACCAGCACACGCCCGACGACCTACCGGAGCACGTCGACTTTCCCTATCTCGCGCGGAATGCGGAGGTCAACCTTTTGGCCGTCGACCGCCTCGCGAACGCGGGGATACCCCCCACACGCGTCCGGATCGACCGAAAGCAGGGCCACGACACGACCCTGACCTGGAACGCCACCCCGGGCACCCCCTACGTCGTCTACTGGCGGGACACCGCGAGCGGGACCTGGGAGCACGCGCAGGAGGTCGGTGCGGCTGCGACGGTCCACCTGATGGTCGACAAGGACAACACGGAGTTCGCGGTGGGCGCGGTGGGCGGCATCCCGGTTCCGGCTCAGTAGATCCCGCCCGCCTCCGAGAGCAGCCTCCGCAACGCCGACTTGGCGATCGCAAGGCTCGCTCCCATGCGGACTATCTCGGCGTTCTTGCCCGCATCGCTGCTCATCGCCGCGATGCGGATCTGGGGGTTCCCGCGGATCAGTTCGGGCGCGAGCGAAACGCCGTTCATCGAGCGGGAGAGGAAATAGTGATCGAGGAACGCCGCCCCGTAAGGGGCGAGAGGAAGCTCCTCGAGTTCGACGCCTTCGCGGGCGTCCACCTGATGGCCACATGCCTCCAAAACGCCTGAAAGCCCCGTGCGCACTGCCGTGTCGTCTTCGACGACGAGGACCCGGCGAGGCTTGGTATCGAGGTCCAGAGCGGCTAGTAGCGTGGAGAGCGAGCCCCAAGGCGGGGAATCTTTCATTTTTGCGGCGAAACGGGTGGACCTACGGACCCCAAACCTTACACAATAGGTTCCAGACCGAGCACGCGGCGCGATGATGAGCTGGTGGGCAACGTCATATAAACTCGTCGCCGTCACCCGTTTGGGAGACGATCCTTGGTCGCCTTGAACACCCTGACCCTTAACTTTTACCAGATTCTCGAAGTCGCGCCCGGCGCAGACGACGAAACTCTGCGCCGGGCGTACCGGCAACTCGCCCGCAAGCATCACCCCGACGTTTCGTCCGACCCACGGGCGCACGAAACGATGGCGCGTATCAACGAGGCGTTTACCACGCTCGTCGATTCCGTCAAGCGGATGGAGTACGACGCCGTCCTTGCGGGCGGCGGCCTTCAGGAGGCGCCTGCGCCGCGTCGCGCTGCGCCGCAGAGACCCATCGTGCTCTCCCGCAAGCGGGTGCTCAAGGCCCACAAGACCCCCGTCTACAGCGTCGCCTTCGCGCCCGACACGAATCAGCTCGTGTCCAGCGCGTTCGACAACGAGATCATCTGGTGGGACGAGAAGACGGGCGAGCCCGCCCGCCGGACGAAGCTTGAGGCGGGCACCGTCTCGACCCTTCTTCCGTTCTCGAACGATCGCCTGTTCGCCGCCGGGTCCGCAGAGAGCCAGATCTCGTTGTACCGCCTGAGTGGGCAGAAGGTCGATTCCTGGAAGACGAGCCAGGAGGAGTGGGTGAGTTCCGTCGCGATCTCGCCCGACGGAACCGCCGTCGCTAGCGGATCCCTGCTGCACGCAGTGACGATGCACCGCACTGAAGACGGTTCCGGCGTGTTCCGAAAGAGCGACCACACCGAGGCGGTCACCGCCGTCGCTTGGTCGCCCGACGGCAAGTACATCGCCACCGGCTCCGCGGACGCCACGGTCAAGCTTTGGCACGCCGCGAATGGCGCGCTTCTGCACACCATCCGCCAGATCCGCTCGACCGTCACCAGCCTCGCCTTCAGCGGCGACGGCCGCTACCTCGCGGTGGCGGGCGTGGACCTCTCGATTCGCGTGTTCTCCCTCGCGGACGGCCTCCTGGTGAAGATGATGTTCGGCCACCAGAAACCCATCGAGAGCATGGCGTTCCATCCCAACGGGTGGCTTTTCGCCTCTGGCTCGCGAGACGGCACGGTCGGTCTCTGGAACGCGGCCAAGGGTATCGGCAACATCCGCATCGAAGCCTCCGAGCGTCCGATCAACTGCGTCGCGTTCAGCGCCGACGGATCCCGTCTCGCCGCCTGCGGCCAGGACAAGACCGTTCGGATGTGGGAAGTGAAGGCGAAAGAGCCCAAGGGCGAGAACGTGGCGCAAGCCTCGGCCTAGACTGCCCCCACTTCTCGGGGCGAGACCATCCGGTCTCGCCCTATAATATTTTATGGTGGCAACTCCGGCGCTTCAAGGCGTCTCCTTCGAGGCTTACCTCGATTTGGACGAGGCTTCCCCCGAGCGAGTCGAACTATCCCGGGGCCAGGTTTACACGATGATGTCGGCAAGCGGCAGCCATGTCGTCGTGCAGGCAAACTTGGCTCGGATCTGCGGCAACGTGCTTCGTGGCAGAGGTTGTCGCTTCTACGGCGAGAATGCGAAGGTCTCGATCGAGCGGACGGGATCCGGCTACCATCCCGATGGCACGATCGCCTGCCCGCCGGGCTTCTCGAACGAGCGTGCCGGTGTCGTTGAGAACCCGCAAGTCGTTTTCGAGATTCTTT
Source organism: uncultured Fimbriimonas sp. (assembly GCA_964251345.1). GTDB lineage: Bacteria > Armatimonadota > Fimbriimonadia > Fimbriimonadales > Fimbriimonadaceae > Fimbriimonas. The sequence continues at coordinate 5,767 of CAXUKB010000136.1, read as the reverse complement.
CCCCGGGCACCGAGCGGTTCGACCGACGATCGAAGTTCGACGACTACGCGCTCGTCTCGACCATTCGGGAAATCGTGCTTGTCGAGACCGACGTCCCCCGAATCGAGGTGTTCGAACGACGCGAAGAAGGTTGGCTCCGTCGCGTCTATCTCGCGGGCACCGCCGCCCTCGTCCCTTCGGTCGGTCTCGAACTGCCCCTTGACGAGCTCTATGAAGACGTCACATTCGAGCAAGGAACGCTCGACGCGTTATGATCGCGATCACCGAGCCGAAGATCGCCGGCCTGACGCCGCGGTGGGCACGGTTTCCAGGCTTCTCGCTTCTTTTCGATGCCCCAGGAAATCCCTACCGGCCCGAGAACGGCGTCGAGACGCTCGCCTGCGACGTCGACGAGGACCCCGCGCTTGGGTTCTTTCGCCGAGTTTTACAAGGCCTCGATTCGCTTAACTCCGACCGGTTGCTCCACGCTTACGGTCTCTGCACGTTGCCGACGTCGTCGTACCACGTCACCGCCTTCGACGTGGCGAACGTGGCCGACCTTTCCCGTTGCCATGCCTCCGTGCGCGACGGCTTACGGACGACGCTCGACCGCCTTCCCGCCTCCGCGGCGTTCGACGACGCCCTTCTCGACGGCGTCGAGGCGTTCGCCGCTCAGGAGTGGAACTTAACGTTCGGATTTGGCGACCTCTGTCACTGGGGCGGCGCGATCGTCGTCCGCCTCGAACCCCACGACGACGGCGCCTTCGGGCGCTTCGTCGCCGAACGAGAAGCGCTCAGTCAGCGCTATCGTCAAGCCCTCGGGGTCGGGGCGTCCGAATCCTACACGCCGCACCTCTCGTTGGGCTATTTCATGAATTCAACCGGCGCGGAGTTGGCCACGGCACGCCGACAAGACTGGAACGACGCGGTTCGGAGTGTCGTCGACGATGCCACGATCACCTTTAAGACCGCGTCTCTGTACGGCTTCGTCGACATGGCGACGTTCTTCCGAAGGAATCGTTAGGGTCATTTCGGCGGGCAGTAGCCGCCGCCGGATCCACCGGGGCCGAAGGTGACGGTCGCCCCGCCGACCTGTACGGTGGAGCCCCCCGCCACCGTCTGGGCGCCGGAAGCGTAGCCCACCATGCGCTGGACCTGAAGGTTGAAGTCGAACGCGCCGCGCTCGACGCGCAGGACGATCCACGGAGCGGTCGCCACGGCCCTCGTCCGTGCGTTGCGCGGCGGAATGGTTTCCAACGCGCAGATCGTCGCCCGGTCGATGCGGCGATCCATTCGGAGAACGTTGAGGCCGTAACCGTCGGTCGGACATCCTCCCACATGAATCGCGACCATCCGCCAGTTGTTGAAGAAGCCCTGCTCCAGGCTCGGCGCCGCGCCCTGATGGTTGGCGCGCCAGTAGTTGATCCATCCCGTCGCCTCGTTGAACACGAAAAGTCCGGAGACGTTCGAAAGGCCGTCAACTCCTTGAGCAACGGTCTGGAATCGCACGTTGCTGGAGTTGGCGGGAAGCTGGCCCGTCACGCCCCCCAGCCCGAGCGGATTTTGGGCGGCGGCGAGGGCGACGAGGCCGAGCGGAAGAATCATGGTCCTAACGTATACAACGGGTCGGCGGGTCGGGACGTTTCGCCTAGAATACGCATCCTCTATAGAGCGTCTTTCGCGCACTCCGCCTTCTCCCTCGCCTCTTCGCGGAGCATCGCGATCAGCGCCTTTTCCGCTTTGCCGTGCGAAAGGAGCTTTCCCGAAGCGAACGCCTCCAGCACCGCCGGATGGACGTAGCACTTGCGGCAGACGGACGGCGTATTTCCCAACTCCTTCGAGACCGCCTTGATCGTTTCGTTGATGGCGGCCTTCGCCTCCTTTTGGGTGCCCGGCACGCCCCTTCCGGCGAGCGTCTCCAAAGCGCGCACGGAGGCGGCCCAGGTTCGAAAGTCCTTAGCGGTGAAGTCGTCGCCCGTCGCCGCCTTGAGGTAGCCGTTCACGTCGTCGCTCGTCACCCCGTGCGGTTGGCCGTTCTCGGCCACGTACTGGAAGAGATCCTGGCCGGGTAGTTCCTGGAGCTTCTTCACCACGTTCGCGAGCTTGCGGTCACGCAAGGCGACGTCATGCTCGACCCCCGACTTGCCGACGAAGTGAAAGTCCACCTCCCCGCCGTGGACCTCGGCATGATGGTTGCGCAGGGTCGTCAGCCCGAAGTGGCCGTTCTCCTTGGCGTACTCCTCGTTGCCCACGCGGATCAACGAGCGCTCGAGGAGGTCGACGATCGTCGCCAAGACCTTTTCCTTCGGCATTCCCTTTAGGGCTCGGTCCGACTCGATCCGCTTGTGCAACCGCGGCAGGTGAGATCCGAAGTCGGCGAGTCGGTGAAACTTATGCGCGTCGCGCGCTTCCCGAAAACCCGGATGGTAACGGTACTGCTTGCGTCCGCGGGCGTCGATTCCGGTCGCTTGAAGATGACCGTTCGCACGGCTGCAAATCCAGACCCGCTCGTAAGCAGGCGGGATCGCGAGGGAGCGAATGCGGGCGAGGGTCTTCTCGTCCTCGACTTCCCCACCTTTTGGCTTCAAGTACACGAAACCCTCGCCGCGTCGCTCGCGTCGGATGCCAGGGGAGGTGTCGTGAGTATAAACGAGCCCTGCCTCCTCAACGGCTTCGACGATCGATTCAGGGGGGACGAGAGTTTCCACCCTAAAATGGACCCGGTCGGACGTCTACTGGGTTTCGAGTAAAATCTCCTTTGGTCGCATCTATGGCGAAGCTTCACTATCTCACTGTCCAGGACATCCTCTGGATCAATCTCCAGGCGACCAAGAAAGTGCAGCACTTTTCTTATGCACGTCTGGAGGAGGCAACCTTCTACCAGTACGCGTATGGCGACAGTCAGGAGCTCCTCGATCAGGCGGGGCGATTCCTCGCGGGGTTCGTACGAATGCGCCCGCTCGACGCAGGCGTGGAAGCGACGGCGTTCCTTGCGCTGGCGACCTTCCTGAGGATCAACCAGACGCGGCTCCAACTCGACGACGGGCGAGCCGTGGCTTGGTTCCGGGAAGCCGTCGGTTCGATAGAGACGGCCCGTGAGGCCCTCCTTTCCGTCGCCGAGTCGGAAGAGCATCCGCACCACGATCTGCGCCCGGACGTTCGCGCCGCCGTGCGGGCGGTCATGGGCTGCTACCCCGAGACGGTGGCCGAGCTCTCGGGCGTTCCCGTCGCCGCCTAATCTCCGGAAGGCGAGACCGTCTCGGTCTCGCACCTGAATTCCTTATCCGGCGACTCGCCACGCGAATGACCCAACGCCTCGCCGCCTACGCTCTGATCGTCCAAGACGATCGCCTTCTGCTCTGCCGCCTTGGCGATCGCAGCAACGATCCCGGTCTTTGGACGCTCCCCGGCGGCGGGTTAGAATTCGGCGAACATCCCGAGGAGACGGCGATCCGCGAGGTGCGCGAAGAAGCGGGACTGGAAGTGCGGCTCGGAGCGTTGATCGAGGTTCAAAGCGAGACGTTCGCGGCGGCCTCGGGCACGACGCAGGCCATCCGGTTCGTCTACCGCGCCGAGATCGTGGGCGGCACTCTGGCCGACGAACTCGACGGCACCACCGACCGCGTGGCGTGGCACACCGCCGACGAGGCTGCACTCCTGCCCAAGGTGGGACTTGCGGCCCGCGGCGTCGAACTGGCGTTCGGCGACGAGCCTTAGCGTTCGGGCCGGCCGAGAAGGGGCATTTGCCACGGCGGGTCCCGTTGCGGTAAATGCCTATGCGATACTAACCTTATGAGCAGCGGCCGACGGGCCTACGACATCGTGCGCGGCTACGTGAACCACGGCTGGGACCGGGTCTCGGGCGTCGACGACCAGGCAGAGGCGGAGTTGCGGGAGGCGATGGAGAAGCCCGCGCCTCCCGCCACGCCGTCGACCCCGCCACCTCCCCCCATGACGGTGGAGATCGCACGACGGCTCCTCGGCGTCGAGGAGAGCGCGTCGGCGCACCAAGTCGAGAAAGCGTACGACGATCTGATGAAGGCGATCGATCCCGGCCGCTTCACCGCCGACCCGCAGGCCGCCGCCCGCGCCAAAGAACTCGGCAGCCGCCTGCGGATGGCCCGCGAGCTCGCGCGGGCGAACGCGAAGAGCGATCCGATCGCCGACCGCTTTTCCGGCTTGGAAATCGAGTAGTTCACTTCGTCGCGAGGCGCTTCGTTACAGGGCGCTTCGCACGATCTTCTCGGTAAACATTCCGACCATTCCCGTCTCCCCGGGGTAGCACCAGTCGGAAACCTCGGCGAAAGCGACCTCGACGGTCGAGCCCTTGCACAACCCTCGCACCTGAAACGGCGCGTTCGTCAAGGTGCCTCGGATCGCCTCGCCCACGACTTCTGTCGGCGCGACCCACATGAATTCGGTGTGCGTCCCATCCGTGAAAGGGCCCTTCACAAGGCACATCTCCAAGCGGCGGCCCGAACGAACGGCTGCGACGAATTCCGGGAGCCGCCGTCGCGCTTCGGCGGTCGCCGCGACCATTTGCGGGTCCTCGCCCGAAACTAAGCCGATCGCGTCGAACGTCACCGACCGCATCGTGGCGAGCGGATCGCCGCTCCGGAGCCCCGCCAGCGTCTCATCGTTCACGAGATTGCCCCGTCGCGTCTCGGGCGAATAGACGAGGCGAGCCGTGTCGTCGGCCAGCGCGGCGGTAAGACGGCCTACGTAAGCGTAGGCGTCGTCACGCGACGCCTGCTTCGGACGCTCGACGCAGGTCACGATGATGAATGCCTTGTGCTCGAGGAACGCGATCCGCATCCGAAGTTCGGGAATTCCCTCGGCCGCGTCCTCAAGGTCCGACACCATCGGCTCGGGCGCGGGCAGTGCGATCAACGCGTAGCCGTCGATGCGAATCGTGCCGCCCGTCCCTCGGGTAACGACCCTATCCGCTTCGCGTCCGAACGCCTCGCGAGCGGACGCCCGAAGATGCTCCTCCGGAAGAATCCTCGGCGCGCTGAGCAGCAAGAGCAGATCGATCTTTTCACCGCGTCCGACAAGCTGAGCAACGCGCCGGCGACGCCAGAGCCGGCCGATGCCGAACCCTAAGGCGCCACACACGACGAAGAGCAAAACGAGCATCGGCCGAGGCTACCCGCCGTGCGAGCGCTGATCCAGGTCCCAAATCGGTCAGTCCAGTGGCGGTAAAGTTGCCCGGTGACGGCAAACGAGGGCAACCTCCTCCAATTTCTTGGGCCAATGGCCCATTTCTCCATTCCGGTGTATCAACGCACGTACACGTGGACCCGGACGCAGTGCGAGCAACTCTGGAAGGACGTACTGGCTTCCGCTGAACGGGGCCCTGCGTACCGCCATTTCATCGGAGCAGTAGTGTACATTGAGCAAAGGGAGACGGTCCACGGCGGTGCGGCTCCCGAGTTTCTCGTCATCGACGGACAGCAGAGACTTACGACAGTTACACTTCTACTTGCCGCGCTTTGCGAGCGTCTCCCGCCCGAGCGGAGTGCGGAAACACGCGACCAATACCTTGTAAACGGCAATACGAGGGATCCCGATCGTCGCCGCAAAATCGCACTTACTCAGCGCGACCGCGACACCCTTTTCCGTATCGCGGCGGGCGATCCACTGCCACCCGATCCATCACCGGGCCTCGTGGGAAATTTAGAGTATTTCCGCGAGCGGCTCGCCGAACCAGGAGTGGACGCGCTCGTTGTCCTTCGTGGACTGGAGCGACTCCAATTCGTGAATGTGAGGTTGACACAGGGAGTAGACG
>CAXUKB010000135.1:0-11343 GCA_964251345.1 uncultured Fimbriimonas sp. | reverse complement strand
CTTTGTCGCCCCAACCGCTTCCTCCCAAGAGAAACTTGCCGGAGGGCGCCATCGCGGCGGCGCGCAGGAAGAACTCCTCGACCCGCGCCTCGCGATCGGGAAGGCGATTGCCGAGGAAGCCGAGATCGCCCGCGAACCGCGCTTCGGAATCGACCGGGTAGTGGGTGCTGGGGTCGAGCGCGTTGTAGATCGGGATGCACTCCCGGGCGCCAAAGCCTTCGTAGGCCCGGATCACGGGATTGCCGCCACCGTAGGTCAGCACGAGGTCGTAGCGCGGCACCTCTTGGCGGAAGGGATCGGTGGGATCGTTCGCCATGCGATCGAGCGTCGCGGGTGCGTCGACGTCCCAAAAGGCGACGAGGTTTTTCGGAGTTTTGAGGGCCGCGACGCCCGCCTCCAGCAGATCGTCGAACACGCCGACGCCGCTCGCCTTCACGATGAGGTCCGCGTTTCGCGCGTCGTCCAGGCACCGCATCGCGGCGTCCTCCGCGTTGTCGTACACCACGACGGTCGCCCAATCGGGGTCATTCATGTCGCGGTGCTGCTGTCTCTCGTAGGCGTCGGGCTCGTAAAACGTGACCCGGTGGCCGCGCTCGTGGAGGGCGCGAATGATGCCGCGGTAGTAGGTGGCGGCCCCGTTCCAATAGGCCGACACGAGGCTGGATCCGAAGAAGGCAATCTGCATGGGAACCGTTAGGGGATCGAAGCGAGGGTAGGACGCCGCTCTTCGATAATCGCCATCAACTCGTCCACTCGGTGGGCGCAGGTGTGGCGAGCGAGAATGGTTTCCCGTCCCCTCGCCGCGAGCGCGGCGGCGAAGGCGGGATCGTCGAGCAGGCGACGGAGATGGCCCCGCATCTCGGCCCCGTCCCGCGCGACGAGGAAATCCTCGCCCGGAGTGAATAGCCCCTCCGCGTCGTTCCACGGCGCGGAGACGAGGGGAATGCCGCAGGCCAGCGCCTCGAACGGGCGGATCGTCGGAATGCCGGGCAACGCCTCGACGTAGGGACGGCGGGGGACATGGACGGTGACCCGCGCCCGGGCGAAGGCGAGCGGCGCGTCGTAGTTCGCGATCGAGCCGCCGTACGTGATTCCGGCCTCCTTCAGGGCCCGGAGGGCGTGGTCCGGATAACGGACGCCATAGACGGTCGCCCGCAGTCCGAGGTCGCGCACGGGATTGAGGAGGAACTCATGGAGTTCGGCGGTCCGCTCCTCGTCGCCCCAGTTGCCGACCCACACGAGATCCATCGTCTTCTCGACTTCGGGCATGGGATGGAACACGCGCGGATCGGCCGCCTCGTGCCAAGTCCATGCCTGTTTTGCCCAGTCCTTCCGAAGGTAGAGATCGCGGATCACCCCGCCGAAGGCGAGAACGCCGTCGTAGTGGGAGAGGTCGTACGCGGCCATCGACCGTTCTTCGCTTACCGCTCGGTGATGGGTGTCGTGGAAGAGGAGGAGATCGTCGTGTCGGGCGCGGTGCTCCCCGATTCGGCGCACCAAGTCGTGGTCCGACCACTCGTGAACGAGCACGAGGTCGGCTCCTGCCAGGGCCTTGTCCAAGTCGAGGGTGACGAGATCGACCGGCGTCGAGTCGAGCCCCGGATAGGCGCGGCGAAAGCCCTCGATGGCCTCCGACCCCCGGTCGGCGAGAAGGTTCGTGAGGCTCCAGGCGTCCTTCGGCTCGAAGACCTCGACGTCGTGGCCGCGCGCCTTCAACTCGGTAACGATTCCGCGCAGAAAATGGGCGTTGCCGTGGTTCCAGTCGGAGAGCAGCGAGTGGCAGAAGATTTTGACGTTCATCGTCTCTCTCCCGGTAAGGAAACGCTGAGCCTATGGAGGCCGGATGAGGCTCGCTGAGGGGGGGGGGAGGTCGTCCGCCCCTCCGCGAACCTCCTTTCTCTCTGCGCGGACTCCCCGTCCCTCCCAAGACGACCGTAGATCTCGCGGTAGCCTTGCCCGAACCGCTCAAGGCTGAATTCGAGCCCCCGCGTTCGCGCCCTCGCACCGAGACTCGTCCGCAGATTCGGATCCTCGATGAGCGACGTGACCGCCATTTGAAGTCCCTCGTGGTCGTCCGGCTCGACGAAGAGCGCGCGATCGTCCCAGTTCTCGCGCAGGGTCGGAATGTCGCCGAGGACGAGCGCGCAACCCGCGAGCGCCGCCTCGAGCACCGAAAGCCCGAACGGCTCGTACCGCGCGGGCAGCGCGTAGATCGAGGCCCGCACCATCAGGTCTTGCACCTCGGCGGAGGGAAGCCGTCCTAGAGGCGAACCCTCGCCCGCGATTCGAACGGGCCACGCGACCTGGAGCGAGTCTAAGGCGGCGACGTTCTTCGCCTCGTCCCACATGCGCCCGGCGGCGAACACAAAGGGCTCCTTCGACCCGGGCACGATGCCGTCGCGCCCGTTCGGGAGGGTCGCGGTGCGTTGGAACGGACCGTAGAGCCGTTCGGCCTCGTCGATCATCGCCCGCGTCGGGGCGGCGACGAGGCCCGCCGCCTGAAGACCGCGCCGAACCTCGTCGCGGTAGCGATCCCATTCGGCGGGGGCGGCGACGCCCTTGACTGCCTGCCACCACGAGAGGACGTCCGAGTGGAACACGGAGAGGACGGGGGCGCGGAAGGGCAGCGCGGCGTGGACGAAGCCGTTGAGATGTACCACGTCCGGGCGCACGTCGTCCTCAAGGGCGAGCAGCCAATCGCCCGCCGTCCACACGTCGTCCCAAGGGTTCTCCTCCCACTCCAGACGGTAGTCGCCAATGTGAAGGGTGAGATTCGCGGGGAGATTGGTAATCTGATCCGGCGAGGGGCGACGACCCATCGTGGCGACGGTGAACTCGACGTCGGGCAGGGCGCGTACGAGGTCGAGCGCGTAGGTCCAGACTCCGCCGACCGCGTCGGCGGTCATCATCACCCGCACTACTCGAACTCCACCAGGGCCTTCATGAAACCCGCCGGACGGTCGCGCGTCAGGTCCAGGGCGGTTCCCAGGTCGTTGAGGCCGAAGCGATGCGTGTACAGCGGAGAAGGATCCAGCTCGCCCTTCTCCACCGCCGCGACCGCCTCCCGGATCCCTTGCAGGTACATCGCGCCCTCACGCTCGTGCGCGTTGGTCACCTCCAGTCCCTTCCAGTTCCAGACCTGCATGTTGACGTTCCGTAGGCCGTCCTGGTGGTAGCCCGCGATCACGAGGCGGCCCATCTCGCGGACGATCTCCGTCGCAAGGTCGAGCGGCCACTGCTTGCCGACGGCCTCGATGACGACATCGCACCCCTTGCCGCCGGTCAGATCTTTTACTCGCTGGACGATCGCCCAGTGGTCGTCCATGCGGATCGTTTCCGCCGCGCCCATCGTCCGGGCGGTTTCGAGCGCCTCGTCTTTGCGCGCGATGGCGATGACGCGCGCCCCGGCGTTGGCGCAGAGCCGCGTCAGCAAAGCGCCCAGGAAGCCGATGCCGACGATCGCCACGGTGTCGCCCGCGGCGATATGCGAGCGCTTAAAGATGTTCATCGCGCACCCGAGAGGCTCGCCCGGGAACGGCACGCCGTCGAGCGAGGCGGGCAGCCCAACCGCCTGGTCGGTCGAGACGGTGTCGTATTCCGCGTAGGCGTGATTGGACAGAAACGCCACCCGATCTCCCACCGCAAATCCCTCGACGCCTTCACCGAGCGCGTCGATCCGGCCCCAACCTTCGTGCCCGAGGCCGCCGGGATCCATGGGATAGGAAAACCACTCGCGCCCTTCATAGGGTGGAATGTTCGACGCGCAGACGCCGCAGCCCTGAAGCCGGACGCGAATCTCACCCTTTGCGGGCTCGGGAATCGGCGCCTCGACGATTTCGATTCGGCCCGGCGCGGCGACTCGCGCGGCCTTCACGCGGCCACCGCCTGCTTGGCGGGAATCCCGCCGAGCCACTCGTACAGCGCCGCGATCCCTTCGGAGGCGGTGTGGCGGGGCGACCAACCCGTGGCCGTCCGGAATTTCGTCGTGTCCGACACGTAGTATCGCTGGTCGCCGGGCCGCCAAGCGCCAAAATCGACCCCGGGACGGGCGCCGGTCAGCGCTTCGATCTGGGCCAGGAGCTCCAGAAGCGACACCGTGTTGCCCGGTCCGCCGCCCATGTTGAACGCTCCGCCGCTCAGACGATCCATGTTCTCGAACGCGAGCAGGAACGCGTCCACGAGATCCGGCGCGTAGAGCACGTCGCGGACCTGTCCGCCGTCGCCGAACACGGTGATCGGCTCGCCCCGAAGGGCTTGCAGGAGAAAGTGGGCCACCCAACCCTGGTCCTCGGTCCCGCACTGATGCGGGCCGTAGATGCAGCTCATGCGCAGGACCACCGCCGGGAGGCCGAAGGTGCGCGCGTAGTCGATCACGTACTGGTCCGCCGCGCCCTTGGAGCAGCCGTAAGGACTGTGGAAGTCGAGCGGCCGGCTCTCGTCGACGCCGCGCCGATCCTCAGGCTCATAGCGCCCGTTCCGGAACACAAGCGGCACGTCTTCGAGGCCGCCGTACACCTTGTTCGTCGAGGTGAAAAGCAGCGGCGGTGGGGTATCGAGCCGCCGGATCTCCTCCAGCACGTTGAGCGTTCCCAACGCGTTTCGCTCGAAGTCATCCATAGGATCGACGAGCGAGGTGGTCACCGCGACCTGCGCCGCGAGGTGGAACACGCGACCCGCGCGCTCGACCGCCGGCCGCAATGCCGCGCGGTCCCGCACGTCGCCCCGCACAAACTCGAGCCGCTCGCCGTGCTTCGCGCGCAACCACTCCAGGTTTCGCTCGACCCCCGCCCGGGCGAGGCTGTCGAACACGACGACCTCCTCACCTTGGGAGAGAAGTCGGTCCGCGACGTTCGTGCCGATGAAGCCCGCGCCGCCCACGACGAGGGATGGCCGCTTCAAACGGCCAGTCCTCGCGACGTCAATTCGGCTCGCATCTGATCCACGCGGTCTTCGGCGGTCTGCGCGGCGACCCACTCGGTGAGCTCGGCGAGGCCGTCGTCCAACATGATCTCGGGTGCGTAGCCCAGTCGTTCGGCGGCAAGCGAGATGTCGGGGAAGCAATGCCGTACGTCGCCCACGCGGTACTTGCCCGAGATTTCCGGCTGGAGGTGCTCCTTGCCCATCGCCTTCGCGACCTTTCGCGCGGTCTCCTCGATGGTGTAGCTCCGCCCCGAACCGATGTTGAAGGTTCCCCCGATCGCCTCGTCCCGCTCGATCGACAGGCGGCAGGCCCGCGCCACGTCCTTCACGCTCACGAAGTCGCGAAGCTGCTGTCCATCCTCGAAAATAAGCGGCGGGTTGTCGTTTAGGAAGCGCGATCCGAAGATCGCGAGCACGCCCGTGTAAGGATTTGAGAGGGCTTGGCGGGTGCCGAACGCGTTGAAGAAGCGGAGCGCCACCGTCGGAATGTCGTACGCCTTCCCGATGAGGTGGCACATTTTCTCCTGGTGGAACTTGTCCAGCGCGTAGATGGACGGATTCTGCGCCGTTTTCCACTCGGGCGTCGGCTCGGGGGTGAGAACGTTCCCCTTTTCGTCGCGCACCTGCCAGTCGCCCGCCTTGAGCTGCTCCAAGGTCCGCTCCTTCGCTTCGGCGATCGTGCCGTCCGCGCGGCGATACAGCCCCTCGCCGTAGAGGCTCATGCTCGACGCGATCACCAGGCGTCGCACCGGCTTTTGCAGCAGGGCCTCAAGGACCACCGCGGTACCGACGTCGTTCACGTCCGTGTACCGGGCGATCTCGTACATGCTCTGGCCGACGCCGACCACCGCCGCGAAGTGGAACACGTAATCGATCCCTTCGAGCGATTTGCGGACGGCGTCGGGGTTTCGCACGTCGCCGACTTGGAGATCGACGTCTTCGCTGAGGTAATCCGGACGCCGCGCGTCCGGACCATGAACCTGGGGCGCGAGGGAGTCGAGCGCACGCACGCGGTAGCCGTGCGCAAGCAACTCGTCGGCGAGGTGGGAGCCGATGAATCCGGCGCCTCCGGTGATCAGTACGGATTGACTCATCGCATTCGCAGGAACATCATCTTCTTCATCATCTTCCCGCCCCAGGAACTTACCTGATGATGCGGCTACGATGATGCCTTCGGCTCTTCGAGATACCAGGGAACGCTCACGACGACCACGCGGCTGCCGCCGTGGAGAAGGAGCGCCGCCCGCAGCACCGTCGCCCGTTGGTTGTGGAGGAGGTACTGGTACCATCGCGCCTCCACCAACTCGGGAATGACGATGGCCACCGTGCGGTCCGGCGCACGCTCCTGGGTCTCCTTCAAGAACTGGAGCAGAGGCCCGAACAGCCGCCGGTAGGGCGAACGCACGACGACGAGACGGGGTAAGGGACAGCCCACGTTTCGGAGCGGCGCCTCAACGTAACGCTGCCACTGCCCGTTGATGTTCAGGACTCCCGCGTCGTCGATCGCGACGTGCAGGGCGTCGACCTCGTCCGACATCGAAAGCGCGAACCGGAGCGCCTTTGCGGTCACCAGGTTCCACCGCATCACCGGCACGATCACCAACGGGAGTTGCTTGCGCTCGACGTTCAGAGGCGTTTCGCAAACGGTCGCCCGCTCGACGTGCTCGTAGTGCCGCTTGACGCTCCAGAACGTCCACACCAAAGCCGCCACGAGAATCAGCGTGACCCAAGCGCCTTCGGTGAACTTCGCCGCGAGCACCACGACGAGGGCCGCGCCCGTGCAAACCGCGCCGGTGCCGTTCAGGAGGATCTTTCGGCGGTCGCCCCCGTTGCGCCGCCAATGAACCACCATGCCCGCCTGCGACATCGTGAACGCGGAGAGGGCGCCGATCGCGAAGAGGGGGATGAGCCGGTCGGTCACGCCGCCGAACACGATCAGCAGCAAGGCCGAGAGCGCGGCCAGTACGAGGATCCCGGCCGAGTACACGAGCCGTCGCCCCCGATTGCCGAAGGCGTGCGGCAGAAAATCCTCGTTGGCAAGCAGCCGCGCGAGTCTCGGGAAGCCCGCGAAGCTCGTGTTCGCGGAGAGCGCCAAGATGGCGAGCGTGCTCCCCAGGGTGACGTAGTACAGCACCCCGCGGCCGACGATCGCGCTCACCAGCATCGAGACGACGCTCTGGTATCCACCTTTGTCCGGGTCGGTCGCCGCGATACCGTAGAACCGGGCGAGCAGGCTGATCGACACGAGCAGCACGACCAGCGCGAGTACGATGGTGCCGAGGGTTCGTTGGGCGTTCGCGACCTTCGGCTCCTCGAACGCGGTCACCCCGTTGCTCACCGCCTCGACCCCGGTCATCGCCGTACAGCCGCTGGCGAAGGCCCGCACGAGAAGCCACAGCCCCGCCGCTCCCGCCGCGGCCACCGGGGCGGGCGGCGCGACGACGGGGTGCGGATGAAACCCGGATCCGAGTGCCTTGAGGAAGCCCCATCCCAGCACCAGGGCCATCGACCCGAGGAACAGGTAGGTCGGAAAGGCAAAGGCCGTGCCCGACTCTTTCGCCCCACGCAAGTTCACGATCGTGATCACGACGAGGATCCCGAGGCAGATCGCAAGGACGTGGCCGTGCAGGGTGGGAAAGGCCGACACCAGCGCCCCGACGCCCGCCGAGATGCCCACCGCGACGTTCAGGAGATAGTCGAGGATGAGCGCGGCCGCCGCGAAGACGCCCGCCTTCGCTCCTAAGTTCTCGTGCGCCACGGTAAACGAGCCGCCGCCATTGGGGTACGCCTCGATCGTCTGCCGGTAGGAGAGATAGACGACGACGAGTAGCGCGGTAATCAAACCGATCACCGGCAGGGCGTAGGTCGCCGCCGCCGCGCCGAGCGGCAGGAGCACGGTGAGCGCCGCCTCCGGGCCGTACGACGACGACCCTAGGGCATCGAGCCCGAGCATCGGGATCCCCTCGAAAAGCCCGACCTTATGCTCTCCTTCCTCGCTCGACTTCAGCCGAGAACCAAGGATGCGATCGACGAGACTCATGGGCGCGTCTTTGGCGACGCAAAGGGGATGGATGATCCCAAACCCACCCATCTCCACGTGGAAAGCGACGCCAGCGGAAGCCTTGAAACATCTTCGCGCCTCCTTCCTTGGCGGACCCTAAGATGAACCCCTTGGAGAGGGGGCGGCTTCGGGCAACGGGTAAAACCGCCTCGATGCCGGATCGTGAAGAAGGGCTGAATCGCCGCGAGTTTCTCCTGCTTTCCGCGATGGGCTCGGCGATGCTCCTCCTGGACGCGCCAAGCCTCGCGGCCACGCCCAAGCCGCGCACGTACGGCGCCTTCCAGGAGTTGCCCGCAGGCGCGGTGCGGCCCGAAGGCTGGCTGCGGGTCTATCTTCAGAAGCAGGCAGACGGCCTGGGCGCCCACCTACCGGACGTGTCGTGGCCCTTCACCGAGCCCTACTGGCAAGGCAAAGAAGAGGGCGAGTCCTGGTGGCCCTGGGAACAGAACGCTTACTGGATCGACGGCGCGACCCGCCTCGCCCTCGTGCTCGGCGACGACGCGCTCATGGCGAAAGTGGCCTCGCGGATCGATTACACGCTCGCGCACGCCGATCCGGACGGCTACCTCGGGCCGCAGTTCTTCAAGGAGCCGAAGGAGGACTATCACCGCTGGCCCCAATCGATCCTCTTCCGCGGCCTCTCGGCGACCGCCGATGCGAAAGCGTCGTCGGCGATGCGCATCGCGGAGGCCATGCGGAAGCATTACCTTGGGGACCGGGCCACGTACGGAAAGCCGACCCGAAACGTCGAGAACATCGAATCGATCCTTTGGGCTTGCGAGCGGACGGGCGATCCGGCCCTCCTCGCCTTAGCGGAAAAGGCCTGGGCGGACTACCTCACCGTGGCCGCCGATCCAGAGCACGGCGACCTCTCGACGGAGCGCGTCTTCGCGAACACGTCGATCGATGCTCACGGCGTGACCTACATGGAGACCGCCAAGCAGCCCGCGCTGCTCTACGTCGCGACCGGAAAGGAGGAGTACCTCCGGTTCGCGCAGGCGGCGCAGAGACGGGTGTTCGACCACCATATGCTCGTCGACGGCATCCCTTCGACCACCGAGTGGTACCGGACGACGACCGCGCTCGACGCACACGAGACATGCTGCATCGCCGACCACACATGGTCATGGGGCTACCTCATGATGGCGACGGGCGACGGCATCTGGGGCGACCGGATCGAGCGCGCCCTCTTCAACGCGGGGCCCGGCGCGATTAAGAACGACTGGCGGGCGGTGCAGTACTTCTCCTGCCCGAATCAGACGATCGCCACGATGGACTCAAGCCACGTCAGCCTCACGCACCCGGAGTACGGCCCGAACTTCATGGCGTATCAGCCGAACCCCGGGCGGCACACCGCCTGCTGCGGCGGCAACGTCCACCGGCTCATACCGAATTACGCGATTCGCATGTGGATGCGGCACGGGGAGGGACTCGCGGCGACGCTCTATGGCCCTTCGACGCTCACGACGACGGTCGGCCGCCATGAAGAACCGATCACGATCGCCCAACGGACAGGCTATCCGTTCGACGAGACGATCCACCTTGAGATCGGGCTGAAGCACCCGGTCTCGTTCCCTTTGTCGTTCCGGATTCCCGCCTGGTGCGACGCCCCGCGCCTTGAGGTGAACGGCAAGGCGATGGAGATGCCGCCGCTCAAGGACGGTTTCGTCACGCTCGATCGGCGCTTCCACCCTGGCGACACTGTCACGCTGACCCTGCCGATGCGAGTCGTGGCGACCCACTGGCCCGACAAGGGCATCGCCCTGGAGCACGGCCCGCTCGTCTACGCGCTTCCGATCGAGACGGAGTGGACGGCGGTCGCGGATCCGCGCTACGCGACCGCCGAATTTCCCGCCTGGAACGCGACGCCCAAGAGCGCTTGGAACTACGGCCTCGCCTCGGATCCGTCGCAGGCGGTCTTCGAGCGACACCCCGTTTCCGACGATCCCTGGAGCGTGCCGCCGACCACGCTAAAGGTCAAGGCACGGAAGATCGAAGGCTGGGATTTTCAGACGAACCCCAAGAATCCGAAACAACGGTACACCCCGCCCCTGCCCTCGGTACGTCAGGCGGGCGAACCCGAGACGATCACGCTGGTCCCCTACGGCTCGACGGAGCTGCGGCTGACGATCTTCCCCCAGATCTAGGCCACCAAGTCGTGGACGACCTCGCCGTAGACGTCGGTGAGGCGGAAGTCGCGGCCGGCGTGGCGGTAGGTGAGCTTCGTGTGGTCGAAGCCGAGGAGGTGAAGGATCGTCGCGTGGAGGTCGTGAACGTGGACGGGGTCCTGCTCGGCCTTAAAGCCGAAGTCGTCGGTCGCGCCGTGGACGTGTCCGCCCTTCACGCCACCGCCCGCCATCCAGTAGGAGAAGCCGTAGTGGTTGTGGTCGCGGCCGTTCATGTGGCCCGCGTTCGAGCCGGGAGTGGGCAGTTCGACGGTGGGGGTGCGGCCAAACTCGCCGCCCCAGATGACGAGGGTGTCCTCCAGCATTCCGCGCCCTTTGAGGTCGGTGAGGAGGGCGCCGATGGCTTGGTCGCTTTCGCGGGCGAGATTCTTGTGTTGCACGGCGATGTCGTCGTGGCTGTCCCAGGGCTGCCCCGCACCGTGATAGAGCTGGACGAAGCGGACGCCCCGCTCGACGAGCCGCCGGGCCATGAGGCAGGAGCGGGCGAAGGCGCCGGGGCCGTACATGTCCCGCGTCGCCTGCGACTCGCGGTTCACGTCGAACGCGTCGGTCGCCTCGGTCTGCATCCGGTAGGCCAGTTCATATGACTGAACGCGAGCCTCGAGGGCGGCGTCTTCCGACCGCTCGGCCAAGTGGCGCTTGTTGAGGCGCTGAACGAGATCCAACTGGGCACGCTGCTCCTCGGGGAGGGTGTAGTCGTTGCGAATGTTCTCGACGAGCTTTTCGATGTCCGTGTTGTTCGGGTCGACGTAGGTGCCCGCCAGCACGCCGGGAAGGAAGCCTGCCTGCCAGTTTTGGGTCTCCTGGATGGGGTAGCCGCCAGGGCACATCGAGATGAAGCCGGGCAGATTCTGGTTCTCGGTGCCCAGGCCGTAAAGCGTCCAGGAACCGAGCGACGGCCGGATCTGGCGCGACTCGCCGCAGTTCATCAGCATGAGCGACGGCTCGTGATTCGGCACGTCGGCGTGCATCGAGCGGATCACGCAAAGGTCGTCGGCGTGCTGGGCCACGCTGGGGAAGAGGTCGCTGATTTCCAGGCCCGACTGTCCGTACTTCTTAAACCCGAAAGGGGAGGGAAGCGCCGCGCCCGTCTTGCGCTCGGTAGAGAGCTGGAGGGGAATCGCCTGCCCCGCGTACTTCTGGAGCATCGGCTTGGGGTCGAAGGTGTCGACCTGC
>CAXUKB010000134.1:2909-11384 GCA_964251345.1 uncultured Fimbriimonas sp. | reverse complement strand
TCCAGGGTGGTCGCCGTCGAGTTCTGTCCGGTGGTGGGACGGGGGATCGTCACCGTTCGGACGACCGTCGCGCCCTTGGTGAGCGTCACGACGAGGCTGTTCGCGGCGGCCGGGATCAGCCGACCCCGCGCGGGCCACTTGACGTTGAGCAGAGCGCGGCCCTTCCGCTTTGACTTCGCGTCCGAAGCATGCAGGCCCGCGCCACCGCAGCCCGCCAGAGCGAGGGCTGCCAGGGCGACTAAAGCGGAGGGCCGCGGGGTCACTTAATGGTCACCGTGCCGGAACCGGCGACGACGGAGGCGGACGTGGTGCCGGTCACCACGTCGCCCGCGTCGTCGGTCACGAAGCGCGCGGTGATCGTAGAGCTGCCTGCCGCGACGCCGGTCGCGGTCGCGACGGGACCGGTACCGGCGATCGTGAGAATGCCCGGCGCGCTGCTCGTCCAGGTGATGGGCTCGACGCCCGTGGCCTGCAGAAGCACGATGTTGTTCGAGGCGTCCCGCGCCGAGGCGGTCAGCGTGCCGGTGCCGCCGATGCCGATGTGCGGCGTCGCCGGCGAGATGGCCAGCGTCGAGACCGTTGAAACGAGCGACACGGTGACCGCGCCCGGAGTTCCGACGGAGACGGCCATCGTGCCCGCGCCGTTTGCCTGGGCGACGCCCGTGCCGTCGGTAGTCGGGAACGCGGAAACCGCGACGTCCAGGCTGCCGACGGGCAGGGCGGTGAAGGTCGTCGAGGTCGTGTTCGTTCCCGCGGCCGGACGGGCGATCGTCTGGGTGGCCACCGCCGATCCGCCCTGGGAGAGGGTCACGGTGAGGCTGTTCGCGGCCACCGGGATCTGGCGAGCGATTTGGTCGGGCCAGATCACGTTGAGAGTGGCCTTACCTTTCGCTCCCGCGCTGGCGACCGAGCCGGCGGACGAGCCGCCGCAGCCCGCGAGGAGCAAGGCGAGGAAGGGCAAGGGAAGGGCGATACCGGAGAGTCGTTTCATGGTCGTGCGAAGGCCCGCACGTTTGCCGGGCACCACGAGAAGATTCGGAACCGCAATTTTCAGCGCTTAGGTTTTTCTGGGAGAAACTTTCGGCAGACGTCGCTTCGATCGAAGGACCGGTGAAATTGCGAGTCGAATCGAGCCTCCGATCTTTCGCGCAGAGAAGAGGAGGGACGCCCCGCAGGCGCTGAACGCTCTCGGGCCGATGCGGGAGACTCGAACGAGCGTCCTGCACGACCACGGAAAGCGCGGCGATCGACCCCTCGGATTTCATGCTCGACACCCGCTAAGGTCTGTACCGGTCCGCGACGTGTTTCAGAGAGAGCGATCCATGAAGCACGGGCGGGGCGCCGCGGGTGGCGTTATTGCGTTTTTCGAGAGATGAATCGTGCGCTTTCTTCTCTAGTCCGGGAGTTCCCTGCGGATTTCGCTTTGCCCTTCCGATGTCCTGCTTAGCGCCAGCATTTGTGCGGGCATACAGACCATGAAGATCTCTATGGGCCTCGGCTCTCTCGCCCTTTCTCTTCTTCTCGTCGGCTGCGGCGGCTCGAACGGCGGCTCGTCGGCCAAGGCTCACGCGAAGGCCACCTTGAAGGTGATCTGGCCTTCCCGCGACGGACGATTGATTCCCCTGGCGGCAAACAGCGTGACGGTCAGCCTCTCCGATCACGGCACGGTCGTGGCCCAAGCGACGGTGGCCCGCCCGACGATCGGCAACAGCTCGGAAAACGATTTCAGCGACCTCTCGGTCGGCACCTTCGATGTGAGCGTCAAGGCGTTCCCCACGACCGACGGATCGGGCACGGCCCAGGCCGCCGGCGCGGGCACGATGGTGACGAACGCCGACACACCCGCCGTCGTCAACGTTTCGCTCGTCTCGACCGCCTCTACGATCTCCATCGCGCCCGCCACGCCGCGGGTCGGCAAGGGCACGTCCCAGACGCTGACCGCGAGCGCCCAAGACGCTTCGGGCAACATCGTGCTCCTCTCGGCGGGCGGCGGCACCGAATCGCTCGTCTGGTCGACCGACAACGCGAGCGTCGCCACCGTGACCGGCAACGGCCCCACGGCGACCCTGAACGGCCTCACCGCGGGCACCGTCCACGTGAGCGCGACGCTCACCACCGACGACGCGGGCACGACGATCTCCGGCACCGGCACGCCGACCGTCGTCGCCGCGACCGGCACGGTGATCGTCCATTGAGGACGGGCGCCCTCGCGCTCTCGATCGTGGCCGTCGTGCTGGCGGGATGCGGCGGGAGTGCCGCATCCTCCTCTTCGAAGACCTCGAAGCGCGGCCATGCGACGCTGAAGGTGCTCTGGCCCAGCCGGGGCCGGCTCATTCCGCTCTCTTCCAACAGCCTCGTCGTGACCCTCTCCAAGGGCGGTTCGGTGGTAAGCAGCCAGACCATTGCGCGTCCGACCTCGGGCTCGACCTCGACCCAGACGGACTTCGGGAACCTCGACGTCGCCACCTATAGCGTGGCCATCAAGTCGTACCCGAGCGCCGATGGCTCGGGAGTCGCCCAGGCGACCGGCGCGGGCACCCTGAACGCCGCGCTGGACAACTCGGGCACGGTCACCCTCTCCCTGGGCTCGACCGTCAGCACGGTCGCCGTCTCGGCCGCCGCGTCCTCGGTCGCGATCGGCGCGACGACGACCCTCACCGCGAGCGCCCAGGACGCGAGCGGCAACCTCGTCCTGCTCTCCGCGGGCGGGGGCACGGAGAACCTCGCTTGGACGAGCGACGCCACCGGCGTCGCGACCGTCTCCGGCACGGGGCTCACCGCGACCCTCGCCGGCATCGGCGCGGGCACCGCTCACGTAAGCGCGGCCTTTACGACCGACGACGCGGGCACGATCAAATCGGGCAGCGCCACCGTCGCGGTGACGGCGGCGTCAATCCAGGGCATTCTGAGTTGGAGCTTCTTGACGGGCAGCTACGTTTACAGCACGCCCGCGGTGGGAACCGACGGTACCGTCTATGTGGGCGCGCTCGACGGCAAGCTCTACGCCGTCAAGCCCGACGGCACCCTAAGGTGGAGCTACACCACCGGAAGCGCCCTCTACGGCTCGCCCACCGTCGGCTCGGACGGCACGATCTACGTCGGGAGCAACGACAAGAAGCTTTACGCGATCAACGCCGACGGCACGCTCAAGTGGTCGTACACCGCGGGCGACCGGCTCGTGTACTCCTCGCCCGCGCTGGCCTCGGACGGCACGGTGTACATCGGGTGCGTCGACGACAAGCTCTATGCGGTTAACGCCAATGGCACGCTCAAGTGGACCTACACGACGGGGAACTACATTTACTCCACGCCCAAGGTCGCCTCGGACGGCACGGTCTATGTGGGAAGCTACGACGATAAGCTCTACGCGATCAACGCGAACGGCACGCTGAAGTGGTCGTACACGACTGGCAGCATCGTCTTCGACTCTCCCGCGATCGCGTCCGACGGCACGGTGTACTTTGGGAGCTACGACGACAAGCTGTACGCGCTCGACTCCTCGGGGAACTTCAAATGGTCGTACACCACCGGAAGCTACATCCACTCTTCCCCCGCGATCGGGCCGGACGGCACGGTGTACGTGGGAAGCGACGACGACAAGCTCTATGCGATCAGCCCCTCGGGAAGCCTCGTTTGGGCGTACACGACGGGAGCATCCGTCTACTCCTCACCCGCCGTCGGTCCCGATGGAACGGTCTACGTGGGAAGCCAGGACGATAAGCTCTACGCGATCAGCTCGAGCGGAAGTCTCAATTGGAACTACACGGTGGGAGGCGCGATCTTCCTCTCCGGCCCCCGGATCTCCGGAAGTAACGTGTACGTCGGCTCGAACGACATGAAGCTGTACGCTTTCCATTAGCGCCGGTCTCCGAACCCCTCTCCCCTGGAGGGGAGAGGGGCGTCGGGATTCTGGGCGTACGTAGACGCCCCTAAACCCCGAGTCTCTCGGCGGCGGTTCCGACACGACGAGATCGCTTCCTTTGCGGAAGCGATCTCGTCTCGCTGGATGCTATGCCCTGTTGATCGAGGTAGAATGAGACCGTTCGGTCTCGAATCATGGGCAAAGGCGAAGTCACCCGGGAGCGGATCATCGAGCAGACGGCTCCGCTGTTCAACCAGATGGGCTTCTTCGGGTCGTCCCTGACCGACATCATGAAGGCGACCGGCTTGAAGAAGGGCGGCATCTACAACCACTTCGGTTCCAAGGAGGAGCTCGCCTTGGAGGCGTTCGACCACGCCGCGGCCTGCGTCTCGGCGCGAATCGCCGCCCGCGTGGGCGAGGAGACGGGCGCGGTAGAGCGGCTCGTAGCCTTCGCGGAGGTGTTCCGCCAAAACTTCGTGGATCCGCCGATCAAGGGTGGCTGCCCCCTGATGAATACCGCCATCGAGAGCGACGACGCCCACCCCGCCCTGCGGGAGCGGGCGCAGGCGGCGATGGACCGCTGGCGCAAGCGCATCGGCGACGCGGTGGCGGACGGCATCGCCACCGGCGAGCTCCGACCTCACCTCGACGCCGACGTCGTCGCGACCCGCCTCATCGCCACGCTCGAGGGCGGCACCATGCTGAGCCGCCTCTACGGCGATCCTGTCCACGTTCACCGCGCGATCGACTTCGCAATCGATTACGTTCGGCGCGACCTCGCCGCCTGAAAAACCATGCGCCCCCTCCTCGCTTCTCTTTCGCTCGTCTCAAAAAGAGACCGATCGGTCCTTTTATAATGAGCCAGCCGCTTTACGAAACCATCTCGCCCCGCTTGCGGCTGCTCATCACGGTGACCGTGATGGCGGCCACGATGATGGAGTTTCTCGACACCTCGATCATCAACGTGGCCTTGCCGACGATGATGGGCAACCTTGGGGTGACGCTGGACCAGATCGGCTGGGTCTCGACGGGCTACATCATCACGAACGTCATCGTCCTGCCCCTCACCGGCTGGCTTTCGGACTACTTTGGGCGACGGCGCTATCTCTTCTGGTCCGTCGTCGTGTTCACCGTCGCCTCCTTCGGCTGCGGCGTCAGCGGCACACTCGGCGCGCTCATCTTCTGGCGGATCGTGCAGGGCGCGGGCGGGGCGGCGTTCCTCTCGACCGCGCAGGCGACGCTCATGGAGATCTACCCGCCGGCAAAGCGGGCGTCGGCGCAGGCGGTGTTCGCGATGGGCGTGATCGTCGCTCCGACCCTCGGCCCCACCCTCGGGGGATTTATCACCGACAACTACTCCTGGCCCTGGATCTTCTACATCAACGTGCCGGTGGGGGTCGTGGCGGCGCTGCTGACCTGGCGTTTCGTGCCCGACTCCGCGGCGGCGGGCATGCGGCGCAAGGCCGACGTCGTCGGGATCGTCCTGCTTGCGGTCGGTCTCGGCTGCCTCCAGACGGTGCTCGAGCGGGGCGAACGGGACGACTGGTTCGACGCACCCTACATCGTTTGGCTCAGCCTGATTTCGCTCGCGGGCTGCGGCACGTTCGTCTGGTGGGTGCTTCGGAAGGGAAACCCGCACCCGGCGGTGAACCTACGCGTTGCGAAGAACCGCAATCTCGCGGCGGGAACCGCCTATGGCTTCGCCTTCGGCGTGGTGTTCTACGGCGTCATCTTCGTCGTCCCGCAGTTCCTCCAGGGCGTCCAGACCCACACGGCCCAGCAAGCGGGCATCATCTTGCTTCCCGGGGCGCTGTTCTCGGGACTCATGCTGCCGTTCGTCGCCCGCATGATGGGGCGGGTCGACGCGCGCCTGATCATCGGCGCGGGGATGCTCGCGCTCGTCGGCTCGATGTCGCTCTTCGCCTCGCGGCTCACCCTCACCACGCCCGACGAGGCGTTCCTCATGCCGCTTATCCTGCGCGGCGTCGGCACCGGCCTTCAACTCGTTCCGCTTTCGGTGGTCGCGCTCGGCACGCTCGCCCCGACCCAGGTGGCGGAGGGCGCGGGGCTGTTCAACCTGTTCCGTCAGCTTGGCGGCTCGTTCGGAATCGCGATCCTCACGACGTTGCTCACCCAGCGCGAGCACCTTCACTACGCGCGGCTGGCGGAGACGATGAGCGTCGACAGCCCGGCGATGATCGACCGCATGGCGGGCCTGAAGGCGGCGTTCGTCGCCCACGGCGGGGCGGCCGCGGACGCGCCGGTCGCCGCCCTCGGCGCGCTGGCGAACGCAGTCGACCGCCAGGCGAGTCTGCTCGCGTTCAAGGATCTCTTCGTCGCCCTGCTCGTGATCTGCGCTTCGACCCTCGTCCTGCTTACGCTTTTCCAGCGACCCCGCAAGGGCGCGAAGGTGCCCGTCGATGCGCACTAACCCTCGGCGAAGGGGCCTGGATGCTCCCTCTCGTCGCCCCGGCGTAAGAAGCGACAGGCTGAATCGACCCGACGCCGTCCGTCTCGAACCCGGGGAGGGATCGCGGTGAGCCGCGTCTGGTCGCCCAACCCGATGGAGCGCAAGTGCCTCGAGCACCTCGATGCCTCGGGCAGTTGGCGGATCCTCAACTACGAGCGGCCCGACGAGGCGGAGGTTCTCTCCTGGCGTCCGTTCGGCCGCATCTTCGCCTTCAACTTCGTTCTCTTCGCCGCGATCCTGGCGCTGCTCTTCTTCGTTCTCGAACTCTCGTCGGGCGTCGCGCCGTCCGACCTCCGCGAGGACCTCCCCTTCGGCCTCGGCGGGGTGCTCGTCCTTTCCGCCGCGCTGGGCGTTTACGCCACCCACCTCTACCGCCGAAGCTGGAACGGCCGCGCCCGCTCGCTCGGAAGAGCGGACGAGAGATTCGGCGACTGAACGCTTGTCTCGGGGAGTTCGACGGGATCCCGTGGATTGCGTAAACGGCCGTTAAGGTTTGATCTCGACGTTCCTTCCATCGTCGAGTGCTTTAGCCTTCGCTCCGAGCCTCTCGCGAGGGCTGCGGTGAGATTCCTCATGACGGGATCGATTGTCCAGGATCATTTGTGCAATTGCGTATCGTAGACAAGCCATGCCCGCGACCTTGCGCCAAGGGTTTATCCTCCTTCGTAGGGCCAGAGGGCTTCGGGATAGTGGCGAAGGTAGGCGAGTAGTGCCCGCCGAGCGCCGGACTTGGCTTCGGTCGTATTTGGTCGGGCCAACTCGGGAAGGGTACGTCCGACGATGCGGTGGATTCGACCCCAGGCGCTGTCCACCGACTTGAGCGTGACGCCGTGCGCTTCGGCGTACTCTCGATCGGTCGTGCCTCCGAGGGCAGCCCAAAGTAACTCGCGTGCGCCCGACGGAAACCGGAGGGCGGGCGGCTGGTACTGGAGCATTCTCGCCATAGGCGCGTTCGCCGCCCCCATGGCTCCGTCGAGGGTGAGACGCAGGAGATGCGGCCCCTCGCGCTCTAACACACCGTGAGCCTGTCGCCATTCGGAGAAGGTGGTGACGACCTCCCATCCGGCGGCCTCGGCGAGCGCGGTGTTTTCACGCCCGACCGTCTCGACGAGGAGGCACCTCAAGCGATTGCCCGCGAACCGCTCGACGAAGAACGGCACGAGCAAAAGGCGGGCGCGGGTCGCCTCGTCGGCGTCGAGGCTTTGGTCGAAAGCGTAGTGGGCGAGAAACAGGTCGAGTCCCTCACCGTTATTGGCGCGGCCGACCTCGCGGGCGTCGGGGAAAGGCGACCGTTGGGCTTCGCGAACGCGGTTGTGGAAGAACGGCACTTCCGAGGCGAGGAGGTGTTCGCTAAACCACGGTCGGAGGAGGACGCCGTTCACGACGCCGACGAGGCGTGGCGTCTCGCCGGCAGTTTTCCGGGTGGCGACGGCGGAGAAGGCGAAAGGCTCACGAAGGATGCGCGCGCACTCCTCCGCGCCCCGCGCGGGATCGAGGTCCACGATACGGTAGGCGAGGCCTCCCATCGCCTTCGCGTCGTCGAGAATCCCTTCCCGCACGTCGAGAACCGCGAGCGAGAGAGAAGAGACACCTTTTCGACTCACAGACGGATTTTAGAGGGGTTTGCCCCCTTTAGGTTAAGCAAGTTACCCGTTATGCTGTCGAGAGCCAATTGGAACCGACACTTTTTGCGGTTCCGGCTGCCGAGTCCTCGTATGGTGCATCCTCCCCGTCTCGCTTCTGTTGCCCGCTTGTCGGCCCTCGCCTTGCTCCTCCTCGGCTGCGGTGGAGGGGGCGGCAAGGGCAGTGGCTCGTCCGACGCGCCGGTCGTCCTTGCGCCCAACGTCCACCAGCTGCCGATTGATGGTTCTGTTACGATCAGCAACGTCACGAATACCTCGTTGACGTTGGCAGGAGCGGTACCAACCCTCGCCGTCGGCGACATCGTTCTCAGTAAGCAGGGACAGGGGCTGATGCGCAAGGTCGTGTCCGTGAGCGCGAGCGGCGGGAGCACGACGTTGCAGACGACGGACGCCGCGATGGCCGACGCCATTCAGAGCGGCGATGTCAAGCTGAAAACGCCGATCTCGCTCGATGCTTTCGACACTTGGAAGCCGACGCTCGCCGGAGTCACCGTGAAGAG
>CAXUKB010000134.1:0-2899 GCA_964251345.1 uncultured Fimbriimonas sp. | reverse complement strand
CTGTACTTCAACGACACGAAGGTGGAAGGGCTTCCGGGCACCGACGGCAAGACGCATTCGATCACGCTCAACGGAACGGTGACGTTCTCGCTCGGCCTCGACGCCTCCGCGAGCTTCAGTATCCTTGGGCTGAAGTCAGCCGAGTTCGTCCCTGAACTCCAAATCGATTCGGACCTCACGATCGACTTCGAAGAGGGGCTCTTGCCAGAGATCGAGGTTCCGATCGGAGAGCCGGTGGTGCTCGGTTTCTACGACTTCGGCCCCGTGGTGCTGACGCCAGTCTTCTACCCGAAGCTGAGCCTCGAGGTGAACGCGAAGGTCGGACTCTCGATCGAGAGCAAGACCCACGTCCACACCACGTCGGGACTTCGCTTCTCGCGTGGCGATGGCTGGGTGCCGGTCGTGAGTCTCGACAAAACGGCTTCTGCGGTTCCGAAAGGCACGGGCGTCTCGACCGGACTGTCGGCCACGTTCACGCCGTTCAACCCCGAACTCGCCTGCTACATCGATCTCGTCAAAGGGCCGTACCTTGAGGCGGCACTGCCTTCGATCACGTTCGACATCGACAGAGTCGTCACCGCGCCGACGGGCATTGACATAAGCCTCAAGGGCGAGGCCTCGGCCACGGCAGGCGTCCAGGTGAAGGTGCTGGACCGGTCCTTGGTGGATTTCAGCAAGAAGGTTCTCGACACCGGATTCGACATCCTCTCCCTCAAGATCCCCGACACGAGCGGCGTGACCGTGGGGGTCAAGTGATGAGGAACCGGCCACTCGTCGGAGCGTTGGTCGCGGCGGTGACCATCGGCCTCTGCTCTTGCGGCGGACGGGGCGGCGCGTCGAGGTCGGGAACACGGTCGGCCAAGATGACGGTGTCCGTCCGCTGGCCCGTCGTGTCGCGACTGGTCCCGGCGGCGTCGGAGAGCATCAAGGTCGTGGTGTCGGACGCCTCCGACACCCTGGCGACGAAGGTGCTCGCGCGACCGGCGGACGGGAGCGCGGCGTCAGTGACGATCGGGAGCCTTCCTTCGGAGACCGTCTCGTTGCGGGCAGTCGCCTACCCGAACGCGGATGGGAGCGGCGTCGCGCAGGCACAGGGCGACGCCTCGGTGGCGCTCGTCGCGAACCAGACGGCGAACGCCTCCCTGACGATGGACTCGACGGTGGCGAAGCTGACGGTCGCGCCAGTCAGCGTGGCCGTCGGGAGTACGGTGGCGGCGAGCGTGGCGGCGACGGACGCCTCGGGAGCCGTGGTTCTGCTGGCGGTCGGGGCGAACGGGGAGACGGTCGCGTGGACGACCGGCGCGGCGGGCACGGCAACCGTCGCCGGGACGGGGCCGACGGCGACGGTGACCGGCGTCGCGGCAGGCACGACGACGCTGACCGCGACGCTGAAGACAAAGGACGACGGCACGACGGTGAGCGGCTCGGGAAGCGCCGTCGTGACGGCCGGCTCGGGCGGGGGTGGTACATCTGGGGGCGGGGGCGGACTCGCGAACTCGCCGTGGCCGCGTTACGGGCACGATGCGTTCAACACCAATCGCGGTGTTGGTGTGGCGGGCGCTGGAACGGTGAGGTGGACGGTACCAGGTGGGGCAACGATCATTGGCTCGGACGGCACCCTCTACACAGCCTCCGGGCAAACCTTGCTGGCTCTCGACAGAATGACAGGGAGCACCAAGTGGTCTCTCCACACAAACCAGACCATCCTTGCCTTAGCTCTGGGCGCGAACGGCCTCTTGTGCGTCGGTACGACGGGCGATATCTATGCTTTAGACATTCAGACGCATCTGAGGGTGTGGACTTACACATACTCCTCGAAAGACATTTCATACGCTTTGTTCGTTGACGATATAAATATCGGCTCCGATGGCACTGTGTACGGTTATGCCAGCTCGCCCGCGCCGGGAGCCGTATATGCTTTAGACGGCTCGTCAGGGAACCTAAAGTGGGAGAAGTACACTCACGATTTCGCGGATGGTGCGATCGACGGATCGACCCTTTTCGTCAAATCTAACGGCACTTTCTATGCCTTCGATGCGAGCACGGGAACCCAAAAATGGACTTACGGCGACAATAACTTTCCCTGCGACTCCGCCTCTATTGGCCCCAACAGTCGACTTTATAGTACGGGCTACTTATTTGGGTCGGGCTACCAACTATGTTGCTTCGACCAGAGTTCGGGCACTGTACTCTGGACCTACGCTTCAGGTGCGTCTAGCCTTTCCGAACCTGCGATTTCAGATAGCGGGATCCTTTACAGCATTGAAGGCCACAACGTACTAGATGCGATTGATGGGGCAAGCGGCAATAAACTGTGGAGCATTCCTCTGCCGAGCGACTGCACATCGCCCATCCTCGGTCGCGACGGTACGCTCTGGATGAACTCAGGAGGTAGGCAACTGATAGCTGTTTCGACGACTGCGCGGTCTGTCCTCTGGTCCACCACTGTGGTCGACGGGGGAGACTCGATCCAAGGAGATCTGAGCCTCGATACGGATGGCACTGTCTACGTGCCGACGGCGACGGGGAACCTCGTCGCGGTAAGGTAACGCCTCATTTTTGGGGAAGGCTCCCCTAGCTTAAAAGGTTTGATCTTGCGGTAACTTTAAGACCGAAAACCTGAACGCAGAGGGCGGGAAAGGTATACTTCTGGCCCAATGGCCTCCTCCCCCATCCGCAACATTGGCATCATCGCGCACGTCGATCATGGCAAGACGACCCTCGTGGACGCCCTGTTCAAGCAGTCGGGCACGTTCCGCGAGAACCAGCACATGGCGGATCGGGTGATGGACTCCAACGACCTCGAGCGCGAGAAGGGCATCACCATCCTCTCCAAGGTCGCGAGCGTCCACTACAAAGACTATAAGATCAACATCGTGGACACCCCCGGCCACGCCGA
>CAXUKB010000133.1:5351-11408 GCA_964251345.1 uncultured Fimbriimonas sp. | reverse complement strand
CGTAAGGATTGAAGACGACGGTCGCCCATCCGCCCCTCGGGTCGCTCGCCGGCCACGTCCAAGTTGCGGTGCCCCGGAGATCCCGCTTGATGTCCCGACGGTCGGGTAGCCGATCGTCTTCATCGTTCTCGTACATCAGCGCCGCGGTTACGATCTGTCGGAGATTCGACAAGCAAGACGTCCGTTTTGCGGCCTCCTTTGCCCGTGCGAACACCGGGAACAGGACCGCCGCGAGGATCGCGACGATGGCGATCACCACGAGCAACTCGATCAAGGTAAAGCCGCGGCGCATCGCTGCCCCTTTCTACGTGCGCATCTTCGGAACCCTCCCCGACTTCGCCCGAGTCCATAGACCATCATGAGCCACACCCTTTACGCCACTTTTGCTCGCCCCGAGGACGCCGAGAAGGCCGCAGGGGCGTTGCTGGACCACGGCGCTCGCGCCGAAGACCTTTCGGTGGTTCGTGAGCCTGGCGAGGGCTTTACCGCCGTTACCGAGCCCAAGGCGACGGCTTCAAACGTCGCGATTGCGGCAAACGAAGACGTGACGGTGGTCCCGGCGCCGACGGGGTCGGTGTACCGAACGGAGACGGCGAGAACGAGCGATATCGAGGACGTCGCCGAGCACGGAATCACCACCACGACGGCCGGCGATGCAGGAGCGGGTGCGATCCAAGGAACGATCATCGGCGTCGGCCTCGGCGCGGTGGTCGCCATCGCTTCGCTGATCGTCCCGGGCGTAGGATTCGTTCTCGGTGCGGGCGCCCTCGCAAGCGCGATTGGCGGCATCGCCGCCACGGCGGGCGCGGGCGCGGCGGCGGGCGCGATCGTGGGTTATCTCAAGGACATGGGCGTGGACGATCAAGTCGCGTCGGAATACGGCCAGACGGTCGAGAGCGGCGGTGCGGTGCTCGCGGTCAACGTGCCGAGTGGAGAACTCGACGAAGCGGTCGCCGAAGCAATCCTCGGCAAGTACGCGGCGACGAACGTAAACCGCTACGCCGCCCGCGGATACGTCGCGTAAGCTTGCGAATCGCGGAACGGCACACTGGGCGCGGAAAGCGATGCTCTCCCGCGCCCAGTGTGCCGTTCTTAATAGGTTTTTTCGTCGAGGTGACGTCTCCAAAGCCTCCAGAGTGGCAATTCATCGGTCTGCCGGACGAGATGAAGGACACCCACGATGCAAGTTTTGCGGTTGTGTCCCATCGGACGCCTTAGAGCGTGCGTAGGGGGAAGACGATTGGTACAATGGGAAGGCGATGACCGGCACCCCCGCGCGAGAGGGCTCGCCCGACCGGATCCGCATCTTGGGGATCCCCGTCGACGCGATTACGATGGACGAATGCATGGGCCGAATTGACGGCTTTGTGCAATCGGGCACGCCTCACCTGATCGCGACGGCCGATTCTAGCGGAATCGTTCAGGCCCAGACCGACGCCGAACTTAAGGAGCTTTACGAGACGGCGGATCTCGTGACGCCCGACTCGGCCGGGGTCGTATGGGCCCTTCGGAGATTCGGTAAGTCCTTGCCGTCTCGGGTCAGTGGCGTCGACATCGTCGATCGGGCATGTCAGCAGAGCACGATTACAGGATGGCGGATCTACTTTCTCGGCGCTGGACACGGCGTCGCGGAACTTGCGGCCGAACGCATGCGCCTCCGACATCCCGGATGCAACATCGTCGGCGCTCGACACGGCTACTTTCCTCCGGAAAGCGATAGCGTGGTCGCGGCGGAGATCGCGGCGACCAAGCCGGATCTGCTTTTCGTCGCGATGGGAATTCCGCGCCAGGAAAAGTTTATTCGCGCGACGGAGTCCTTGATCGGGGCCAAAGTCGCGATGGGCGTCGGCGGCACCTTCGATGTGTTCAGCGGCAAGGTTCGGCGTGCCCCCAAGCTGTTCCAAGCCCTTCACCTCGAATGGGCATGGCGGCTGGCGCAGAACCCGAGAAAGATCGATAAGGTCCGCCTTTTGCCCCGCTTTGTCGGTATGGTTCTTCGCGAGGGACGATGAAGATCTACACGCGGACTGGGGACGCTGGCGAAACGGGTCTGCTCGGAGGCGATCGAATCGCCAAGAACAGCCTGCGGATTCAAGCCATTGGCGATGTCGACGAGTTGAACGCCGCCCTC
The DNA here is from genome assembly GCA_964251345.1 of uncultured Fimbriimonas sp. GTDB lineage: Bacteria > Armatimonadota > Fimbriimonadia > Fimbriimonadales > Fimbriimonadaceae > Fimbriimonas. Next base: position 9,277 of record CAXUKB010000133.1, on the reverse strand, counting down.
GGTCTGGCACTCGCGCAAAGCGCCAACTCCGAGCTTCACCGGCTGCAGTGCTGGCTCTTCGATCTGGGGGCAGAGCTTGCTTCGCCCCCGGGCGGCAAGTTCGACGCCGCCTCGATCGGACCCGCGCACGTGGCATGGCTCGAGGAGGCGATCGACCGGCAGATGAGCGCCTTGCCGCCCCTCCGCGCTTTCGTCCTGCCCGGCGGCTCTCCTGCCGCCGCCGCGCTTCACCTCGCCCGCGTCGTCTGCCGTCGCACCGAGCGGTCGGTGCTCTCGCTACACGAGATCGAACCCGTGCGCGAGCCTGCTCGCGTTTTCGTCAACCGCCTCTCCGACTATCTTTTCGCCGCTGCCCGGCAAGCCAACGCCGACGCGGGCGTGGCAGACGTCGAGTGGCATCGTCAGGAGGAACCATGTTAACCCCCATTCTCTTCGCCGCTCTTGCCGTCCAAAGCCAGATTCCGGCCTCACCCCCGCCCACCGCTTCGGCCCTCATTTCGAAGATGCTCACCCGTTACGCCGGTGCGAAGAGCCTTGGGGGAAGCGTTCGCACGACCCAGGTCGCGGGCTCCGCGACGGTTGTCACCGAGACGAACATCGCCTACGAGCGACCTTCCAAGTTGCACATCGATCAACGCCAACGGGGAAGCACCATTTCGAAAGATAAGATGATCGTCAGCAATGGCGTCAAGTTCGCCTATACCCCTCCGGAAAGCATCGTCGGCGCGCCGCCGTTCCTCATGGAAGAGGTTCAGCCCCCGAATCGGGATGCCCAAACCATCGGCGACCTTTACGCCATCGTTGCTTCCAACCTGCCCGACCGCTCCCCGGTGCTCGACGCCCTCGTCGCACGGCAAGACGATCTTCGCTACTTCGCCAACCAGTTGGCTCAATTCGGTCTCACGGGCAAAGAGACGATCGGCGACAAGGCCACGAACGTCATCGAAGGCGACTGGCGGGAGTCGGACGCGGTCGGCGTATCCGGCAAGTTTAAGCTCTACCTGACCGACGGTGGCGATCTCATCCGCTACGTTCTGATCCAGACCGTGGCCGCGCCGAGTTCGATTCCGGGAGTCAAGGGCGTTCCCACCGAACAGGTGACGGTGACCACGACCTGGGATGCATCGATTACCATCAACGCTGCGATCAACCCGGAAACGTTTGTCCTGAAGGCTCCTTAGCCAACTGCTTTTCGGACGAGCGGATCGGGAGACTTCCTTAGGCGAGAACGCACGTCGTCCGGAGTGGCGATCGACTTCGCGGACGCCAGGTGTAACGCGGCGATCTGAACCCGAGGATCCGGATCGTCGAAAGGCACATCCTTAGGCGTGACTGCGGCCGGATTCGCCGCTAAAGCATCGAGCGCCGCGGCCCTTACCCGGGGTTCTCGATCGGCTAAAGCGATTCGGATCGCGGGCAGCGCGGCATCGCTTGGGGAGGACGTCCAAGTTTGAAGAAGCCCGACGCGCACTCCGACGCTGTCGTCGTGGCCCCCCTTAAAGCCGGCGTCGGCAAAGGCGGGCACCTTCGACGCGGCGAGGCGTCGAAGGCTTTCGAGACGCACGGCGTCACTGGGCTCGTTAACGGCCGACCAAAGCAGTTTGCGACCCTGATAGTCGTCGTTCGCATCCACAGTTTCGGTGACCGCGAGTTTCACCTCCGGATCGTCTTGCGCTAGGTAGGCCATCCGCAGGAGAGCGGCTTCGCTACCCGACAGCATCGCTAAAGCATGGATCGCCTCGATTCGTGCCTCCCGAGAACGTGCTTGATTTAAGCCTACGAAGGTCGGCGCGACGTGAGGATCGCCGGATTTCGCCAGGATCTCCGCGGCGAGTCCCCGTGCCCGGTCGGCCGCGGCGATTCGAAGGGCCTGTTTGATCGCCGCCGTCGCGCTCGGCGTTTTCAGGTTGGACAACGCCTCTAGGGCGGGCGTAAAGACCGCAGGCTCAAACGTGTAGAGCGCATCTTCGATCAGCATAGGCTCGTCTGCGGGATCCGGCTTCGCCAGGGCCGCGGCGACCGCATTCGCTTTAACCGCGTCGATTGGATCGCGGAGAAGTTTGCGTCGATCCTCACCGGGTTCGGCAGTGGCCGCCCAGCGGGCTCGAACGTCTGGATCTGTCGAAGTCGCGCTTGGTGGCTCAGGTGTTGGCTTCGAGTCGGGAGACTCCGTCGTGAGTTCAAAATCCGAGAAAGAAGCGACGATCGGTCCGAGAGTGTTCTTGATCTGAGCGCGGGCCTCTCGGTCGGGGCCAATCACGAGATCGACATTCTTCTGCCCACTCTGACCCAGACCGACTTTGACCTGGTGCCAGGAATTGTCGTAAGCGAAAGGCACGTCACGCCCGATGCGGAACGAAGACTCTTTTCCCTTGTCGGTCGAAGCGGCCGAGTCGCCTCGAACCTGAAGGACGATTGGATCCTTCGCGTCCGACTTCATCCAGAAGGAGAGGGTCGGCTTCGCCTCCAAGTCCAGGGGTTTGCCTTCGACTACAGGAAGCACGAAGCCACCCCCCCGGTAAGCTCCGCCTTCCTCTACGACAAGAACACTTCCACGCTGCGAATCTTTTTCCAGACGAACATTGGTCTCCGCTCCCTTCGGGCCCCTAACCCAAGGATTGGATTCGTCGCCGGGAATGGGTGAGGCGATCGAAGCCGGCACCTTTCCGAAGCCCTTCACACGAACGTCGGTTGGGACGTCTCGCCCAAGCACAACGGCCTTCCAGTCGAAGGGCATGGCGGAAGAGTCGTCCACGACCATGTTCGTGTCACGCGCGCGCGCGAGGGCCTGACCGCGCCAAGCCCGTTCCATCCACGCGGCGAGGGTGCCGTCGGCCTCCTGCCCCTCGAGGTCGGGGAGACCCAGAACGGAGGTGGGCGCTCCTTGTACTTGGAATGCATCGACCCTTTCGCCTCCCGCAGGATGGACGACGAAGATCGACTGGTAGGGGCCTCGAAAAACTCCGTCTTCCGCTTGATATCGCCCTCCGTTCACTCTCGGAGCGAGATAGTGCGCCACGACGGTTCCGAGATCGCCATCGACGGTCAGAGGTTCAGGCTCCTCCGACACGTCGAACGTCATGTTTACGGCGCCACGAGTGGCACTCGAGACGAGGGCGCGAAGCTGCGGCAGGGCACGCTTAATTCGAACAACCGTAGGTGGCAGGATCGCGTGGTGTCCGGGCCAAAGGTAATTTGGGCCACGTTCGTGAGGACGGTCGATCCGTTCGAGCAGAACGATCTTCGCGTGCCACTCGACGGCGTCCGGCGCGGGCTCCCCCCTGATTCCCGACCAGTCCGCGGCCACAGGGATTTCGTGATCGATCGTCCTCGGTCCTTCCGGTAGGAATTTGAATCCCTTCCAATCCCGAACGTCGTCGGGGACGGAAATCGTCGTGGGAGAGGGAAGGGAACTTGCCGCCTTCGTCTGAAATGCGAGGGCGGCGGCGAAAAGGGAGATCATCTTAGGACCAGGTCTGGAAGAGCCGGATATCCTCCGGACTCGCCGCGTGGCCGTCGCCGCGCGTGAATTCTAATCCTTTGACGGTCGAGACCTCCGAAAGGTCCGCGGGAATGCGACCGACGAGATCCAGCACGACGCCCTTGATCTTCTCCGCGTTCGATTGGAAGACGGCGAGTACGTCGTGGGCGGTGACCGCCTCGGTTCCGGCGTGGACGCCGCTATCGTAATCGGTGATCAGCGCGATGTTCACGACGCCCATACCGAGTTCGTGGCAGAGATAAGCCTCGGGATATTGCGTCATGTTGATGACCTCCCAGCCCTGGTCGTGAAACCACTTGCTTTCGCTTTTGGTCGAAAAGCGCGGCCCCTGAATGACGACGACGGTGCCGCCATCGTGCGCCACGATTCCGTGTTCGCGAATCGTCTCGACCGCCAGCTTGCGAAGGAGCGGATGGTACATGTC
>CAXUKB010000133.1:0-5341 GCA_964251345.1 uncultured Fimbriimonas sp. | reverse complement strand
GTACATGTCGGCGGGCGACACATGAGTGACGATCGGTCCGTCGAAGAATGTGTCCTTCCGTCCGCTCGTACGGTCGACGAACTGGTCGCAGACCACAAAGTGGCCCGGCTCGACGTTCTGCTGAAGCGAACCGGCGGCGCAGGGCGAGATCACGCAGGCGCATCCAAGCGACCGCAATGCCCAAACGTTGGCGCGGTACGGCACCATGTGGGGCGGCAGGGTGTGATGTCGGCCGTGACGTGGGATAAACGCGACCTTGCGTCCGTTCACCGAAGCGAGGAAGACGCTGTCGCTCGGCGGCCCGTAGGGGGTGTCGATCTTGACCTCCCGAACGTCGTCGAGAAGGCTATAGAAGCCCGATCCACCAAAAATTCCGATCTCTGCTTGCTGCATGGTTGCTGTTGAGGTCCCTACTTTAGGGCGAAGGCGAGGTGAAGTTGGTGAATCAGCGTGTCGACGCGGGCTCCGCGTCTCACCACGACGTCTTGATTGAGTGCGGCCACGCGTCCGTTCTTGACCGCTGGCGAAGCCGAAAAACGGGGGTTCGCCTTCAAAGCGGCAAGGTCGCGCGCGCCAGCCTCTTTCGACGTGGCGAGGACGATCACATCGGGCACCGCCGCGACCATCGCCTCGGGGCTCGCCGCGTCGAACTTGCCTGATTTCGGCCCCACCGGCTCGCCGCCGGCGACTCGAACGATGTTGGCGACGAACGAATCGGTTCCGGCAACGTAGTCCCCTCCGCCGAGCACGACCGCGACCTTTGGCTTGGGCGACGGCGGATCGCCTTCCGCCGTTCCCCGCTCTCGTTCGATTCGATCGACGTAGCCGCTGACGTTGGTTTCGCTTCCGAACGAGCCGGAGAGGCTATAGAGCTCCTTTTCGAATCCGGCAAGATCATGCGCTTGGAACGCGAATCCGCGCAGACCCATCGCCTCGATCCGTTTGATATCGTCGGGTCCGTAGAGGTCGGCATCGTAAACCAAGTCGGTCGCGCCCGAAGCCTTGATCTTCTCGAAGTCGGGTTTGACGCTTGCCACGACCGGAACGGCAAGGACGTTCTTCGGATAGTCGTCACTCTCGGTCCGGCCGACGAGAAGACGCAAATCGAGGTCGCTCGCGATGATCTCCGTCGTGCTGGGGCTGAGGCTCACCACCTTGGGCGGCACGCCAAAGCGGGGGACGCCGCCGACCTGCTGGGCCTTTGAGCCACAGCCGATAAGGACGAGGGCGAGGGGGAGCAGCAACGAGGGCGCGGCGCGCATAGGCGTCTATTGTGGCCCAACGGCCGGGAACGCGTGGAGAGGTAACTTAGGAGCGACATGATGAAGTCCCGCCTTCTTCTTTCGCTAAGCCTCGCGCTCACGGCCGGCCTCGCTCTCGCCGCGACCCCGGTCGGTACGTGGACCGGCAAGATCACGATCACGAAGATGCCCGTGCTTCCGGCGGGCGCTCCTCCCCAGCAGAAGGCTATGGCGCAACAGTTCGTCGCTGCAATGTCGAAGATGCGGCTGATGCTGAACCTGAAGTCGGACAAGACCTACGTCATGACGATGGTCGGCGGTCCGACGCAACCGCCCCACACGGGCAAGTGGTCGCAGAAGGGCAACGTAATCACCACCACGAGCGCGACGGAAAAAGGCCCACCCCAGAACCTTACGCTGAGCGCCGATGGCAAGACGATGACGCTCATCGCTCCAGGCAACCAGGGCAAAGTCGTCTTCACCCGCTGATCGACCTTTCCAGCCCCCTCCGGCTGGAGGGGGATTAGTCGGCCCGACGGACGGTCGCACCGTAAGCGTGGGCTGGAAATCCCTCGACCTCCGCGAGCGTCTCGATCGTTGGGATGAGCGGCTTGAGTTCGTCCCGCGTCAGACGTGCCACGCTCTGCACCTTGAGGAAGTCGAGCACGTTGACCGGGCTCTGCCACCGCGCCGCGCCACTCGTGGGCAAGGTATGCGAGGGTCCGAGGCAGTAGTCCCCCGCACTTTCGGGCGTGTACTCCCCAAGGAGGATGCAACCGGCATTTCGCACTCGTTCCATCGCCTTCTCGGGCTCCTTGACGGCAAGCGTAAGGTGCTCCGGGGCGATCGCGTTAACGACATCGAGCGCCTCGTCAAGATCCTGAGCGACGATCGCGAGGCCATGGTTCCGAAGGGCGATCCGCATCGTCGTTTCTCGCAGCGCGCCGCTGAGCTGCCGCTCGGCGGCGGCAAGAATCGCGTCGAGCTTGTTCCGCGAGAGGCAGACGAGGAAGCCCGCGTTGTCGGGTGCGTGTTCGACCTGCGTGAGAAGGTCGGCGGCGGCATACTCGTCGTTCGCTTCGTCGTCCGCCAGGACACACACCTCGCTCGGTCCGGCGTAGCCGTCGAGTCCGACCTGACCCCAAAGTTGCCGCTTGGCCTCGTTCACGAAACGATTGCCGGGGCCGACGATCTTGTCCACGCGCGGCACGCTCTCCGTGCCGAGGGCAAGCGCGGCGATCGCGGCGGCTCCACCGACCTTAAAGGCTTTGTCGACTCCGACGAGCCGGAGGGCGGCAAGAATGGCGGGGTGTAGGGTCCCGTCCCTTTGCGCGGGGGTGGTCACAAACACACGCTCCACGCCGCCGACCCTCGCCGGAACGGCGTTCATAATCACCGAACTCGGATAGACGGCGTTCCCGCCGGGAACGTAGACCCCGGCCGACTGGAGCGATATCCAGCGTTGCCCGAGGTCATAGGCTCGGTGCGGCTTTCCTAAGAGGGGTTCCTCCTCGATTCGCTTCATCCGTTCGTCGTGAGCGAGAGACCAACTTCGCACGATCGAATCCGGTTTGGACAAAGACGAGTTGTCCCATCCTTCTTCGGAATTCATCCCGCCCGCACCTAAGGCGAACCGTTGTTGATTGTGGAAATGTCCTACCCTGGCGGTCGCGGTAGCTAACGCAAGCTCGACGGAAGGTTCAACTTTGGCTCCTTCGATTTCCTCTGCGGTAACGACGATCGAGCTCAGACCGGGCGCGTCAAACCGTCGAGCGCTATCGAGCAGGGCCACGTCGCCCCGCCGTCGAACGTCCTCGACGATCTCCGCGACGATTCGCTCCGTCTCGGCATCGCGGGTAACTGTATGCCCCTTGAGAGCGGCGAACACGTCGTCGCTTGACGAGTCTAGAATACGGATCATCCTCGCGCCAGCGCCTTCTGGATTCGGGCTCGCATCCGTTCCTTGCCGAGTACCGTCATCAGTTCGTATAGGCCCGGCCCCTGGGTCTTTCCGGTGAGCGCGACGCGCATCGGATGAACGACCGGTCCTAGCTTCTCAAATCCCTTCTCTGCCGCCCAAGCTTTTAGCAATTCCTGGTAACCATCGTGGGAGTTGTCCGTCTCGTCAAGCTTGGAGAGCACGAAATCGAGCAGTTCTCGGGAATGAGGCGCGTCGAGCCATTTGGCGACGGCCTTCGCGTCCATCGGTGGCTCGTCGGTAAGGAAGAACTCCAGGGCGTCCCCGAACTCGGAGAGAGTCTGCACCCGCTGCTGCTCCTCGCGAATCGCAGCGATGGTATAGGTCCGATCGGCGGCCGGAATAAGATCCAACTTTCCTAACACCTCCGCGCCGACCACCGGCGCTTTGTTCGGCATCGGATTCTCTTCGACGTATCCGGCCAGGAACTCCCGGGTGTACGGATCCGCGATGTAGGCGATTAGCGCATCGTGAAGCGCTTCGGGCGTCATCGACCGAATCCGATGGCCGTTGAGCCATTTGAGTTTTTCGATGTCGAAGCGTCCGGGCGAGGGCTGGAGGCCCGGAATACCGAAGGCCACGACGAGTTCATCCTCCGTCATGACCTCTTGATCGTTTCCCGGCGACCATCCAATAAGCGCGATAAAGTTCTTGAGGGCACTCGGAAGGTAGCCCTCGGCGGCGTAGTCGAGAACCCGCGTCGCGCCGTGACGCTTCGACAGCTTCTTGCCATCGTTGCCCTGAATCACCGGACAGTGGATGAAAACGGGCTTGTCCCAGCCGAATGATTCATACAATAACCAGTGAAGCGGGAAGGAGGGAAGCCATTCGTCGCCGCGGAAAACGTGAGTGATCCCCATCAGGTGATCGTCCACGTTCGCCGCGAAGTGATAGGTCGGCATTCCATCGGCCTTGATCAAGACCGGGTCGGTCAGCGTGTCGGTCTGAACCTCGACTCGGCCGTGAATCGCGTCTTCCGCGACCACCTTCTGTCCTCGTGGAATTCGCTGGCGCACGACGTAGGGAAGCCCCTTCGCCTCGGCTTCCATAACCTGCTCCGCCGTCGCGTCGCGCCACGCGCCGCCGAAGTAGCCGGTGGGCTGCTTGTTGATCTGTTGGAACTCGCGCATCTCGTCGAGTTCTTGGGGTGTCTCGAAGGCCTTGTACGCCCCGCCGCTCGCAAGAAGAGCCTCGACGTGCGGCGCGTAGACGCCCGTCTCTTTCCGCTCACTCTGTCGGTAGGGTGCGTTCGGTCCCCCGATGTGAGGCCCCTCGTCGAACTCGATTCCCACCCACTTCAGGGTTTGGACGAACTCCGCTTCGCTCTCCGGGTTGTAACGGGATCGGACGGGGTCCTCGATGCGCAGGATGTTCTGCCCGCGGTGCTTCTTCGCGAAGAGGTGGTCGAACAGCACGGTTCGAAGCGCGCCGACGTGAAGGAGCCCTGTCGGACTGGGGGCGAAGCGGACACGGACGGACATCGGTTCTTAGAGGGTACCGCCCAGGTCTACTCCAGGCTTTTAGCCGTCAATCCTGGAGTTGTCGCCCGTAGCCGTCCAGCTTGACGCCGCCCGTGAGAATGATGATGCCGTCGATGAACGACCAAAGCCAGAGGAAGCCGCACGTTCCCACCGCGAGCACGAGCTGGAGCACGCCGTAGGCGAGGTAACCAAGGTACATCCGGCCGACGCCCGGAAGGAAGAGCTGAATTACCCCGGCGGCGGTCCGGCTTCGGTCGCTTCGCATGCCACTAAAGGCGGGGAACTGCACAGGGGCGACCGTCGGGGTGAAGTTGGGCTGAGGATAGTGCGGATCGAAGCCTTGAATCGGGGGAGCGCTGCGCGGAGTCGCGGAGGGCGAAGGGGGCGGAGGAGGCGCCACGAACGGCTGGGCCGCACGAAACGCATCGCCAAGCTCTCGTATGCGCTCGGCGGGCGACCAGCCGTCCATCCCCGCACGCCACACGTAAGTGTCGCGGCCGATGACGCCACCTTCGACGAGCTCGTCGATCTGCTCGCGCGTCAAAGGCCCTAGCTGACCGTAGTGCCCGATGTAGTACCAGTCGCCCACTGTGGGGGATTGTACAAGACGATTGGCATCGGAGGGGCCACAGTACCTAGGG
>CAXUKB010000132.1:10426-11511 GCA_964251345.1 uncultured Fimbriimonas sp. | reverse complement strand
ATCCCTGAGTGCGGGCAGCACGACTGCCCGCACTCAGGGATTATGCTGAAAGGGTGCTGCCGCCCCTTTTCCGCTCGGACGTCCGCACTGAGACGATCGCGATCGTGCCGCTCGGACGGGTGAACGCGCGTGAGATCGAAGTGGTTCGCCGTGCGCTCGTTCGCACATTCGATCTCGAGGTCATCGTCGTTCCGCGCCGCCCCTTGCCGCAGGAAACGTACTATCCGCCGCGGCACCGATACCGGGCCGAGCACCTCGACACGTGGCTGGCCCGGGGCGGTCCCGGTTTCAAGGTGCTTGGCGTGACCGACGTGGACATCTCGACGACCACGCCGGGCCACCGGGATTGGGGCGTCGCCGGTCGCGCGTTGCTCGGCGGCCGGGCGGCGGTCGTTTCGAACTTTCGCGCCAAGGATCGTCTCGGCGATGTCGCCGTCCACGAGGTCGGGCACACGCTGGGACTCTCCCACTGTCCCCATGCAGGCTGCGTCATGCGCGACGCCAAGGGACGCATCGCGCGCATCGGGACGCGCTTTTGCCCGACCTGCCGTGCCCAGATCGCGCCTTGGCTTCGCTAGGGCGCGACACTCCCGAGATTCAGCTTCCGAAGATTCATTACCGCGAATCCGGGCTTCGAACGAACCACGATGCGCACGGTGTGGACGCCCGCGGGAACTGCGACCTCGCCGGTCAACGACGCTTGGCGGTAAGTATCCCAGCCGCCGGTCTCTTCGACGGTGCCGACGACACCGGTGTCCTTACCGTCGACTTGGAGCGAGAGAACGCTGCCGCCCGCACCCGCCGCACACGAGTAATCGATCGAGACCGGCCCTCGGAAGGCTTCCTTTGCCTTGATCTTCCACGACACGGTACCGCTCGCATCGAGCCAGTAACCGACGTTCGGCGGAGTGTGCTCCACCTGAAGTCCTCCCGTTAAATCCGCCTCGTCCACCGACAGGCCAAGCCCCTCGGCGCCCAGTTCGAGAGCCATCTCCGGTTGCTCGACGACCGGCTTGCCGGAAAGCTTCAGTTCGATCGCAGTCGAGATCGCCGGTGTCGGGTCCGGCGCATAGCCCGGCCGCACC
>CAXUKB010000132.1:0-10416 GCA_964251345.1 uncultured Fimbriimonas sp. | reverse complement strand
GCATCGACAGGGTCACAAGCCCCTCTTTCGACTGCGTAAACGTGAGCTTCTCCCCCGTTCCGACCACCCGTGCCTCCTTGATCGGAGTCATAAGCCCAGGCAGGGAGAGCCCGCTTTGAGGCCAAGTGAATACGTTAAGGAAAAGTGAGTCGTCCTTAACGGTGACCCGCCCGTCGAACGGAAGCTTTCGGTAAGGGCTCGCCTTCGTTCCGTAGATGCTTCGGCCGTTCGTCCGAAGCCAAGCGCCCATCTCCGCGAGTCGAGAAACCTCCGGAGCCGGGATGATGCCCCGCGCGTCGGGGCCGACGTTCAGGAGGTAGTTGCCGCCTTTCGAAGCGATGTCGATGAGGTTGCGAAGAAGCGTGGCGGTCGACTTAAAGTCGGTGTCCTCCGACTTGTAACCCCAAGTGTCGTTCATCGTCATGCACGTCTCCCAATCTCGGCCCGGAAAGCCGGTCGCAGGGATCGTCTGTTCGGGGGTCTCGGTGGTGGCCGTCACGTTGATGCCGAGTCGATTGTTCATGATGATCGACTTCGGCAAGGGCGCGGTCAGCGCGTCCAGGTCGTCCTTCGACATGGGAACCGCGGTGTCCCACCAGAGCACCGCCGGCTTGTAACGCATCAGCTCTTTTACCTGCGGCGCGGCCACGTTCCGGACGTAGGCGTGCAGATCTCCGTCCTGCTTGGGATCCCAGTGGCCGCCGTACGCCGCGCCGCCCGCGTGGTGCCAATCCTGCGCCTGCGAGTAGTACACGCCGAACTTCAGCCCCGCGCGTCGGCAGGCGTCGGCCATCTCGGCGATAGGGTCGCGTTGAAACGGCGTGGCGGCGATCCCGAACGGGTCGACCGAGCGGTACATGGCGAAGCCCTCGTGGTGCTTGGCGGTCATCACGATGTAGCGCATGCCCGCCGCCTTCGCGACCGCGACCCAGCGGACCGCGTCGAAATCGACCGGATTGAAGCTGGGAACGAGTCCGGCGTAATCGTCGACCGGAATCTTCAAGTCATGCATGAGCCACTCGCCCGCGCCGCCCGACGCGTTGCCCTTCCAGACGCCGGCCGGCTCGGCATAGAGCCCCCAGTGGATAAACATGCCGAACCGCGCTTGGCGCCACCAGCCCATCCGGGCGTCCCGCTGAGCGAGAGTTTCGCCGGCGTGCGGATCCTGGGCATTCGCCAATGCGACGGCGAGCAGGGCAAGCGGAGCGAGGACGCTTCTCATCGCTCCATCTTAGCGCGAGAGGGGACCAAAGGCCTTGCGCAGACGCTCGCGTCGCGCTCGGTCAGGCCTGGCCCCAGGGAAGGAGGGCGGCAAAGTCCTCGAAATACGATGCGCAAAAAAACCCGGCAGGATTGCCGGGTTTCTCAAAAGTTGGTCGGGGCGACAGGATTTGAACCTGCGGCCTCATGCTCCCAAAGCACGCGCTCTACCAAGCTGAGCTACGCCCCGCGACCCCTATAGATTACCGCTTAGTGCATGTCGCGGTCGCCGTACAACGTTTGAACGTAGGCGATCTGGCCTAGATGGTAGTTGCAGTTCCACCGGGGATAGTCCATCAGCTCGGCGAGCGTGAAGGTCTTCATGCTGCCTCCCGGGCCGAATGGGAGGTCCATCGTTTCGGCGAGCCGTTCTTCCGGAAAGCCTTTGAGAAGCTCGAAGTACCGACCAAGCTTCTCCTCGCAGGCCCGTTCGCACTCGGCGACGCTGGTCCAAGATTCCATCTCCGCCTGATGACTCGCCTGCGCGGTCTCGCTGAAATCGAGTTCCTTCTTGGCAAGCGTGTCGTAGGCCCAATCGGGGCACATCGCGAGCTCGCGACACATACTCAGAACCGATTGACCGGCGTCCATCGGCTTCCAATCCGCTTTGTCCTCGGGAACGGCTTTGGCGTAGCGGAACGCCTCCTGCTGGGCTTCGCGTGTCGCGTTGATCGTGTAATCTTGCAGTCTCATCGGTCTTTCCTGAAGCATGGTAGAACTTCGTCTGCTATTATCGACCAAGCCGAGGAAAAATGCAAGTGACTCTTTTTGTGTCTTCGAGCGAGCGGATGTACTCGATTTGTCCCAGGTGATAAGTGAAGTTCCAGCGGGGATAGTCGAGCAGATCGGCCAAGGTATGGTCTCGACCTCCGTTGAAGGGCAGCCACTTCGTTCGAATGAGATCTTCGTCCGCGAGGCTGCGATAAAGATCGAAGAGTCTCTTAATCTTGGCCAAACACGCGGTTTGACAGTCCTCGACGGTTCGCCACGACTCCTTCTCGTTCCGTTGCGACTTCGCCACGGCGAAGGGATCTTCGGGCCTCGCTTCCGTCAAGACCCAGTAGGCCCAGTCCGGCGTCTGTGCCAGTTCTCGTGCTATCCCGAGAACAGACTGTCCCGTGCCCATCGGATTCCACACTAGCCGGTCGATAGGGACATCGAGTGCGGCCCGGAACACGGCCGCCCGGGCGATCTCGATCTCAAGAACTTTTTGTTCCGGCAAGTGCATCGCCGTATTGTGGCAAGGCGATCGGGTGGATCGCGAAAACCCCCAAGGGCTCGCCACAATAGGACGTGACCATCGCCGACGGGCCGACGAACATGGCGCTCGACCTTGCGCTCCTTCAAAGCGCGGAAGCCGGAGAGGCCGGATGGCGGGCCTACCGCTGGGACGGACCTTGGGTCAGCCTTGGCCGCTTTCAGAAGCCGGAACGAGCGGTCGCGCCCGGCTGGGATCGCTGGTGTGTCAGGCCCACGGGGGGACGAGCCGTGCTGCACGGTCACGACGTGACGCTCGCCTACGCGCTTCCCTACGAAGGCGACGGCCGGGCGATCAAAGCGCTGTACCGGAGGCTGATCGGGCCGCTCGTTCAAGCCTTGAACGACTGCGGGCTCGACTGCCGCCTCGCAGAAACCACGCGTTACGTCGGTCGAGGACGCGAGAGCGAGGATTGCTTCGCGTTTCGCTCACCCAACGACGTGGTCTGTCCGAGCACCGGACAAAAGGTCTGCGGCTGCGCCCTGCGGGTAACCGATCGCGGGGCGCTGCTTCAGGCCAGCATCCCCGTCGGACCTCCCCTCTCGGAAGGCGCGATCGTTGGCGGAGCGCTCCGAAGTACGCGGCGTTGGAACGCTGCAGCGTTCGAGGATGCGATCGGGCGGGCGATGACGTCTAATTAGACGTGGTGTTCCCTCTGCCGCCGCCCGCCTTCGAATTTCGCGTCGAGCCAGGTCGCGGCCTCAGCGTAATTGCGGGCGGTGTGCCGATCGTACAGGGTTCTTATCTCCAAGTCGTTTCCTCCGATTGGAAGCGGTCCTACTACGGGTCGGTCGGGGGTTCGCAGAAGGTCGAGAACGTCGACGCGGACACGGTTCGGGTGTCGTTCAAGGGGGCGTACGTGGACGGGACGCAGACCTATCGCCGGGCGGGCGATCGTCTCGACATTAGGACCGAGATTCGGTACTCGGGGGACGAGCCTGCGATCGCCGAGGTGGCTTCGGGGCTCCTCTGGACTTTGGCGACGGACCGAGGCGCCAAAGCCTCGCCTCCGGCTACCGAGACGATCGGCGGCCGACGTCTTGGACCGGACGCAGAGAGCATCCACTTCGCGGGGCCGCTCGGGGCGGTCGAAACCACCGCCAACGTTCCGCTTACGGCGTTCGACGCCCGGCAGTACCCGCAGAGTTGGGCCGAGGGCAAGGACACCGTCTGGGTGGGCGATCTTGCACTCCCGCTTCAGAAGGACAAGGCGGTGGTCATGGACGTCGAGTGGCACGTCCCCGCCGTCGCCACGCCTGCCCTTTCGCCTATCCGTCGCACGCTTAAGAGCGAAGCGATTCCGGACGCACGTCTCCCCGACGAGTCGAGGCCGATGTTGGTCCCCCGTCCACAGATCGACCGCATGGACTTCAACAGCCCGGTCGATATCACCGACGGCTGGAATCTACCCATCGGAACCTTCGACCACTACGACGACTTTCTTGCCGCTGTGGCGCGGCGCTTCGTCGTCCCCGCTCCCGGCGCGAAGCGAGTCAACATCGACGGGGGCGTCAGCAAGCTTGGCTTTCATCCCGGCGGCTATCGTATCACGATCCGGGGGGATCGTGGCGTCACGATCGTGGGAGAGGAGGACACCGGCCTGCGGAACGCCGTCGAGCGCCTGGCCGAACTCGTTTTCCTGAAGAACGGCCGCCTCTATCTTCCGACCGGATATCTTTACGACGATCCGAAGGTGGGTTGGCGCGGGGTCCACCTTTTCGGCGGACCCAACGCTCGCCCTTTTCAGAAAACGCTCTGGACGCGCGTCCTCCGCCCGCTGGGGTTCGACCACGTCGTCCTCGAGTGCGAGCGCACCGCCTGGGACGCCACGCCGGGGATCGCGACGGCGGGCTCCATGACGAAAGCGCAGCTTGGCGACCTCTTCGCGCTTTACCGAAACCTGGGGGTCGACGCCGTGCCACTCGTCCAAAGCTTCGGGCACATGGACTGGCTGTTCGCGAATGGGAAGAACCCTGATCTCGCCATGAACGCCGAGGTTCCCTACGCCATCGACCCGCGGAAGCCCCGCACAAAGGAGGGTTTGGGAAAGGTTTGGGACGAGGCGATCGCCCTTGCCCGCCCAAAAGCGATCCACTTCGGACTCGACGAGGTCTCGATGCGCGGCTGGACGGGCGGCGACGCCTTTCTGACCGATACCTGGAAGCTTCAGCTCGGCTTCTTGGGCGACCTTGCGCGTCGACACGAAGTCGATCCGATGCTCTGGGGCGACCAGGCTCTTTACGCGAGAGAGGCGCCCGACGCCGCCTTCGCGGGCACCGCCGCCGACGCTCTGGCTCGCCGGGCGGCGATACCGAAGGGCGCTTTCGTCGCCGACTGGCACTATCGCGACGATCCGCGTCCCGAAGCGTTCGCGCCGACGCTCCAGTTGTGGAAGGATGTGGGGATGCGGCCGATCGCCGCGGGCTGGTACCGGCCTGACAACGTGCGCGGCCTTGCCCTCGCCGCAGGTCAGCTTGGGGCGGGTTACCTCCAGACGACTTGGGCAGGATACGAGAGCGACGAGGCCGGAATGCTCGCGCATCCTGAGCAGTTCGCGGCGATGGTACTCGCGGCCGATTACGCATGGAGTGGACGGAAGGACAGCCCGGCCGCGCTTCCTTACGATCCACAAGACGTGTTTCGCCGCCTCTTCTACGGACGGCCCTCGCCCCTGTCCCCGTTGCCGGGACTCTCCTTCGGCGAGGGAACCGCGTTCAACGTGGAAGGCATCCGCTTTCGAACGCTCGATCTGAAAATCGCCTCCGTCCTAAAGCTCGAAGCCGACGCGGGAGGGGAGATCGATCTCGCCGTCGATGGCAAAGGACGGGAGCTCGATCTCGCCCTTGGCGCCGGCGTCGCGGCTCCCGTCGGAAGCCCGGTCGCCGAGATCCGGGTCGAGCGGACAGGCGCGCCAACCCTCGTCGTACGGGCGGACTACGGCCGCGACCTGCGGGCGCTCTCCGATCCCAAATGGCTGTCGAAGGGCGAGCGGGCGCCGGGCGGCCCTTCCGTCCTTCGGATCGACCTCGGCAAGTCAGGAACGGCGGTGACGCGAATCGTCATCCGTCCACTCGATACCTACTCGGGCGTGAGGCTGATGGGGGCGACCCTCATCCGTTAGCGGCGGTACGATCCTTTCGTGCTTCCCCTGCTCGCGACCCTGGTCGTCGCTCCCCCGCTTCATCTCACATTCGTTCGGCACAGCGAAACGCTCGCGAACGCTACGGGGCACTACAGCGCGAAGACCCTCAACGCCTTTAGCGAGCGGGGGGAGGGGCTGATCGTCGCGCTCACGGACCGCTTGACGAAGTCACCCCGTCCGGATACGATCCTCGTCTCGCCTTCGCCGCGGGCTCTCCGAACGATCGCGCCTTACCTGCGCCGAACCGGGCAAAAGGCCACCGTTTGGCCCCTCCTCTACGAGTGCTGCACCGAGCGGCCGAAAAAGCCGGCGTCGCGGTCGTTCGGGTTCGGTGCGAAGATCGAGATTCCTCAGGACGTCGCGGGGCTCTTCGTCGTGCTTCCAGGGCAAGATCGACTTCCTGCTCCGCGCGATTACGGCGAAGGACTGGCGCAGGTCCGGAGGGCGGTCGAGGGTTTCCACTCGCGCTTTCACGGCGGACACGTCATGCTCGTGGGCCACTCCGCGATGGGCGGCCTGTTCTTGAAGGCCTTGACGGGAAGGTCGATTCAGGTGAAGAACGCCGAACCCATCGAGTTGGATCTGATCCCTTCCTGACGCCGCCCTTTTCTAGGGCACGCAAGAATCCGGTGCCACAATGGGCAGATGAGTTGGATCGAGGTCGAGGCGACCTTCCCGAAAGCCCCCGAGGATCTCTCGCCGGCGATCGAGCTGTACCGGGCGCACGGCATCGAGAACACGCTGCAGTCGAGCGACGAGCGACTCGTCGGCTGCCTTGTGGACGTGGCGGGCAGCGAAACGGTCGTCGCCGAACTTCGGAAGGCTCTGGAAGAGATGGGAGCGTCGGTCACGACGCAGGCCCTGCCGGAGACGAACTGGGAAGAGGCGTGGAAGCAGTTTTTTCACCCTCGCCGGGTCGGTGAGCACTGGGTCGTGCGGCCGACGTGGGAAGAGGCGGAGACGCGGCATGGCGATCGGGTCATCGTGCTCGACCCCGGCCAGGCGTTCGGGACGGGTGATCACCCGACGACCCGGATGTGTCTGGAACTCATGGAGCCCCTCGACCTCACAGGGCGTCCGGTCGCCGACGTAGGCTGCGGTAGCGGCATTCTCGCGGTCGGCGCGTGCCTCATGGGCGCCGACCCCGTCGAGGCGGTCGACATCGATCCGATCGCGGTCGAGGTCGCGAAGGAAAACGCGGTGCGCAACGGCGTCTCTTTTCTCGCTCTCGCCGGCGACGGTCTCCGTGCCTTTCCCGCTTCGCCCAAGGGTGCGCCGCAAGACGA
Source organism: uncultured Fimbriimonas sp. (assembly GCA_964251345.1). Classification (GTDB taxonomy): domain Bacteria; phylum Armatimonadota; class Fimbriimonadia; order Fimbriimonadales; family Fimbriimonadaceae; genus Fimbriimonas. The sequence continues at coordinate 3,470 of CAXUKB010000132.1, read as the reverse complement.
GACGCCCCTGACGGGGAGAGAGACGGTCGACGCGCCGAGCACCCAGGGCAAGCTCTACGACCTCGTTCTGAGCAACATTATCTCGGCGACCCTCGTTCGCATCGCCGCCGATATTTCGACGGCGGTGGCTCCGGGTGGCGCTTGGGTGGTGAGCGGCATTATCGAGGGGAACTGGCCCGAGGTGCGGGAGATCGCCCGGAAGGTCGGCTTCATGCTCGTGGACGAGCGACACGAGGACGGCTGGGTCGCCGCACGCTTTTCGCGGGGCACCGTCGAATGAAGGGAGTCCGTCCGTGAGCGTTCCGTTACGGGCTCTCCCCCGCACGTTCGTGCCCGGAGTCTCGTTCGAAGACGGTTGGATCGAGCTGCCGCCCGACGAGTTGGACAAGCTCCGCAAGGTTCTTCGTCTCTCTTCGGGCGCGGAAGTCGCGATCCTGCCGGACGACGGCACGCTGGTCCGGTGCCGGCTGGACGGCCGACGCGCATTTGCCTTAGAGACGCTGCGTCCCGACACCGAGGCCAAGATCGAGCTGACCCTCGCTCAGGCGCTCCCCAAAGGGGACAAGCTGGAAGAGATCGTCCGGGCGGGGACGGAGCTTGGCGTCGCCCGCTTCGTCGTCTTTCCCAGCGAGCGCACGGTCGTGCGTTGGGAGCCGCCGAAGGTGCAGGATCGTCTGCGGCGTCTCGGCGTCATCGCCCGCGAGGCCGCCGAGGTGAGCTTCCGCACGCGATCGCCTCGCATCGAGTGGCGAGAGTCGCTCGCCGACGTCATTCTTGAGGAGCCCGAAGCCGTCGTTCTCTCCGAAGCGGAAGACGTACGAGCGACCTTGCCCAGTCGCGACCGGCTTACCCTGGCCGTCGGTCCCGAAGGCGGATGGTCGCCGCGTGAGTTCGAGACGATCGGTAGCCGAGGCGTGACTCTGGGCCCGCGGGTACTCCGCGTGGACCACGCGGGACCTTCGGCGGCGGCGATCTTGCTCTTGGAACATGGGGTTCGTTAACGCGTCAATAGGCTCACCATGAGCTTTCATCGCCTGGTCGCCCTCGTCTCCACCGCCGCTCTCGTCGGTCTGCTCGGCATCGCCGAAGCGAGCAACAACAATGCGCCGAGGAAGGCCCCGAAGGTCATGGTCGAGAAGGCCCTACGTGAGAAAGTCCGCAATGCCAACATTGAAGGCTGCGGCGGCTAGAGCTAAACCGCCGCTTCGGTCGGACTAGTTTCTCGCGCTAAGCGCCTTGCTGAGACCTCGATCCAGGAACGCGGTAAACGCAGTCTCGTCCCGCGTAAACTCGCTGAGTTGGGGCCTTCCCTGCGCGTCCGCGACGTAGCTCGGAAGCGTCACCGTATTCGTAAGCTTCTGAAGCAGTGCCTGATTCCGCTTGTCGTCGGGACGGTCGCGATCGGTGTAGAGCCGCGCCAGAACGTAGCCCTTGAGTCTCTCATTGATGGCCGGACGCGGAAACATGTTACGTTCCATGTCGCGGCAGTTGGTGCAGTAAATACCTGTAAAGTCGATGAAGAGTGGTTTGCCCTCCGATTTCGCCTTCGCGACCGCCGTGTTGTAGTCGGCGATCCAGGTCAGACCGTCGGCTTCTTTGTCGTTCCCATGTCCCGGATAGGGTGAGGGCGGTAAGAACCCCTCCAAGGTGCCAAGAGAGCGGCCGTTCAGGGCAAGGAGCAGATAGCCCGCACCGACGATCGTCGCCGCGCCGACCGCGTAGCGAAGGGGACCGGTTTTGCCCTCTGGGACGTGCGGAAGCCGAACGATGCCGAGCAGATAGAACGCGGCGAGCAATGCGATCCCGAACCAAACGGCGAGAAACACCTCACGGGTGACGATGCCCAACCCACCGGGCACGATGCCGAGATCGACCGACGACACGAACTTGACCGCCGCCGCGAGCTCGACGAAGCCCATAAACGCCTTGACGGTGGCGAGCCAAGCGCCGGACCTCGGCAGCTTCGAGAGCGCCGCCGGAAATAGCGCGAGTAGAAAGAACGGCAGGCAGAACGCGGACGAAAACGCCAGCATCCCGATCGCGGGCCAGAGAACCTGTCCCTGTGACGCGGATACAAGGACCGCTCCTACGAAAGGCAACGTGCAGGTGAAGGAGGTAAGGCTAAACGTCAGACCCATCAAAATGGGGCCGACGAGCCCCGCCTTGCCGCTCCCATCGAGTCGATTCAACACCGACGATGGCACCCCGATTTCGAAGAACCCGAAAAGGCTGAACGCGAGCGCGACGAACACGACGGCAAGACCCAAATTGAGCCAAGGATTGTTGGCAAGCGTCGTCAGCCCCGTCGCACCGAATACCAGAGCGACGACGACCCAAAGCGCGGTGAACGTGCCGACGATGCCGAGCCAGTAGGCGAGCGCGTTCTTCAACGAGCTCTACCCTTGCTTCTGCTTGGAGAAGAAGCTCACCGTGATCGGGATCATCGGGAAGACGCACGGCGTGAGGAGCGAAGCGAAGCCGAAGCCGACCGCGAGTGCGAGGTAGGCCAGGAGCCCCTGAGATTTCGCCCGGTCGACTGCATTCGCGGGTGGCGCGATCGACTTCGCCGCAGTGACGACCGCCGCAGAAGGTGAATCGAGGGGCGTCTTGTCATCGATGGCTGTCCCTGAAACGGCGATGGTGCCCGCGACCTTTAGCGGAGCGTCCGCGCTCGTCGGTGGTAGACACGTCCCTTCATCGCCGAGTTGGTACCGAACGGCCGCCTCGATCTTTGCCGAGCCACTCGCCGTCTTCGCCAGCCGAACCGGCACCCGAAACTCGGCCGAGCCTTCGTAGTACTCGACCTCCTTGCCAAAGTTCTTGTCGAGCTTTCGCTTCGGCTCGGCTTGCGTCGGCCTGCCGACTTCCGCGATCGCGCCTCCCTTCCTCACCACGATCTGCGTGGTGAAGGGGCCGTCTGGCACTGGCGTCAGCGAGTAAAGGTGCCACGGCGCGGGCACATCGGCGTGAAGAACGAGCTCGACCCGCGCGCCGGGAGCCGCCGAGGCAGGCTCGACGGTGGCCGTCCACTTCGCCGGACTAGGTGGGAGTTGCCCCCGTCCAAACGCCACGAGGGCCACGGTCCAAAGGAGCAGGGCAAGGCGAAAGAGTCGCGGGGTCATGGCTCTGTTCCTAGTCTACGTCGCGACGAGGCCGAGATGTGTCCGACTCACTTCCCGACGCGCACGTCCGCCGCTTGAAGGTTCCGCCCTCTTTGGGTTAGCTTTTCAAAGGTCTCCAAAGCCCGTAAGGCGGCTCAGAACGGATACGCCGATCCTAGATCGATCGATGGTTCGCCGGAGAAAGAGGAAGGGGTGCGCGGAGGGGTCTCGACTTCCGCCCACATCCAAAGATGGTTGCGTGAGACGCGTGGTGAACGACGTGAGGAACGCGGATGGGTTAGTATCCACCCGACGACAAGCCGCGTCCCCGTCACCCTGCACCACAGCGATGGCGACCCAATCTACAAC
>CAXUKB010000131.1:0-11591 GCA_964251345.1 uncultured Fimbriimonas sp. | reverse complement strand
CGCCAAGCACGTCCGCCTGACCGCTCCCGAGAACGGCTCGGTACTCACCTACGTGCATCACGACAAGACGAAGGGCGCCGCCGTCGTCGTCGAGGGTCCGGCGAGCGAGGACGTGCGCAAGGTCGCGATCCAGGCCGTCGCCTTCCCGCCGCAGGTGCTCGACAAGAGCGAGCTCTCGCAGGAGAAGATCGACTCTGAGATCGCCACGGAAACCCAGCGCGCGATCAACGAGGGCAAGGACCCCAAGATCGCCGAGAACATCGCCAAGGGTCGCGTGAACAAGGAGTACATCAAGCAGGTCGTCCTGCTCGAGCAGCCCTTCTACCTCGACCCTAGCAAGTCGGTCGGCCAATACCTGAGCGAGTCCGCCAAGGGCAGCAAGGTCACGAACTTCGTGTACCTCACCGTCGGCGGAGCGTAAATCCACCCCACAAGACCCTTCTTTTCACTTATCGAAAGGAAGGGTTAGAGAGGTCGCGTCGGCCTACCCATCCATTAATTTCTAGAGAAGGCCGATCACGGGCACACTCCGCGTCTAATCTGATCCTACCGTGGCTGATTTCAACGAAACTCGCGTTCGCAATCTTCTCGCCCGTCACGAGCTTCCCGATGCAAAGCCACATCTCGCCGCTCACCAAGGCGACGTGAACGACACGTACCTCGTGGGAGCCTTCGTCGTCCGCCTCGCGCGAATCGAGAAAGACGAAGCGCTCGAAGACTGGCGCACCGAGGTTTTCGCTCACCCATACGTCCACCGGCACGGAGTTCGTACCCCTTGCCTCATCGCCTGGGGCGAGCATTACACCATCGTTGAGCGCATCGAAGGCTGCAACATGGACGCCGACGCCCCGATGTCCTTCTTTCGAAGTCTCGGTGCGCAGCTTGCCCGCCTCCATGCCCTTCCTTTTCCCGACGATCCGACAGGAGCGCTCGACGATCACACCGACCCAGCTTCGATCAATCTCGCGTATCTTGCGGAGCCGCTTCGCCCGCTCGGAGAGCGGCTTGCGCCCTACACGGCGCTCACCGGCGAGACCTTCATTCACGGCGACGTCATGCCTGGGAACGTGCTCGTCGGCCCTCACGACGAGGCGGTGCTGATCGATTGGGGCGACGCCGGCCGGGGCCACCCCGCCTACGATCTCTGCGCGATTCCCCTCGTCGGACTTTGGGCGACGCTTGAGGCCTACACCGCTGCCGGCGGACCGATGGATGCCGACTCACTTCGGCGCCTGACCGCCCGCCGGCTCGAGATCGCCGCCTATCATGCTTCGGTGGGCGATCAATCTTGGACCGACGAACTCTTAGTCCACTTCAGCCTACTGAATCGCCTCGCCGGTTAGCGAAAGCTTCTTTTGACTTCCCGAATTCCTAGCCGCAGACTCTTCGCGAACGAACGCTTGGGTAGGCTTCCTCCCGATGCCGACTTTCGCCGCGTCAATACGCGCCGCCTGACGCGCCCCTCCTCCCCGGAGCGGGCCGCGCGCGCCCGCGTACCTCAACGGTTAGAGGAGATCCCTTATAAGGGTCCCATCGGGGTTCGACTCCCCGCGCGGGTACCCCTTTCCCGGGAATGCCTCCATCCTGGAGGCATTCCCGAGCGTGGCTCCGGCTTCCCGCCGGAAGCCCGGTACCCTAACCCCATGCCCTCGCCTTGGCAGGCGTTCTTCGACGCTCACGCGCCCCACTACGACGCCAATCCCTTCACCCAACACACGGGGGCCGAGGTCGACTTCTTCCTCAGCCTGTTCGCCCTTCCGAAGGGCTCGACGATTCTCGACGTCGGCTGCGGCACCGGCCGTCACGCCCTCGAACTCGCACGGCGCGGCTACCGGGTCACCGGAATCGACCTGAGCGAGGGAATGCTGTCGGTGGCGCGGGCCAAGGCCGCCGTGGACGGTCTCGACGTCCGCTTCGTCCACGCCGACGCGACGAGCTTCCAGACTCAAGAGCGGTTCGACGCCGCGATCTGCCTGTGTGAAGGCGGTCCGACTCTCATCGGCGCGAACGAAGACGCCGAGGCCCACGATTTCGCCATCTTCCAATGCACGGCCGACGCTCTGAAGCCCGGCGCGCCGTTCCTCCTGACGACCCTCAACGGCTACGCGACGATCCGGCAGATGCAGGACGGCATCGTCCACGAAGGGCGCTTCGATCCCGCGACCATGCGCTCGAGCTACGAGGACGAGTGGGATTTGCCCGAGGGCACCCGCGTCGTTCGCATCCACGAGCGGCTCTTCATTCCGCCGGAGGTGGTCCGATTGCTGAAGGAGGCGGGCTTCCGCACCGACGCCGTGTTCGGCGGCACCGCCGGCCACTGGGCCCAGCGCGCCCTCAGCCTCGACGAGGTCGAGGCGATGTACGTCTGCCGGAAGGGGTGAAGACTCCGGCTGGAAGCCGGAGCCACGCTCGGGCATGCCTCCAGGATGGTGGCACCACGGCTAGGGCAGCACGCCGAACCGGATCGCCGACGCCTTGCTCCCACCGAGTTCGAGGCGGACGGTCGCCTTCTGGAAGTCGCCCGGCTTCGCCGTCTGCACGTTCACGAACCGGTTCGGGTTGCGATCGACGAGGGGGAACCAGGAGGACTGCACCTGAACCGCCATGCGGTGGCCCGGCCGAAACGTGTGGAGCACGTCGTTCATCTGGAAATGAATCTTCGTCGACCGGCCGGGCACCATCGCTTCCGGCCTTTCCAAAGAGTCCCGGAAGCGCCCCCGCATTACGTCCTCCCGCACGGCTCGCATCTCGCCCGCGTGCGGCTCCCCGGCGGGTGCGACGTCGAGCAGCTTGACCACGAAATCGCCGTCCGTTCCCGTGGTGCTCACCCAAAGGTCCACGTCGACCGGACCCGCGACCGTCGTCGCCTTCTCGATCGGATCCCCGACGTAGGTCAGCACGTCGGTCCGCTTGGAGGCCCACCCCTCGTCGCGAGCGAGGAGGTCGCCCGGCCGCTCGTTCTCCTCCGGATGGGCGAGGTAGGGAGTCGGCGCGTTCGGATCGTTCACGTACTCGTCACCCCCTTCGGCGGGCACCGTCGTCGAGAGCTTCCCGCCCTTGGCGAGGTACACCGCCGACGGCGTGAGCCCCTTGGGCGGCCACTCGTCGAAGGTCCGCCAGCGGTTCGTTCCCGTCTCGAAGATCGTCGCCTCCGGCACCTTTTCTCCGTTGCCGCGCAAGTACCGGTCGAAGAAGGGGAACTCGACGTGCTCGCGGTACCAGGCTCCCGTGTCCATGCCCCACTGCATCCCGGCGAGAGACGACGCCTCGCCGTCCCATTGGCCGTGCAGCCACGGCCCCATCACGAGGAAATTGTCGGCTCCGGGGTTCTGCCGCTCCGTCGCCGCGTAGACGTTCAAGGCGCCCCACATGTCCTCGGCGTCGAAGAGCCCCCCGACGTTGAGCACCGCGCACCGGACGTCGCGCATTTGGGGTTCGAGCGCGCGAGCCTTCCAATAATCGTCGTACGTGTCGTGCCCCAAGGCGTACTCGCGCCAATACGGCACGCGGCCCTTGAGATAGCGCGTCTCCAGCCCTTCCGCCGTCCCCGCATCGAGGTAGAAGTCGTACGCTCCCTTGCCGTAGCGCGGAACGTCGAGCCCCTTGTGGTCCGTCTCCAGCCCCTTGCGAACGTAATCGAACCACGCCGAGAACTCGAAGTTGTCTTGGAGGAAGAATGCTCCGTTGTGATGCACGTCGTCGCCGAGAAACCAATCGCTGCATGGCGCCTGCGGCGACACCGCCTTAAGCGCCGGATGTCGACTCAGCGCGCCGACCGCCGCATAAAAGCCGGGATAGGAGATGCCGTGTAGCCCAACACGCCCGTTGTTGCCCTTTAACCGCTTGATGAGCCAGTCGATCGTGTCGTAGGTGTCCGTCGACTCGTCGATTCCCCTTTCGCCGGACTTCAGCTCCGGACGGACGTTCACGAACGTTCCCTCGCTCTCGTACGTTCCGCGGACGTCCTGGGACGCGAAGGCGTACCCTGCCTTCACGTAGAGCGGATCGAATGGGGGAACCTTGTCTTTGCCGTACGGCTCGGAGCCGTAAGGCGTGCGCTCCATCAGAATGGGAAAGTCCGTCCGCCCTTTTGGCACGTACACCGCCGTGTACAGCTTCACCCCATCCCGCATCGGAATCCGGTACTCGATCTTCTCGTAGCCTTCGTCAATGGGAGCGCGGACTTCGGTCCGCGGAGGGTTCGCAGGCTCCAGCCTGCCTAACGCGAGCACCAAAGCCAGCGACAGCACAACGCCGTAGTACCCCAAGCCTTACGCCTCGAACTCTTCGAAGGAGTAAGGCTTATGGGCCGTTTTGTCCGTCCTCCCCATCATGAACCCACACGATCTTGCGCGCATTGGGTCATCCCTTCGCGCCGCCGCCTCGCGAAACCGTGAGACCGCCCGCTTCGGACCCTTTCTCGCGACCCTCTCACCAACCTCCGACAACCCGTTCCTGAACTACGCCATTCCCGACGCGGACGCCGATCCCACACCAGACGAGGCGGCCGCCCTCGCCGCCTTCTACGAGACCCGGAACCGCAAGCCGCGGCTCGAATACGTTCCCGAACTCGCCCCAAGGGTCGAGCCCCTTCTGCTCACCGCCCGCTTTCACCTCGTGACCCGCGCTCCCCTTTTGACGCTCGGCGTCCCTCTTTCGGCTCCCTTCCCTCCCGGCGTCGTGTTCGCGGAGCCACGAAGCGAAGAGGAGGTTCACGCCCTGGTCTCCGTCCTCAACGAAGCGTATGGCGGCGATCCTCCCACCGAGTCCGAGGTCGAGCGACAAAAACGACGCATCGAGGACGGCACAATCGCCCTTCTTACTCTCCTCGATGGAGAACCCGCCGGGGGCGGCTTGGTCGTCCCTCCCGAGGATGGCCTCGCGGAGGTGACGAGCATCGGCGTGCGCGGACCATTCCGCCGACGCGGACTCGCGGCTTCGATCGTCTCCCGCCTCACCGAACTCGCGCTCGAACGCAGGGTCGATCTTCCCTTCCTCATGGCCGCTTCCGAAGCCGAAGCGCGGATCTACGCCCGCGTCGGCTACGAGAGGATGGGCGAGATGCTGTTCATTTCCAAGAATTAGGGGGACGCAAATCTGAGAGTCTAGGCACGATCACCCGTGCTTCTTTGAGAAATGAGGGGCATGGACGACGTCTGTATCGACTACCGCCATCGACTCTGCCGTCGCGCTCGCTTCGACCCGACTTTCGTAGCGACCCCGCCGACGAGATCATCGCCGCGACGAGCGCATTCTCGCCTCAAGCATCGTTCCCCTCATTCGGCTCGATCGATGTCCCACAATTTCTTGCCCCTTCCTCCACAATAGGGGCAGGCCCATGGAAGGTGCCCGCAGACTCCCCGTACTTTTCGTCCTCGCCTTGGCGGGCTGCCACGGATCCGGCGACGCCCCTTACGGCACGTACGCTTCGGCTCCGACGCCCTACGTGCCCAGTCCCACGGGCGACAACGCGTTCGACGCCTACGTTCTCGCGGCGGACGAGGCGCAGGCCGCCGTCGCGTCGCTTCGCAACGATCCTCTCCGTCGCACCTTCTTCACCCCCAAGCAGCGAAAGGATCTCCTGACTGCCCTTGGCCCCGCGCTGCGACGCGTCGCCGCCGCGAAGGGCGCCTGCGAGTTCCACTACGTTCCCGTCCGCCCCGGCGATCCCCTCCCCGGGCGCGCCGCGTGGCGCCTTCTCGGCCGCGCCTTCCGCTGGCAAATCGACGACGACCTCGCCAGTTCGGCTCAGAACGCCGTCGCCCACGCCGCCGTGGCCTTGCGCTTCGCCAACGATCTCTGCGGCGGTGACCCCGCCGACCGAACCCTCGGAGTCGAGATCGCCGACGAGGCCCGCGAGGCGATCCTTCCCGCGCTGACCCGCCTCGATCCTAACGGTCTTCACCGTCTCGCCAACGCCGTCAAAGAGGGGCTTCGGCGTCGGCCGTCTCTCGATCGCACCCTAACGAACGGCGACGCCGATGGCGACCTCGCTATTCAGACGCTGCAGGACGCCTATCGGGCCGACGATTACGCCAAGTTCAAGGCCGTCCTCGGCCGCGACTTCCGCGACCTCGAGTCGTTACGGGACCTCAAGGGAGGCAAGCGCGCTGCCTTCTTCGACGGCCTCGCCGCCGATCGCCGGTCGCTCTCCGCCGCTTGGCACGCCGCCGCCGCACTTCCCACCTCTCGACGCGCCGAAGCGCTGGACGTGAAGCTCAAGGGCGACAAGGCCCGCCGCGCGTTCGACCGCCACTTCTTCCTGATCGGCAAGCCCCTGCTCGCGATCGAAGACCGCTCCGTGGCCCGTCTTCGCCTTCTCGTTCTCGAAGCCGAGCTCCGACGCGTCGTCAAGATCGCGCATCGCGCTCCCCTGAGCCTCGACCGCGTCAGTCCGCCCTGGGCGACCGATCCTTACGACGGACGCCCCTTTGGCTACCTTCCCGACGGGGCCGAGTTCCGCGTTTACAGCGTCGGCGAAAACCTCCGGGACGATCTCGGCGACACGGACGCCGCCGGGCTCGAGCCGGACATCCGGACGATCGTTCCTTAACTCTCCTTGCCCTCAGGGGTCAAGCGAATGGATTTCGATGCCCTGGGAGCCGACTTGCGGGAGCCTTGTGCCGAACGCCAAACTGCGCTCCCGAGGCTCTCCGCCCTTGCCCCGGAAGCATGGAAGAGACGAAAGGACAGGGGGCAAAGCCGCCTCCCAGGGCATAACGAAACGGCAATGGAATTCACTCTATCTCGAAGGCCGCTAGAATCTCTGCGGGCACCCTCCGGGGACGGCCGGTCGCGAGGTCGACGAACGCCCATTCCGTTCGCGCCCGCGCGACCTCGTCCTCTCCTCGTACGATCGAAACCTCGCGAACCGAGCGCGCCCCGCCCATCGCCGTGACCCGTGTCCGCACCGTCAGTCTCTCGCCAAGCAAGGTCGGACGCACGTAGTCGATCTCGTGCCGCCGCGCCATGAACGCACCGCCCGTCGCGAGCAGGCGGTCGAGCGGAAAGCCCACCGCTTCCAAATGCGCCCGTCCGACCGCTTCGACCCAGCGTAGGGTTTCCACGTTGTTCGCGTGACCGAGTTCGTCGATGGCCTCCGGTCCTACCTCCACCGCCATCTCGTAGGTCCACACCGCCATAGCTAACCCTAGAACTCCTCACTCTTCTGAGGCAAGCAGCAGAGGTGAGGGGTAGCCTCCGCGCATGGCTCACCTCATCGAGGCCTACCTCGATCCCGAGGCGGACGCCAAGGTGCGTCGCCTCTGGGATGTCCTCAACGAGCGCGGAGTCTCCGACAGCAACCTTCGGAACGCCTCGACGCCCCACCTCACCCTCGTTACCGCCGACGGTTTACAGGAGGAAGCCCTCCGCGATGCCCTTGAGCGCGTCGCTCAAACGCCCACGTTCTCCCTTCCCCTTCGTGGCCTCGCCTTCTTCCCCGGCGAGAAGGCGACCTTTTACCTTCCCGTCGTCCCCAGCTTCGCCCTGCTTGATCTCCAGCGTGCCTGCGTCGAGGCGGCTCTCGCGGCGGGCGGCGACTCTCCGCGCCTCACTCGGCTTTGGGCGCCCCACGTCAGCCTCGCGCGCCGCTTGCCGCCTGTCGCCATGCCCAGCGCGGTCGGCGTTCTCCACGACCAGGATTTAACGATCGAGGCGCGAGTCGTCCGCATCGGCTTGCTGCGAGACCATCCTATCGTGCGGCTTGGCGAGTGGCCCTTGAGGGAAGGGGAAGAGGGAAAAAGGTGAAGGAGGATTCAGGCCCTCTTTCCCCTTTCTTCTCTCTCCACCGCCTTCACAAAATTCTCGACGATTCGGATTCCGTCTTGCGTGAGGACCGACTCCGGGTGGAACTGCACCCCTTCGATCGGAAGGCTTTCGTGCCGAAGGCCCATGACCTCGCCGTCGTCGTCCGCCGTCGCGGTGACGATAAAGCCCTTGGGAATCGAATCGCGGGTTACGACAAGCGAGTGGTAGCGAATGGCCGAGAAGGGATTGGGCAGTCCCTCGAACAGTCCTTTCCCATCGTGCGACACCATGGAGGCCTTGCCGTGCATGATGTTCGCCGCCTGCCGAACCTCTCCTCCGGCGACCAGACCGATCGCTTGGTGACCGAGGCAGACGCCGAAGGTGGGCACTCCGAACGCCCCGGGATTCGGCCCCATCGCCTGCCGAAGCACGTCGAGGCAGACGCCCGACTCGCGCGGGGTGCAGGGTCCGGGCGAGAGCATGATCCCATCGGGCTTGAGGCTCGCGATCTCCTCCGGCGTGATCGCGTCGTTGCGCCGCACCACCACCTCCGCCCCGCACTGCCCGAGGTACTGCACGAGGTTGTACGTGAATGAATCGTAGTTATCGACGACGAGGATCATGGAGCTATTGTGGAAGGCGAATCGTGGATTTGTGAGAGAACGCCGGCGGCAAAAAGGACCGCGCCATTGATTCTGCCGGCGTGGGACCTTCTCCCTATTTACGCCGAAACAGACCTATCCTAAAATTAACCGCTATGATCTCCTTTCTTTCGGTCTGCCTCCTCACTCCCGATGTGACGCCGGAAAAGACGATTCAAACGTTTCTTACCGCGATCAACGCCCGAGACGCTGCCATCTTGGGTCGGCAGGTATTGGGAAGCAGAACAAACCTGCCGCCTTTTAACCTCGGCATTCAGGCGATGAAGGCGACCTTTGGCGCGGCAAAGATCGAGGGCAACGAGGCGACGATCGACGTCGACTCCGAGATCGTGGCCGCGCGACGCTCGTCAAAGTTCCACGAGACGGTTCACCTGCGGCGGATTGACTCCGACTGGCAGATCGTTCCTCCGGAGCGGTTCGCCGCGTCGACCGAGCCTCACCCCATCTCAATCATCGCATTCTGGACGACCAAGCCCGAGCTTCTCGGGATGGCAAAGACGGCGTCCAAGAAGACCATCGACCTCTCGAAAGTGAAGCAGGTCGCGCTCGCGGTGCTGATGTATTCGGCGGACCATGGCGATCGGCTTCCCACGGCATCGAACTTTAAGGCCTCGATCTCTCCGTATCTAAGAAGCTTGGACGTCCTGACGGCGCCGGATGCGCCCAAAGGCACAGTCAGCTACTTCCTCGACCCGAGACTCTCGGGAAGGGTCCTAACCTCGATGTCGTGTCCCGCGGACACGGCGATGATCCTAGAAGGCACCCCGGCGAAGACGGCTTTTCCCTGGGAGGGCAAGACTCCGCTCGGCTACGTCGACGGGCACGCCAAGATGGTCGAGGCGAGCATTGTTTACAAGGCCCGTCGGATCGGACTGCGATAGTCATCGCGGGTCGATTTGGCCGCGAAAAGACGTTCGATAACCAGGCTAATGGTCGTTGCGTAATGATCCCGACATTCTCCGTAGCCGAGGGCTTTAGCCCTCGGCTACGGAGCGGCCCATTGGCGAGGGCTTTGTACAAAGACCATAAGCCTCGGGCACTTGTGCAGGCTAGAGCCGGCGACTCATTTTGATCACCGGACCCAGTGAATTTCGACGATCTTGGTGGCGACGAAAAGAACGAGAGAGTTAAGGATCGGCTTGCCTAGGGCGATCTCCCGGGCTTCTTCGAACGACTTCTGCACGATATCGCCGCTGAGTCCGGCGAGCAGTCCCATGTAGCTCGTCGCCTCATCGGGGTCGGGGAAACAGGCGAGGCCGTTGATCGGCTTCTCTTCTCCCAGGGGAGTGACGTTGTTACAGGCGTACTTATCGCCGCCCACGCTGATCAGAAACAGACTGTCTGGGAAGCCGCCGAACCCACCTAGCATCTCCTCATCGAGAGTGATGCCGCCGGGGGCGGGACGATCGAGAACGTTAGGGCCCATAGAGGTAAGGGGAAGGGAGGAAAAGGGAACGAGGAAGGAGGAACGAACCCCGTTCCCTTCTTCTCCTTCCCTTTTCCCCGATCAATCGTTCGCCGCAAGCGCGGCGTCGAGGTTGAGACGCGCGGGGATCTTGACCCAGAAGGTCGAGCCTTCGCCGACTTCGGACTCCACCCAGATCTCGCCCATGTGGACGCCGGTCACAAGGTGATGCACGAGGAAGAGGCCAAGGCCAGTGCCGTAGATCTTCCGATTGTCGTCGTTGTTGACGCGGTGGAATTTCTCGAACACCTTCGAGAGCTGGTCCTTCGGAATGCCAAGGCCTTGGTCTTGGACGCCAAACAGGACGAACTCGCCTTCCTGCTTCGCGTGAACCGTGACCTGACCGCCGTTCGGGCTGTACTTGATGGCGTTGTTGAGGATGTTGGTCAGGATCTGATCCAACTTGTCCTGGTCGCCGACGATCGTGTCCGGAAGCGCGCTCTCGATGCTGAGCACCACCGTGTGCTTGTTCGAGGCCTGCTGCTGAACGGCCACGGCCTTTTGGAGAATCGGAAGGAGCGGAAATTCCGAGTAGTCCGGCTTGAGCGACTCGCCCGCCTCAATGCGCGACGTGTTAAGCAGGTCGTCGATCAACCGTCGAAGCCGGTCGCACTCCGAGACCACGATTCCAAGGAATTCGCGCTGATCCTCCTTGCCGTACATGTCTTCGTCCAGGCCGTCGAGTAGCGTGGAGGAGAAGCCCTTGATCGCCGTCAACGGCGTCCGCAGCTCGTGCGAGGCCATCGCCACGAAGCTCGACTTCATCTTATCGATGTTCTTGATGTCGGTGATGTCGTTGAAGATCGCCACCGTGCCGAGATCCTTAGCTTCCTCGTTCTTGACCGTGGCCGCTTGGACTTCGTAGATGTAGTCCGCGCCCTTGATGGAGACGGGGATCTCTTCCTTGCCGCCTTCGTTGCCCTGAGCCACCTCGTCGAGCAACTTCCAGAGCGGTTCGCTGGGAAGCACCTCGCGGGCGTCCTTGCCAATCGCATCCGGCCCCGCACCGAAGAGTGCTCGGGCGGTGCCGTTCATCTGGCTCAGGCGGCCTTCCGGCGAGACGAGGATGAGTCCTGCGGAGAGCGCTTCGAAGGTCTGAACGAGCTCTTCTCGCTCTTCGACGACCTCGCGGTACATCTGAAGGTTCGCGATGATGGAGCCGACGTTGCGCGCCATGCGCTCGAGCAGCCGGACGTCCTCATCGATAAAGTCTTCGCCGTGACGCTTGTTGAAAGCGTGGAGCACGCCGATCGTGTTCCGCTCGACGACGCGGTTCTCCTCGTCGCGCTTTTCGATCACGAGCGGCACGGAGACGCCGTTCGACACGTGAAGCAACCCGAACGGGTCTTCCTTTGTACGCGCGTCGTTCATCGCGTCGTGGAAGATGATCGCCTCGCCGTCGCGGAACACCTGACCTGACAGGCCGTGGGTCGCCCGAATACGGAAGACCTTGAGGTGCGCCTCGTCGACGCCGTAACTGGGCGGAATGCCGATCAGCTCACCCGCCTCGCGGTCGTAGAACATGATCACGATCTTCTCCGCTTGGAGAATCATCGCGATTCGCTGAACGAGCCGGCGGAGCGTGACGTCCGCCTCATTGATGGGCGTGACTTCCGCCGCGACCGTCGCATCGCTCTTGCCCTGAGTCGACGGGCGGTTTAGCTCCGTCTCCAGCTCTTTGATGCGCAGTTGAGCGGCCGCGAAGTCCCGCTTCA
>CAXUKB010000130.1:0-11666 GCA_964251345.1 uncultured Fimbriimonas sp. | reverse complement strand
ATGTGGGCGAAGTTCGTCGGCATCTTGTCGACGATTCGGCTCCTGTCGCCGGCGGCGTTGCGAAGGACGTCCAAGTAGTCCCGCTGCAGACTCTCGAGGTCTTTCGCGTCGATTCCCGAACTCGCCCATCGGCGGTTGACACGTCCGGCGCTGACGTGCCAGAACGGCTGCTCGCCCGCCGATCCAATCCCGTGATGGCTCGATAGAATCTGATCGAGAAGGGTGGTTCCCGTCCGAATCATGCCCACGATCAGGAGAGGGACCGCGCTGTCCGAGCCATGCGGTTCGAGCCGGGCGATGGTTTCTTTCGAGTAGAGCTCGGCAAGCGCCGCGCGCTCCGTTTCGATGGCCGCCGAGTCGTTCTCGAATCCGGCATTGTACAGACGATACGCATGGTCGTTCGCGGCGTCGTAATGGCGCATCGCCCGTTCGTAGTCCTTGCCTTGATCGTGCGCCTTCGCGAGGGCGTAGTGGAGAAACATCCGCTCCTCCTCTCCGAGGCGGCCTTCTTCGGTCAGCGGTTCGGCGACTTCGACGAGCGGCCTGCCGTCGATCTCGAAGCACTTGGCCACCGCGAGGTTGTAGTAAGCCAACCCCTGGTCGGGGTTCGATCTTATCGATTCCTGAAGGATGGGGATCGACTCTTTGAACCGTCCTTCTTCCTGAAGCCAGTGGGCGTAAGGCGGTCCCGCGGCCGCTTCCATCGCGACGGCCGATCTGTACAGCGCTTCGGCTTCGCCGGGGCGGTTCACCTTTCCGTAGACCGAGGCGAGCATGACTCTCATCTGGACCGATCCCGGAAACCGTCGTAGGCCGTCCTCAAGCATCGGCAGTCCCTCGTGCCAGTTCAGCAACTCCCGCGTCTGCTGCCAAAGCTCGACGTAGCCCTCGTGCAGACCGGGGTCGAGTTCGACCGCCCGCTTGAAGGTGGCGAAGGTCTCGAAGCTCTTGCCCGCAAGTTTGAGGGCCATCCCGAGGTTGAAGAAGCTGTGGGCGACGTTCGGATCGAGTTCGACCGCTCGCTTGAACGCGCTCCCCGCCGCGACGGCGTCGCCGCGCGCAAGCCAGCACGCGCCCAATTGGTTGTACACGTCCACCGATCCGTGCCCGATCGAGATCAGGATTTGGAAGAGCTCGATGGCGCCCGGCAGATCGTCCTGAGCCTTTCGGACCACCGCAAGCAGGCCGATCGCATCGATCTGGCCCGGCGCGTGCCGGCGGACGATCTCGAGCAATCGTGCCGCTTCCTCCAAGCGTCCCGCGCGAAGCCGAAGCGCGGCGAGGAACGTCTGCGCGGAGGGGTCGTTCGGCGCTTCCCTCAGAGCCGCCGCGACGGCCGCCTCGGCCGCGTCGAGACGGCCTTGCCGTACGTAATCGCCGGCGACGGCAAGACGCGTGGAAGGGAGCGAAGCCATAGCGATGTCTAGCTTACAACGGAGGCTCCCTCGCTTCAGGGCTGTCCGGCGCGGGGAAGGCGAGCCTTTCTCCGTTGCTCGCCGATCTGGTCCGCCGCCGTGTTGCCACCGCCCATGTACTGACTGTCCTTTGTGTTCGTCGCCGCGTCGTCGCCGTTCTTGCACCCTGCCGCCGAGAGCAGGATCAACCCGAACAGCGGGACCGCGAGGCGAAGGATAAGGGTTCGTCGATTCATCACTCGCTCATCGTGAAGTAGGTCATGAAATAATAATTTCCACTGCTCAAGGTGACGTAGTTCAAAGGATTCTTGGCGATACGTTTCGAGTGGCCGTCCACAAAGGCGTAGTTGCCGCCGCCGTTGTGAACGGCATCGCCTCCGCCGGGGAACGTGTACAGCACGAAGTCGGGGACGCCTCCCGCCGAGGACTGATGCACCATGGTCTCACCGTCGCAAAGAATCACGGTCTCCGACGGACGGGCGACCGCGGTCGTGGACACGTTCGTCGCGAAGGTCCCCTGGAACGTTCTGCCCGCTTGGCTTTGGTAGGTTCCGGGAACGCCCGGACCGTTTCCGGCGGGGTTCATGCAGGGGTCCTTCGCCGTCCCACCGGTGCCGGGGCAACTCCCCGTGTTGCCGCCGTACTTGGCGTCGTAGAGCCAGGTCTTGTAGTCGTGGAGGCCGCCGAAACCGGTGACTCCGTAGGCGTAGTCGGCGAGGGCCGTGTAGCCGGGCTTGCCCGCGTAGTCGTAGCCGGGATAGACCGTGCTGGCATTGAGTCCCGAGACGCTGGCTCCGGGATCCTTCATCAGATCCTTGCCCTGCTGCTGCTGGAAGTTCGCGGGCGTGACGGGGCCGCTCTTGATGTACGGCTGAACGAGGTCGTTCCAGAAGCTTAACGGGTTCGTTCCCTGGACGGCCGTCGATTCCCAAGTGGAACCGGCGAGCGTGTAGGAGGGCAGGATCTGGTCGTCTACGTCCCCCGCGTACATGATGCCTCCGAGGGCGATCTGCTTCGTGTTGCTCAGGCAAGCGGTGCCCTTTGCCGCGGCCTTGGCCTGGGCGAACACGGGGAAGAGAATGGCGGCGAGGATCGCGATGATGGCGATCACGACGAGGAGTTCGATGAGCGTGAATGCGCGTTTACGGATTCTGGCTTTCATGGTTCTGAGAGGGCAGCGTCGCCCGGGACGAGCGTGGACGGTCGGCCGTCCACGCGGCGGTCGAGGACCGCACGACGAGGGGAGCGGGAATAAAGACGTGGCGCGGCGTCGGTGGGGCTTCGCCGAGAAGGCGGTCGAGGAGCAGGTCGGCCGCGTGGCGCCCGAGCCCTTCAAAGTCTTGTCCGGCCGTCGTGAGGTCGTCGGCCGAGGCGGCTTCCCACCGCCCCAGCCAATCGAAGCCGACGATCGAGAAGTCCTCCGGAATCCGGAGTCCGGCGCCCTCGAGGAGCGAACCGACGGCATAGGCGAGGACGTCGCAGCCCACAAAGAGGGCCGTGGGGCGTCGCGGCATCGCGAGGAGCTCGACGACGAGCCGTTGAGCCCAATCCAGATAACCCGTGCCGTGGGGCGCGCACGGTCCGGCGTAGCGGCCCGCCGGCCGGTAACGAGCCTCTACCGCCCTAAGTTCGCTCGCGACCAGACACACGCCGTCGTCGGCCAGCCCGGCCTGACGCATCGCTCGCCAATAGCCTTTGATGCGTTCTTGCGTAACCACGGGGCCGTTGGTCTCGACTAAGCACGCGATGCGACGGTGGCCCAACTCGATCAAGTGCTCGACTCCCTCACGAGCCGCCGCAAGATTCGCAGAGCCGACGTAGTCGCACGCGATTCCCTTTGGAGGGGGTGAATCGACGAAGACGAGGCGCTTGCCTGCCCGGAGCAGAGCCTCCACCACGTCTTCGTTCGAGGCAAAGGGGTCGCGCTGAACGATCACGGCGGCGGCGTCGGGGTTCTCGATGAGATCGGAGAGGAACTGGCGTTCCTCCGAGTGGAGGCGGTTGCCAAAGATGCCCGTCGGCTCCCGGACGACCATTCGGTACGGCATCCCCTTAAGGCCGAGCGAAACGCCTTTCACAAACATGAGGGAAGCGTCGTCGAAGAACGGCTTGCTGACCCAAACGTACACGTCGCAGGCGGCACCCCTGGCGGGCCGTTCGTGGGCAATGCCGACCACCGGCCGCGAGTGCGGACGGCGCGTCAGCTCTCCCGTCGCTACAAGCAGGTCGATCGCCACCCGGACCGTTCCCCGGCTAACGCCGAGTTTCTCGGACAGGCGGTGCTCGGACTCGATCACGTCGCCCGTGCGGCAGTGTCCGTCCCGGAGTGCGGTGCGTAAGGCTTCCGCAGCGTGGCGAACCATTGGGCGCGACCGCTTTGGGTTCGCGTTATGCCCCTCGCCCGCACGTAAGACGGCCCCCACGCTTCCACTGTATAACTGTTTGGACAATTTAGGGGATCAGGCTGCGAAATTTACCGGAGAATAGACAACTCGCCAGGACAAAATGGACAATCGCCGGTTCTTCCCTCTGGACGGTCCTGGCGAGTCTCGGGCTCGGCGTCGACGTGCCGGTGACCGGCGTCTCGGGTATGAAAGACGGAACGGCGACGATCGCCTCTTGATCTGCTTGCCTCGGCCATGAGGTGGTAAAAATCCCCATGGGTCCATTCCTGCGTGCCCTTGCCCTCCTCAGCCTGCCTCTGGTCTTGGTCCGTCCCCTTGCGGCGCGCGAGCCCGCTAAGGCGGCCGAAATCCCGATCTCCGATCCAGACATCGCCTACAGCCCGTACAACTGGTACCGGTCGGGATCCGCTTTTGCTCAGTCGCCGAACCCCGGCGCCTACCTGAAGATGGGCTTCACGGGCACGCGGATCGCGGTCGGCATCGACGTCTCCTCGCTGACCAAGGCGGCCGTTCCCCCCGCGCACTATCCGGTGGTCCGATACTCGGTCGACGGTGGGCCCCCGACGACGGTGCGGCTCGCGCCCTCGACGATCTCCCTCTCCTGCGCCAACGGGCTCCGGGCGGGCAACCACACGCTCCTCTTGCAGTACGTCTCCGGGTACGTGTTCCTCGACTTCTGGAGTCCGGTGGACGTGCTGCGCGTGACGGGATTCGTTCTCGACGATGGGGCCGCCGCCGTCGCGCCCTTCGGCCCCGTCGCGACCCATCCGCGGAATGCGCTGTTTCTCGGCGACAGCATCACCAACGGCGACGACGACGTCGCGACCTTTTCCGGCGGCATCACCAACGAGGTCGATACGATGGACGCCACGCTCGGGTATCCGGCGGTCGTGGCGGCGGCCCTCGGCGCGGAGTATGGCGTCGTCGCCTACGGCGGCGCATCCTGGGACCGGTCGGCGGCGGACGGGCAAACGCCGGGCCTGATGACGTTCTACTCGATGCTCGACCGGGTCCATTCTCGTCTCGTCGAAGGGAAATTCTCGCCCTCTCCGGACGACGTGTTCGTCAACATGGGCGAAAACGTCGGGCCAAGCGGCGACGACGTTCCGAAGCTTCTCGCCGCCCTGCGGGCCGCCAGCCGGGGCGACACGAATCTCTTCCTGATCGTTCCGTTCTCGGGCCGCGCCCGCGCGTCGCTCACCGCCGGCATGGCGGCGTACCGCGCCGTCGCCCCCTCCGATTCGCGGAGCTTTCTCATCGATCTAGGGAACGTTCCCTACCTCACCGACGCGGGGCCGACCCTGCTCTCGGTGGACGGCCAGCATCCGCTCGCCGCCCTCCACGCCCTCTTGGGGGCCCAACTCGTTCAAGCGCGCGCGGCGAAGCTGCACGGTGAGGCGACCTCGAAGGCGCCGTGATCCGCAGAAGCCCTATCGGCGCTCCGGCGGGTACAACGCGGGCGTCCCGCCTCGTCTCGAACGCCCGATGAATAACCGTCTCCCTTCTCTGCGAATCCTCTCGGCTCTTCCCCTTTTCCTCCTCTCCGGCATCGCGTTCGGCGGCCTCACCGCCGAACGGCTTCGGTGCGAATCGCTTGAGAATCCGCTTGGAATCGACGCACGGGAGCCACGGCTGAGTTGGGCGCTCGAATCCTCCGAGCGCGACCAGCGGCAAAGCGCCTACCGGCTGCTCGTCGCCTCCAGCCCCGAACGGCTGTCGCGCGACGAGGGCAACCTTTGGGACAGCGGCAAGGTGGCTTCCGACGAGACCCTGAACGTCGTTTACAAGGGCAAGCCTCTGCGCTCAGGCCAGGGGGCGTTCTGGAAGGTTCGATCGTGGGACGCGGAAGACAAGCCTTCGGCCTGGAGTCGGACCGCCACGTTCGACCTGGGGCTGTTCGAACCGGCCGACTGGGGCGCGAAGTGGATCGGCCGGACCGACGACCCGACGGTCCTTCCGTCGCCTCTGCTGCGCAAGGAGTTCGTCGTCGCGGGGCGAATCCGTCGTGCCCGCGCGTACGTCTGCGGGCTTGGCTACGACGAACTGCGGATCAACGGCGAAAAGGTGGGCGACCACGTGCTCGACCCGGGCTACACCCGATTCGACAAACGCGACCTTTACACGACCTACGACATCACGAAGGCGCTTAAAGCGGGTTCGAACGCGGTAGGCGTCGTTCTCGGCAACGGATGGTACAACGTGCAGCCGAAGGCCGTTTGGACGTTCGACCGGGCGCCGTGGCGTGCCGCGCCGAAGCTCCTAATGCGGATCGAGATCGAGACGACGGACGGCCGCACGCAGACCTTCGTCACCGACGAGACGTGGCGGACGTCCACCGGACCGATCACCGCCAACAGCCTGTACGGCGGCGAGGAGTACGACGCTCGCCGGGAGCAGGCCGGATGGGACCTTCCGGGCTTCGATGAATCCTCGTGGTCTCCCGCCCTCGTGGTCGAGGCTCCGAATGGACGGCTGGTCGCCCAGGCGATGCCGCCGATCCGGGTCACCAAGGTTCTCAAGCCGGTGCGGATCACGGAGCCGAAACCGGGCCTTTACGTCGTCGACCTGGGACAGAACTTGGCGGGATATCCCCGCCTGAAGGTCTCCGGCCCGGCGGGGGCCGTGGTGTCGATGAAGTGCGGCGAACGGCTGGCGAAGGACGGCACGGTGGATCAGGCGGACATCGCCAAGCACATGATCAAGACCGTCCCGCCGCAGCCGTTTCAGACGGACCGCTACACCCTCAAGGGCGGCGGGGTCGAGACGTGGTCGCCGCGATTTACCTACCACGGCTTTCAGTACGTGGAGGTCGCGGGCTTTCCCGGCAAGCTTCGCCCGGAGAACGTCGAGGGGCTTTTCGTCCACACCGACGTGCCGCGCGTCGGCGAGTTCTCGTGTTCGAACCCGCTCCTCGATAAAATTCTGGAGACGGCGCGCTGGTCGTACCTCTCCAACCTGGAGAGCATCTTTACCGACTGTCCCCACCGAGAGAAGAATGGCTGGACGGGCGACGCGCAGCTCGCCAGCGAGCAGGGACTCTACAACTACGATAGTGCCACCGTCTACCGGAAGTGGCTGGACGACGTCGCGGACGATCAAGAGCCGAACCACAAGCTTTCGGTCATCATCCCGAACAGCGGCTGGGGCACCCGTTACATCGAGTACGCCCCCGCCTGGGACGCGGCCTACTTCGAGATTCCGTGGAACGTCTACGTCTACACGGGCGACCGGCGGCTCTTGGAAAGCCACTTCGACGGGTTCACCGCCTATCTCGATTGGCTCGTCGCCCAGTCGAAGGGCTTCATCGTCGAGGGGGACCTCGGGGATTGGTGTCCCTACAAGACGGAGACGCCGACCGCCCTTACGTCGACCGCCTACCTCTTCCGGGATGCGACGATCGCTTCTCGGGCGGCGACCCTTCTTGGCCGCGACGCCGATGCGCGAAATTACGCCGCGCTGGCGGAGAACGTCCGAAAGGCTTACAACGCAAAGTTCCTCAACCCGGAATCGGGCATCTATGCGAACGGCAGCCAGACGGCTCAGAGCGTCGCCCTGTACTTCGATCTCGCCGAGCCGAAGGATCGTCCCGCCGTGCTGAAAAACTTGCTCGACAACGTGGCGCGGTGCGACGATCACATCGACGCGGGCATTTTGGGCTCGAAGTACCTGCTGAACGTGCTCTCCTCCGAGGGACACGCGGACGTCGCCTACCGGGTGGCAAGCCAGCGGACGCTCCCGAGTTGGGGCTGGTGGATCGACCAAGGCGCGACCACCATGTGGGAGCAGTGGAACGGCACGGACTCCCGCAACCACATCATGTTTGGCGAGATCGCCGCGTGGTTCTATAAGGCGCTCGCCGGGATCGATCCCGACCCCGCCTCACCGGGCTTTAAGCACATTCTCATCGCCCCGCATCCGACGGGGGATCTCACCTGGGCGAACGCCCGGCACGAATCGCCACGCGGACCGATCGAAACGCGCTGGACGTCCAAGGACGGCGTCTTCCGTCTCGACGTGACGATCCCCGCGAACGCCACCGCGACCGTCTTCCTTCCCGCGACGCGAACGGCGACGATCCTCGAAAGCGGCAAGTTGCCCAATCTGAGCGGACGGACGGACGATCACGCGACGGTGGAGATCGGCTCGGGGCACTACTCGTTCGTCGTGCGCTAAGGATCCATCCGCCTTATCGACGACTCGGTCGAGGGGCGGAAATATCAAGCTTCTATTCCGCCGATCCTCAGGATCGGCGGAATAGAACTGATCGTCTCGTTGAGCCGTGCCCCGTCGAGAAGGGTTTCCCGAGACCCAGCCCGAAAACGGGGGAGCGGTAACATCGAGCCGCGTTGATCCTCATCGTCCCCCCCGTTCCGCCGGTCTCCTCCGCGACGTCTCTTCGGGCCACCGACGCCCTTGGAGTCGAGAGGCTTCGCACCGAGTACCTCGTCGATCCGCACGGAATCGATGCGCTCCGACCTCGTCTGACCTGGATTCTGACCTCCGGGGAAAGGGGCGACCGGCCGACCGCGTATCAGGTGCTGGTGGCCGGCTCGGCGGCGGAGCTCGCCCGAAACGAGGGGAGTCTTTGGGACAGCGGAAAGGTGACGTCCACCGACCTTGGCACGGAGTTCGGCGGCAAGAGCCTCGCCTCCCGAACCGATTGCTTTTGGAAGGTTCGGGTCTGGAACGCGCGGGGAAAGGCGAGCCCCTGGAGCGCCGCCGCGTTCTGGAGCATGGGTCTGCTCCATCCCACCGATTGGAAGGCGGAGTGGATCACCTCGCCGACCCTGGCCGATCCGGCGAACCGGCCGAGGACGCCGATCCACTGCTACCGGAGTGCGCTCTCCAAAGACCCGAACGCGCCCAAGTGGATCGCGCTCGACTTGGGATCCTCCCGTCCGATCGACCGAATCGAACTCGCTCCCGCCCGTCCCGACGGACTGACCTTCGACATCGGGACCGTCCAGTTTCCCCGGCGCTTTCGGCTGGTCGGCTCGGACTCGCCCGAGTTTACGAACCCGAAGGTTCTCGCCGACCACACGGACGCCGACTTTCCCGAGCCGCGCGCGAATGTTTGCGAGTTCAAGTTCGGCTCGACGGAGACGCGGTACGTGCGCCTGGAGGTCACGCGGCTGGGTCTTTGGGATGCCCACGACTTCGGCGTCTTCATGGCCCGATTCTCGGCGTTTTTGGGCGCGGAGAACGTCTCGGTGGGCGCCGCGATCAGCGCGTCCGATTCCATCGAGGACGCCCACTGGTCCAAGCGGTTCCTTACCGAGGCGGCGTCTCACGTCGAGTTCACCCCGTTTCCCGCCGCATTGGACCCGAAGCTGCCCGGAGCGTTCTCGCCGTCCCGAACCGTGGCGCTCCGGCGCGACTTCATCCTTGAGGCCCCCGTTCGGCGGGCCGTTCTCTACGGAACCGCGCGGGGCTTCTACGAGGCGAGAATCAATGGCCGTAAGGTCGGCGACGACCTCCTTGCGCCCGGCTTCACGGATTTCCATCGCCGGGTCGACTACCAGACCCACGACGTGACCGCCCTGCTGCACAAGGGGACGAACGCGATGGCGGCGTTGCTGGGTTACGGCTGGTACGCGGGCCACATGAATCTTGGTGGCAACGCCTACCTCTACGGCTATTTCCCGCAGTTCGCCGCGCAGCTGGAGGTCGAGCTCACCGACGGACGACGGCTCACGATCCGCACCGACCGGAGCTGGCGCACGTCACTCGACGGGGCGATTCGGTGGTCCGACCTTCTCGACGGCGAGGCGTGCGACTTCCGGAGAGAACGGCGGGGCTGGGACGAGCCGGGCTTCGATTCCGCCGGGTGGTCGGCGGCCTGGTCGCAACCGCGGGGTGCGGAGCGATGGGTCGCCGCGAGGGTCCCGCCGGTCCGCGCGGTTCGGGAAATGAGGCCGATCGGCCGGAAGCAGGTACGGCCAGGTGTTTGGGTCTACGATTTAGGCCAGGAGATCACGGGCTGGGTCCGGCTTCGGATTGCCGGTCCGGCGGGAACGCACGTCGTTCTTCGCCACGCGGAGGCGGTCACGCTCGCCGGAGAGCTCGACACCGCCAGTCTCTGGGGCACGCCCCAGCAGGACGACGTTATCCTCGACGGAACGGGACCGCGTACGATCGAGCCGCACTTCACCTATCACGGCTTCCGATACTTCGAGATCTCCGGATTGCCCTCGGTCCCCGACGAAGAGGCCGTGGTCGCGATCGACGTCCACAACGGCGTCGAGGAGGTCGGCGATTTCGAGTGTTCGAATCCGCTGTTCAATCGGCTGATGACGGCCTCGAAGTGGACGCAGCGGAATCTCATGTTCGACGTTCCGGCGGGCTGCGCGGCGCGAAGCGAACGGCTGGCGTGGACGGGCGACGTTCGACCTTGCGTCCAAACCAATCTCTTCAACTTCGATACCACCGCCTTCTTCGAGAAGTACGCGGCGGACCTGCGCGACGATCAGAAGTCCGACGGACGGTTCACGGACATCTGTCCCCATGCCCATCTAACGGGAACCGACATCTGCGTCGGGTCGCCCGGCTGGGCGGACGCAGGCGTCTCGCTGCCTTGGGACGTTTACGTCAACACCGGCGACCGCCTCCTCCTTGCCGAACACTTCGACGCCGCGAAGCGATGGGTCGACTTCATCCATCGCCAGAATCCGGACCTGCGGTGGACGAACGCCCGCGGGATGGATTGGGGCGACTGGCTCAGCGCGGGGCGGGCAACCCCGAAGGAGATCGGCTCGACCGCCTTCTTCGCCCACTCCACGGACCTCGTCGCGCGGATGGCGCACGTCCTCGGACGGCAGGGCGACGCCGAGGCTTACGAGGCGCTCTTCCGGCGCATCAAGGCGGCGTTCGTCGCGCGCTACGTTTCGTCCGACGGGCTTATCCGTTTGCCGTCGGTGGCGCGGAGCGCCGACGTCGCATCGACGATTCGAAGGAAGGTCGAGGACGGCCGACTGGCGTTAACGGTGGGCAACGCGGCGCTGGGCATCGACCCTGCGCCGCACGAGCCCAAGACTCTCCACCTGAACGTTCGGATCGATGGCGTTGAAGCGGCTCACGACTACGCGGAAGGCAGCCAGGTCGTTCTTGGCGTGGCCGGCGAGAAGATGGAGGTTCTTAAGGCCACTTACGGCGCGACGAAGGTCGAGGAGGATGCCCAAGGGAGCTACGCCCTCGCCCTGCGTTTCGGACTGCTGGACGAACCGTTGCGGTCCAAAGCGATGCGGAGGCTCGTCGAGGCTATCGCGCGGGACGGCGGGCACCCGGCGACGGGATTCTGGAGCAGCGTAGAGATGATGCTCGCGCTCTCCGACGGCGGCCGGAACGCCGAGGCCTCAAGGCTCGCGAACCTCACCGACGCACCCTCGTGGGGCCACATGGTCAGTGGGGGCGGAACGACGTTCTGGGAGGCCTTCGATGCGGATCGGAAAACGCTCTCCCTCAACCACTGGACGCACAGCGCCTGCGGCGAATGGCTTTGGCGCGACGTCGCGGGGCTCGCGCCCGATCCGGAGTCGCCGGGGTACCGAGGTTTTTCCGTGCGGCCCCGACCGACGCCCGAGGTCTCCTGGTGCAAAGCGAGGTATCGATCGGTGCGGGGCGAGATCGCGATCGAATGGCGGGCGCAGGAGGGGCGGCTGACGCTCGATTTGCGGGTTCCTCCCGGGTCGGTCGCTCGGGTCTCCCTCCCGGGCGCAGTTGCCGACACGTTGGAAGGCGGGCACCGCATCGACGCCGTAAAGAGCGTCAGGTTCCTGGGGGGGGAAGACGGTTCGTCCGTCTACCCGGTGATTTCGGGCGAGCACCGATTCTCCGCCCTCCTTCCGAT
>CAXUKB010000129.1:0-11692 GCA_964251345.1 uncultured Fimbriimonas sp. | reverse complement strand
CTCTCGGCGCGAAGCCCCAAGCGGCCATCCTTCTCAACTTCATGGCCGACGATCCTTGGGAACGACGTGCGGAGGCAGTTTCCTCCGGAGTTCGACTCGCAGGCCGAAACAAGGACCTGTCAGATTTGGCCCTTCTGGAAGAGGTCCACGGCAAGATCGACCAAGGCTAGCGCGCATCTTACCGACGCGGAGACGGTAACGTAAGTCATGCTTCGTCTCGGCATCTTAGCCTTGCTTGTCCTCGGCGGAGTCGCCCCCCAGGAGAGCCCGGAAGCCGCAATTACGACGGGGATTCGCGGGCTGCGAGCGATGCCCGACGACGCGCGGGCCGAGAAGACGCGCGAGTTGGCGCTTCAGATCCGCGCCCTTCCGGACGGTCCCAAAAAGGTTCAGCTTGCCGAGGGATTGGGCAACCTCGCAACGGAAGGAGACTTTGGACCGGGCACGCTACAGACGGTCGCCGACACCCTAACCCTGGCCATCAAAGCGGCACCGCCGAGGGCGGACGACTCCGGCTACACCCAACTCGCGAACCTCGCTCGCTACGAGGACATCAAGGTCGTCCTCGACACTCCGGACTACCGGGCGGCACTTGCCAAGGTCGACGCGATGGGGAGAGAACGGGCGAAGGCGGACTTCACGTTGGTCGACCGATCGGGCAAATCCTGGACGCGTTCCGCTCTGAGGGGCAAAGTCGTGATCGTCAACTTCTGGGCGACTTGGTGCCCTCCTTGCCGCAAGGAGATGCCTGATCTCGACGCGCTCCAGGCGCGATTTGGAGACCGGTTGGTCATCCTCGGAATCTCCGACGAGAAGGGCGAAACGGTGGACGCGTACCTCACGACCCACCCCGTGCGTTACCCCGTCCTGCTCGATCCAGGTCGAAAGGTGAACGATCTTTACAAGGTGGACGGCATTCCGAAAAACCTCATCTACGATCGAAATGGGAAGCTGGCCGCCCAGTCGATCGACATGAGGACGATGGGGCAATTCTTAAAGCTGCTCGCCAAAGCCGGCCTCCAGTGAAAAGGAAGCCTCCCTCTCTCATTCTGAGAGAAAGGAGGCGGGCGCCTTACGGCAAAGGCTTGGCGATCGCGCTTAGAAAGTCCGTCTTGCCCGGAATCGCTTCCAGCCGAGAAGCCGAAGGGCCGCCGACGTACGCGACGGTCACCGTCGTACCCCGCGCCGTCTCGAAGACCACCGTACCCGGTCCCGGCTGGGCGACCTTCGCCGCCAGCACCGAAGCGTCGAACGCCTTGCCGTCGAGCTTGGTGATCGTCGACGTTGGAGCCAGGCCTGCTTTGAGTGCCGGGCCGTCGACCGCGAGCGAGGAGACGACGCCGTCGCGACCCACCGCCATGCCCAGCGCCGGGAGATTTGTGCCGCCGAACCCGCCACGACCGCCGCGCGGAGGGCCACCGGCATCCTCTGCGGTCGGCGCGGCGAAGGCGAGCCGGTACCCGGCACGCTCTAGCGCCTCGTCGGGGGTGTTCAGATGCACGAGGTCGATTCGTTCGTGCAGGAACTTCGTCCAGTCGTAGGCGAAAACCTTATTGAGGTCTTTTGCGATCTCCGCCGTGTCGTAGGGCACGACCTTTGGTGTGTCGGTCGTTCCGCCATGGAAAAGGCGGCAGAAGTCGTCGAGGCTCTTCTTTCCGCCGGTGCCCTCGCGGATGATGCAGTCCGCCTCCAGCCATACCAGCGCGCCTTCGGTGTAGTACTCCGTTCCTCGGCGCTCGGATGCCCACGGACCGCCCGCGCCTCGGAGGAGCCCGACAGAGCGTGCGGTGTCGACGACCGGGCGCCAAGCGCGTCCCGGCTCGTTGTCGAAGTTGCGAGCGAGGCCCGACCAGGTGGAGCGCCAGCGCTCCGGCGTCGAGAAGCCGCTTCGCGCGGCCTGAACGTAGCCAAGGTACTGCGTCAGGCCCTCGTAGACCCAGAGACCGCTTCCGTCCATCGGCCTGTCGAAATCGGGCGTGGCCAGACCTTCCGGACGGCGATACTTGCCGTTCCATGAATGCGTCATTTCGTGGGCCAAGAGTTCACCCCACGTTCCGTTCACCCCCGCCCGCAGTCCGGTCCCGTCCTCGCTGCACTCGTGGTGCTCCAGCCCTTCGCCGGCTCCCACGTCACTCAAGGTGATGAGGAAGCGATATCGCCGAAAGTGGCGGCCGCCGAAGAGAAGGCCCTGCTGCCGTACGAGTTCCTTGACTCGCGCGACCTGGGCGTCGGGAATGTTTTGCGGCCCATCCTCCTCCGCCATCAAGTCCATTCCGACCGGCGCGCCGTTGATCGAGCCAAGATCGTAAGCCTTGTAGTAGCGGCCGACGATCGCGGGCGAGTCGATGAGTTCGGTGACGCTCACCGTCCCCGGCTGGAGCGCGCTCGCCACGCTCCAGCCCGTCGGCGGGGTGAGGTTCGGCTGAATCATGATTCGGTCCGTGGGCTGCCCCTCCGGGTAGAGAAGCAACCGGTTCCATTTGATGCGCGCGAGATTGGGAGTCGCGTTGTCCATTCCCTCCGCGATCCCGTTGCCGCGGCCCACCTGCCCGGGTTGACGGAACTCGGATAGCATCGAGAACTTCGCCTCCACCGTCGAAGCGCCTTTGGGCACGTCCACGACGAAGCGGTAGAGATCGACGGGGTCGCGGCTCCATTCGACTTCCTTGCCCGCAGCGAAGAAGTGGAGCGAGACCATGTAGTTGATGGGGCCGCTCGCCCGGTGCTCACCGGGAATGAACTTCGGGAAGTAGAAGCCCTTCTTACCGCCACCTGTCGGTAGCGTCTCGTCGACGCGGATCACGCCGCGGTCGACCTCGGTGGCGTCGACGTTCAGAACGATCGGGGAGGCCTGAAGAGCCAGGATGAAATCCGGAATCACCACGCGATTATACGAGAGCGCCGACTGACTTCCAACGACGTTTTATTCCAACGATCTGTTCGCTCCGGACGGGGCACGGTCCGCCCTGAAGTCCTTGCCGTTAGCGGTCGATCAGGCGACCACCGCATGGTCGGTGAAAACGACGCGCGATCCCCCATCCTCATGGCGTCCAGTCGGTCAGAGTTACGTATTTCCTCCGGCCGGATCTGTACCCACAAGCAAGTTCAAGATATTTCGAGTCTAGACGACTCTCCCGTTGGTTGTCGTGAAAAACGCGAAGGCGCAAAGAGGAAAGGATTCAACTAAGCCACGGGCAGGCATATCGGTGTGTTGAACGCGTAAGTCCATCGTCGGCAAAGCGAACCGTTCGCCCGGCGAGTACCAGAGCCTCCCCTAGCACCGACACAGAAGTTGCCCTGTCGTGTATTCACATCATACGACACGACTTAGGTAGGCCGTTTCAGCGGCAGTCACCGCAATAAGCGACATAGAAGCCTAAGATCTCTATCAGTGTCAGCACTTATGATCCGACGCCTTATATCGTAACTGGGCCACCGAGGCCTAGGGCGAAACCATGAAGACGTCCAATTACTCCGCTCCGCTCCGCGCGGCACGTTCGGCCAGCATTCTCCTCGCACTCGGAACCGTTGTCCTCGCCGGCTGCGGCGGTGGCGGCAGCAGCAGTTCGAAGGCTAAGCCGCGCGGCAAGGTTCAGATCAACGTCACCTGGCCGACGGCCGCAAGCCGCGTGATTCCGGTTAACGCGCAGAGCCTTCTCGTTCAGGTGAAGTCGGGCGCGACCGTCGTCGGCTCCGGAACGATCGTCCGCCCCGCCAGCACGATCACCCTGAGCGACGTGCCCACGGGCAGCATGAACGTGACCGCGACCGCTTACCCCAACGCCGACGCGACCGGAACGGCTCTCGCCACCGCCACCGTCGCCACGACGGTCACCAACGGCAACACCGCAAGCGTGGACATCACGATGGCTAGCACGATCGATCACCTTTCGGTCTTGCCGAATCCGTTCATCCTCGGCGCGGGGCTCAGCAGCCAGATCAACGTCGTGGGCTACGATTCGAGCGGCGCGGTCGTCCTGATCGATCCGTCGACGATCAGCTTCTCCTCCAGCAACTCGGGCCTGGTCGCCGTCACCTCGACGGGTCTCGCCACGGCTTCGACCTCCGATGGCACGGCTACCGTTTCGATCGCCGAATCCGACAGCGGCAAGACGCTGAGCCTCCCGCTCAACGTGGTGCCGACGGTCACGGTGACGCCGAGCGCGCCCACCCTTTCGGTGCGAGGCACCGCGACGTTCGTCGCGACGGTCGTCGGACCGACGAACACCGGCGTCACCTGGAGCATCCAGGAAGGCGGGGCGGGCGGTGCGATCACCTCGGGAGGCATCTACACGGCCCCGACGACCCACGGAACGTACCACGTCATCGCAACCTCGGCGGCCGACACGACGCGGACGGCGACCGCGACGATCACGGTCTCCTCGGGCAACGTCGGCGTGACGGTGCACTAATGAAGATTGCTCGCTTCCTACCCCTTCTGACCGTGCTCGTGGCCGCCGGCTGTGGCGGAAGCGGGCAGACCGCCCCGGGCACGGGCCGCTTCGTCGTCCGATTCAAGTGGCCCGTCTCGACGGGCCGCGTGATCCCGACGGCGGCGCAAAGCATCGTTGTCCAAGTGCTGAAGAACGCGACCGTCGTCAACTCGGCGCTCCTCACGCCGGGTGCGCCTTCGGCCAGCTTCACGGAGGTCCCGACCGGCGCGGTGACGGTCAAGGCGACCGCCTATCCGGCGGCGGACGGCAGCGGGAACGCTCTAGCTTCGGCTTCGGCCACTCCGACGGTAACGGTGGCCGGTCCCAATTCGGTGGACCTTACGATGGCCAGCACCATCGACCACATGGCGATCGTGCCGAATCCCGTCGCGCTCGCTTTGTTGGGAATCGTCACCCAAGGCGTGTCGGTTACCGCCTACGATTCAAGTAACAACGTCATCCTGACCTCACCGAGCGACATTAGTTACTCGACCGGCGGATCCGGAGTCTTCCTGATCACCACAATCAGCGGGAATACTACGGTGACCGGCCTTGCGCTGGGCACGGCTTCCCTCATCGCGACGGACGCCGTTAGCGGAAAAACCGCTACCGCGCCGGTTATCGTTACTCTTCACTAGGCAGCTAACGCCGCAGGCCGATCGCCCTTCCGAGGGCGATCGCACCTGCGATGACGAGGGGCACGCCGAAGAGCAGAAACAGGATGAACTTCAGCACGGGTTTAATCGTACTACGGTGACCGTGCGCCTGCCCTTTTGGAAGCTCCAGTCCATCGGCAACGACTTCCCTCTCGTTCATCTGGCCGAGATCCACGACCTGCTCGAGCACGCCATAGCGCCGTCCAAGGATGATCATCGAACGCCTTCCGGCCCGGGCCTTGTGGCGCTCGATGCGAGCGCGGCCGATCTCGAGGCGATCCTGACGCATCTCGCGGTCAAGATGGCCGATCGGCGACTGGGAATCGGGGGCGATGGTCTCCTCGCGGCGGAGCCCATCGGCGAGGGCCGCGTTCTCCTCAGGATGTTCAATCCCGACGGTACGGAGGATTTCTGCGGCAATGGTCTGCGATGCGCCGCCGTCCACGCGCACGAGCAGGGTTGGGTCGGTGACGCGTTCGTCATCGAGCACCTCGGCCGCGAGGTGCCGGTCCGCATCGGCGGCGGCGAAGTCGCGACGAGACTCGGGGGTGCGACCTACGATCCGGTTAAGGTTCCCTTGCGCGGCCCCGAGATCTTCCGAGCCCCCTTGCCGGGTGGACGAATCGGATCCGTTCTTTCTACCGGCACAACCCACACGATCCTCCCCGTCGGGACGCTGCCCGACGACACGACCTTCTTTCAGGAAAGCCCCGCGCTCGAGACCGCAGAGATCTTTCCCGACCGGACGAGTGTCATCTGGACCCAGACCTTCGCACCGAATCACCTCCGCTTACGGATCTGGGAGCGAGGCGTGGGCGAGACGCAGGGCTGCGGCACCGGAAGCACCGCGGCGGCGGTGGACTATTTGCGGGCCGAAGGACGCGGTGGCCGGGTACGGGTCGACAACCCGGGAGGCACCGTCTTTGTAACCTGGGATCCGCAGTCGAACGAGACGGAGATCGAAGGCACCGCGGAGCGGGTGTACTCCGGCGAATACCGCTACGACCTCTAGCCGCCGACTAGAGTGGAACCCGTTCGGGAACCGTGTCGAAAGCCGACGCAATCCGTTCTCGGGTCAGGATTTCCGCCCGCGGACCGCTCGCCACGATCCGCCCGGCCCGCATGAGAACGACCTTTCCAATTTCAGGAACGATCTCGTCGAGGTGGTGAGTCACGAGGATCAGCGTCGTCATGTCGGCTACCGTTCGAATCGTATCCAAAAAGTGCGCCCGCGCGACGAAGTCGAGGCCGGTCGTCGGTTCGTCGAGGACGAGCGCGCGGGGCTTGGGAGCGAGCGCGCGGGCGATCCAGCACCGCCGCTCCTCCCCCGCCGACATCGTCGCCAGCCTCTGGTCCGCTAAGCGGAGGGCGCCGACGCGCGTAAGCGCGGCTCGTCCGCGTTCGTTCATCTCGTCGGTCACGCGGTGCTGCGCCAGGACGCCGTAGGTCCCGAGCAAACCGCTGACGGCGAGGTCGAGGCCGGTCGGCTCGCCGAGCAGCGGCTCGCGCGGCTCCGCAGAAACGACGCCGAGTACGGTTCGCAGGTCCGATTGGGTCCAACGCTCGCACCCCAGAACCCGGTACGCCCCGCGGCCGGCATGGGCGTGAATCTCCCGAGACAAGAGTCGGATCAAGGTGCTCTTGCCACACCCATTGGGCCCAAGAATGGCGGTGTGCTCACCCTCGCCGATGGCTAAGGACAGCGGGTGAAGAATCGTCCGCATTTCGCGAACGACCGAGGCGCCGTCGAGTTCGATCAGCGGACTCATCGTCGAACGATCGCCAAGATCAACACGGCGATCAAGGTGACCGCCGAGAGGCCGAGAGCGACGGCGGTAAGGGCCTGCGCGGATGCCGCCCGCTTCTCGGCCTCGAGGACACGCTCGGCAAGCGACTCCAACGTCGTCAGCCGTTTTGCGCCCTCCGCGTTCTCGCGCTCGAGGGTTTCGATCCGGGTCTGGAGCCGTCGCGCCTCGGCGATCGGTTCCAGTACGCTGGTCTCGAGTTGAGCGGCGACCGAGCCCTTGAGATCGGCCGCCTCCTCTTTGGTGAGGCCGAGTTCGGTGACCTCTTTCTCGAATCGCGCGACGAGCCGCTCAACTTCGGGCTTAACCGCGTCCGGTGCCAGATTCCGACCCAGGCGGCCCGCCTCGTGCGAAAGCGCGTCGATCTTGCGTTCGACCGCGTTCACCTTGGACGCGTCGCGCGCCCACTTGCTTTTCGCATAAGCGTCCTTCGCGACCTTTAGGACGCGCTCGGCCCCAAGAAGGTCGAGCGCGGCTTTCAGTAGGGCGAGTTCACCGGCCATGAGAAAAGGTTAGCAGTTTGGTGGCCGTGTCCTACTTC
Organism: uncultured Fimbriimonas sp.; assembly: GCA_964251345.1. Taxonomy (GTDB): domain Bacteria; phylum Armatimonadota; class Fimbriimonadia; order Fimbriimonadales; family Fimbriimonadaceae; genus Fimbriimonas. The sequence continues at coordinate 4,257 of CAXUKB010000129.1, read as the reverse complement.
GCCTTGATGAACGGCATCATCGCGCGAAGCTCTTTGCCGACCGTCTCGAGTTGGGAATTCTGCCCCTCCTCGCGGTACCTGTTCATGTGCGGACGACCGTCCTTGTTCTCCTGGATCCAATCCTTGGCGAACTTGCCGCTCTGGATATCCGTGAGGATGCCCTTCATGGCCTCCTTCGACTCTTCGTTGATGACTTTCGGTCCGGCCGTGTAATCGCCCCACTCGGCGGTGTCGGAGATGGAGTAGCGCATGTAGGAGAGACCACCCTCGTAGAGAAGGTCCACGATGAGTTTCGTCTCGTGGAGGCACTCGAAGTAGGCGGCCTCAGGCTGGTAGCCCGCGGCGACGAGCGTATCGAAGCCCGCCTTGATGAGCGCGGACAGGCCGCCGCAGAGCACCGCCTGCTCGCCGAAAAGGTCGGTCTCCGTCTCTTCCTTAAAGGTCGTCTCAAGGATGCCTGCCTTCGCCGAGCCGATTCCCCAGGCGTAGCTGAGGGCGATCGCCTTCGCCTGCTCCGTTGGGTCCTGATGGACCGCGACGAGGGCGGGCATTCCCGCCCCGTGGGCGTACTCGTAGCGAAGGCGATGGCCCGGCCCCTTCGGCGCGACCATCGCCACGTTCACGTCTCCCGGAGGCGTGATCAGGCCGTAGTGGATGTTGAATCCGTGGGCGAAGAGCAGGGTTTGTCCGGCACGAAGGCTGGGGGCGACGCCCTCGCGGTAAATGTCGGCCATCGGCACGTCGGGCGTACAGAACATGAGGACGTCGGCCCACTTTGTAGCCTCCTCGACCGTCTGAACCATGAGTCCGGCCGCCTCGGCTTTCTCCTTCGACTTGCTCTCCGGATGAAGCGCAACGTGCACTTCGACGCCGCTGTCCTTGAGATTCAGCGCGTGGGCGTGGCCCTGGGAGCCGTAGCCGACGATCGCGACCTTGAGGTTGGAGATAATCTGCGGATCGACGTCCTGCGTGTAGTAGATGGTTGCCATGAGTTTTCTAAGGGATTAAAGCGTTAGGAGATCGATTCGAGCCGCCGAAGCGCCTGAGTCAGTCGGGGGAGTGAGACCTCGGTCGCGGCGGACGATTGGCGAATCCGAAGCGCCGGAATGGAGGGCTCGACTCCGAGGACGAAAAGGTGGCGAAGATCGCACGACTGCGCGATCATTCCGTACAGGGGCGAAGGCCAGAGCCTCGGAAGGAGCTCGACGACCTGCGTGCCGGGCGAGCAGAAGACGAGGTTAGCGAGCGCCGCCCCGTGCGGGGCGACGATCACCGCCGACTCGGCGGCAAGCCGAGCCTGCTCGGCGATGCTCAGGCCGGACATCGATCGGCTCTCAAATCCTTTGGATCGGAGAAAAGCTTCGACCTCGGCCTGATTGACGATGGCACGACGGTCGCCTTCATCCCGCCGAAGGTAGAGACGCCGCCCAGGGCGGACGCTCTCGTCCGGCAGGAACAGCCCTCGGATCCGCCGGCGGGGCCACTCGCCGGCATAGTTTAATGCCCCCATAGGGGGAATGGTCGCCACGATCAGCCGATCGCACTGAACCGGCCGGTCGCCCACCATCTCGACTTTGGAGAGGTCGACTCCCAGATGGGCAAGAATCTCCTGGGCAAACGGCCGCAGATCGCGGGCCAGCCATCGATCGATCTCCGAATCCGAGACCGCCGATCGAATCGCGTCGATCTGCGGCAGAATCTGGTGAAGCCAGTGGTAATAGTTGCGAGCGTCGGGTGAGGCCAGCAGCACGGTGGTGCCTTCGAGACGACGAGCGTCGTTCTTGGCCATCGTCTTCAGTCGCGGGAGCGCCTTCACAGCCCGGGAGGCAACGGCAGGATAAAGGTCGACAATCCACCGGCCGTCGGCCATTCGAACCGCTCCCTCCTCGTGGGCGACGAGCGCATCCGAAAGCCAGAAGACTTCGATCGCCCTTGCATACGCATCTCGCAAAGTCGGAATCTCCCACCGTGAGATCGCAGGAATGGCCGTTGGGCTGAGATTAGCCATCCGATAAGCCGGATGGATCTCACGAGAAGCGACTCCGTTCGCCTTCAGGCCGGTGAGTGTGATCGTATCCGGGCCGGCGGACGCCGGCAGACCGAACGCGCCCTGCATCATATCCTTCTTCCGAGCGGTTCGGCCCTTTAAAAAGTGGCCGACCAGTTCTCCGTATCCCTGCCGACCCGAGAGGTCGGCAGACGTCGGTGCGCCCGAAAACGTGCGGAAGGAGCCCTGCATTCGTTCAGGAGACCTTGATCGCGACCAAGCCGCTACGGACGATCTCGACGATCTCGTATGGACGAAGGCGGTCGATAAGCTCCTCGATCTTGTACGGTTCGCCGCAGTACTCCACGACGATTTCGCGCATCGTGGCTTCCGGGGTTTTCGCCCCGAAGCGCATCACGACGTCGTAAATCGACTTGCGACTTTCGTCTTGAGGCCGCATTCGGATGAGGGCCACCTCGCGTCCGACGTGGCCGCCGGGCTTGAGGTCTTCGACCTCCACCACGTCGATCACCTTCTCCACTTGACGGAGCACCTGCTGGAGCTCGTTCTCGTCCGCATTCACAACGAACGTGATGCGGGAGTAACCGGGATCCTCGCAATCGCCCGCATTAAACGAGGCGAGCGAGAAACCCCGACGGCGAAACATGGAGACGAGCCGGTTGATGGTGCCCGTTTCGTTCTGGACGAGCACGGAAACGGTGTGCGTGGTCGGCGTCCCGATCACGAGCGGCGTATCGATCATCGCTTATGCCCCTCGAAATCGCGGACTTGCTGCGGCTTCTTCTTCGGATCGAGAAAAGGCAGGATCGTCTGAACGTCGGCCTCCCGCTTGAGAGGGTTACTGCTACCGGGAAGGATCTTTTTCATGCCGTCACCTCTTGGCGGACGTCGCCCGAACTCAGGGCCGGATCCATCATGACTTGGCTGTTGCTTCCCCCGGCCGGAACCATCGGGAACACGTTCTCCTCCATCTCGACCACGCACTCGAAGAGCACGGGACCTTCGTGAGCGCGGGCCTCTTCCATCGCCGCGTCCATGTCCTCCGCCCGATCGCAGCGCACGTACTTCATGCGGTACGCCTCGGCGATCTTACCGAAGTCGGGCGCGCCCATCGCCACGCTGCTGTAGCGGTTATCGTAAAAAAGCTCCTGCCACTGTCGGACCATGCCGAGGTAGCCGTTGTTGACGAGCATGATCTTCACGTTCACGCCGTACTCGACCGCCGTCTGAAGCTCCTGCAGGGTCATCTGGAAGCCGCCATCGCCGCACACGCACCACACCTCGTCCTCCGGACGAGCGCACTTCGCGCCGATCGCCGCCGGAAGGCCGAAGCCCATCGTGCCGAGGCCGCCGGAGGAGATCCAGTTGAACGGCTTTCGGAACTTGTAGAATTGGGCCGTCCACATCTGGTGCTGCCCCACGTCGGTCGCCACGATGGCGTTGCCACCAGTGTGATCGTTCAGTGCCTTGATCGCGGTTCGCGCGAAGAAGCGGCCTTCGGGAACCACCAACGGAAACTCGCGCTGCCAGCGCTCGACCTGGTCGTTCCAGGCGCTTCGCGGCTTCGGCTCCAAAATCTTGTTGAGCATCTCCAAGCCGAGCCGGAGGTCGCCCTGCACCGGCGCCACCGTGGCCATCGTTTTGTTCACCTCGCTCGGATCGATTTCGAAGTGGACGATCTTCGCCTTCGGCGCAAAGCTCTTGGTGGCGCCCGTCAGGCGATCGTCGAATCGCATTCCGAGGCCGATGAGGAGATCGCACTCCTGAACCGCAAGCGTGCCCGCCGCCTCGCCGTGCATTCCCATCATGCCGAGAGAGAGTGCGTGATCGCGCGGGAAGACGCCGAGGCCGTGGAGGGAGTTGATCACCGGAATGTTCGTCTTTTGGGCGAACTCCATCAGCGCGTCGAACGACTCGCTCCACAGCGCCCCGGCGCCGGCGATCATCACCGGTCGCTCGGCCTGCGCGATCAATCGCGCCGCCTCTTCGACCTGTTCCATCGAAGGAGCGCCAGGCACCTTGTAGCCGCGCCGCTCGATGGTCTCGGGGAACGCCTCCGCCGTCATCGCTTGGAACACGTCCTTCGGAATGTCCACGAGCACCGGCCCCTTGCGGCCGGTGCGCGCCAAGTAGAACGCCTCGGCCAAAACGCGAGGAAGATCGTCCACGTCCGTCACGAGGTAGTTGTGCTTCGTGATCGGAATCGTAATGCCTTGGATGTCCACCTCCTGAAAGGCGTCCTTGCCGAT
>CAXUKB010000128.1:7293-11710 GCA_964251345.1 uncultured Fimbriimonas sp. | reverse complement strand
TCCGCCGTCCGCATCTCCCTTCCGGGAGCCCTTGCGGATACGACGAAGGCGCAAGGGTAAGTGAGATTGCCCAGAAAGTAGGGACGGGGCTTGTCGAGCGTCACGCTCAGCGTCGTGTCGTCGAGTGCTTTAACGCCGGAAAGCCTCTTGGTCTTCCCCTCGGCGACGTCCGACGCACCAACGATGGCGCCCAAGTAATCCGAGGCGACCGGCGAGGCGAGATCCTTCGAGAGGTTTCGCTCCCAGCTTCGCTTAAAATCGACGGATCGCACCGGAGTGCCGTCCTGAAACGTCGCTTTACGAAGGTGGAACACGAAGGTCCGACCTCCATCCTTCACGTCCCAACGCTCCGCGAGTTTGGGCGACAGCACATTTTTTTCGTCGTACGCCACAAGTCCCTCGAATACGTTGTCGAGGACGTCGGTCATATCGACGTCTTGCACCTTGCCCGGATCGAGCGTCGTCACCTTCGCCTCCAAGGGGTAGGTCAAGACGGCATCGGCGCTCTTATGCACGTTAAAGTTGCCCTTCGAACAACCGACCAGAACAAGCGCGATCGGCAAGAGACGCTTCACTTTCCGACCTCGGCATGGAAGAGCGGCATCAAACCGATCGAGTTCATCGGCAGGCGCTTGACACGCGACGACGTCATCACCGGTTGGTTCTCCATATAGATCGGAATGCGGGCGGCTTGCTCGATCGCGCGATCCTCGGCCTGTCGGTAAAGATCGGCCCGGACGTTCGGATCAGGACTGCTATCGGCCCGAGAGCATAGCGCGTCGACCTCAGGGTCTTTGAATCCCTCCTTGTCCTGGGGCCCAAACGAGGCGACCTGCATCGAGATAAAGTTTTGTGGATCGAGATAATCCGCGATCCATCCTACGGTGCCGATCGGGATCCGACCGTGGTCTTGACGGTCGAGGTAGGCGCCCCATTCGATGAGCAGAGGGGAAACCTTGACTCCCAAGTTTTTGCCGACGTCGGTCGCCACCGCCTCCGCGATCACCCGGCTCTCGGCTCGAATTGTGGTGTAGTCGAGTTCGACTGTAGGCAGTCCCTTGCCGCCGGGGTAACCCGCCTGCGCGAGCAGTTCGCGCGCTTTCACCGGATTGAACTCTAATCCCTTGTAAGCCTCTTGATAGCCAGGCACGCCGTGCGGCACGAGCCCTCTTCCCTCGTCGTACCCCGCAAGCAGCTGCCCGACCAGTCGCTTTCGGTCGATCGACATTGCAAACGCCTGCCGCACGCGAGCGTCTTTGAACGGAGGATAGGCTTTCTCGCCAAGCACCAGAAAGGAGAGCGAGGCACGGGGAAGAAACCGGAGGTGTCCTGCGTCGGCTTTCGTCCTGTCGAGAGTTTGGGCAGACTGACGGTCGAGTTCGAGGTAGTCGAGTTGGCCGCTTAGAAAGCGGCTGAGACGGGCGGATGAGTCGGTGATGATCGGCCGGCGGATATGGGCGATCGTGGGCTTGCCTCCCCAGTAGCCGGGATTTGCCTCAAGATCGAGTTCGGCGTCGGGAACGAGCTTCGAGAGCCTAAACGGCCCCGTGCCGACGACCGCCTCGACGGTCGTCGCCTCCTTGTCTCCGGAAATTTCCGTGGCCATCACGGCGGAGGTCGGAACGGTGAGGTTGCCCAAGAAGTACGGGCGAGGACGGTCGAGGGTAACACTGAGGGTCGACTCGTCGAGCGCCTTAACGCCTTTAATCGACTTCGCCTTGCCCGCCATGTACTCGGGGACCCCTTCGATGTTCAGCAGATAGTTGCCGGCCGCGGGCGATGCGAAGCTCGGGGCGAGGTAACGCTCCCAGGAGAGTCGAAAGTCGTCCGCGACAAGAGGGCGGCCGTTGGAGAACTTCACCCCTTTACGGAGATAGAAGACGTAGGTTCGCCCCCCGTTCGTCGAGCCCCAGCGTTCCGCGAGACAAGGCACGATTGTGTTCTTCTCATCGTACGTGACGAGGGGCTCGACGACGTTCTGAAGCACCTCCGCCATGTACGTGTCGTTGACCTTGCCCGGGTCGAGCGTGGTGTTCTTCGCCTGAAGCGGATACACGATGGTGTCCGCGAGCGCGGAGGCGGACGGGGTGAAGTTCCCCTTTCCACAGCCGACGAGTAGAAGGGCAAAGAGGGGCAGGGTGCAACGCACGGAACCCATGATAACCTGCTCACCGTTGTCGCACTTTTTTGCCACGGTGGGACTTTAGTCTGAGGAAACGTGGAAAAGGGTACAATACCTGTAGTGCGGCCCACCGTGGTTGGCCGCATGGATCAGTGATGACCTTTCAACGGACGCAGATGCAGTCCGCCCACCGCGTGGGGAGCACGCGGTTCGACCGTTACCTTAAGGAGGTCACACCTAATGATCGTTGGGATTCCCAAGAGAACCCTTCTGACCCTGCCTCGCGTCGCTCGCCGCGTCGCGAGTGAACCGCTCGCCGCCCCGAGGCGCCGCGTGGGGCTTTTCATCGCCTTCACGATGATGATGGAACGGCAAGCCGAACTCATCGTCCGAGGCATGGGAGAATAGAATCTTCCGCTCCCTTTCGGGGGCGGAACTCTAAGGCGGAGTTTATAGAACCGAAGTACTCGTTTGACCCGTCTGAGGGAACGGCGCAAGGCGCACAATTGTCTTCTATGTTAGGATAGATCGCGCTTCCTCGCGTGATCTATCTGCCCGCGTCGGGGAGACGCACCCACGAATGTCCGATACCAACTTCACCCTTAGCCCGCCGGAGGAGGCCCGATTCAACGAGCTCATGAAGCTGACCTACAAAAAGGTCTACAACATGGCATACCGACTCGCGGGCAACCGAAGCGACGCCGAGGACTTGACGCAGGACGCGTTCTACCGGGCTTATCGCTCCTTTGGCGACTTCGAGGGCGATCGGCCGTTCGAAAACTGGATCTTCCGGATCGTGACGCGCTTGTTCCTCGATCTGTTGCGCAATCGTCGCCGACGGGTTCGCGCCGTGTCGTACGACGCCCCGCTTCCGAACGGCGGAGACGAAGGCCTCTTCTTCGACATGCCGGACGATGCGCCCACGCCCGAGGAGAAGCTCGTCGAGAGCAGTTTTAGCGAAGATCTTCAGAAGGCACTCAACAGCCTGTCGCCAAGCCAGCGACTTCTCGTGACGCTCGCCGACATCGAGGGCGTGCCGTACAAGGACATCGCTGAGATGCTCGACAAGCCGGTGGGCACGATTCGATCCCGCCTTCACCGAACCCACAAGTTGCTGCGTTCCCGTCTCGAGCAGATCAAGCGCGATGCCACGGGCAGCGGCGCGCGCGGTCTGGCCGCCGCGCTGTAAAGGCGGCGAATCGATTCGCCTCCGACAGACGGTATCGGAGGTGAGTTTTCCGTCTGGGCCCCTTCGGGTACAATTTTCCGTCACACCTTTCGAGGGAGGCCTGCCGAAATGAAGCGCACCTACCAGCCCAATAACCGACACAAGCACACGACGCATGGCTTCCGCGTCCGCATGAAGAGCACCGACGGACAGAACGTGCTCAAGCGTCGCCGCGCCAAGGGCCGGCACAAGATCGCTGCCTAAAGGCCCCGCCAAGGCGCGCTTCGAAAAGGTTTTCGCGGATGGACGCCGATCGAACGGATCGCTCGCGCGAGTGTCTTGTCTTCCCGGTACCGGACTCGTGGGTTTCGCCACGAGTCGGAAGATCGGAGGCAAGCCCCAAAGGAATCGCGAACGTCGGCGTTTTCAAGCGGCACTCCGAACGGGGGCAGCCCCTCTCCTCTCCTACCTCGATTACATCGTGATCCTAGGACCTTTGTGCGCGACAGCTTCGTTCGGACGTATAACGGAGGAGGCGCGCGACCTGATCGTCCGGGCCAACGCGCGATGGGCCGACGATTCGGAGTCTTCTTGATCCGCCTCTATCAACGGAGCACCCGTTGGGTACCGCCCTCGTGTCGTTATACGCCGACCTGCAGCAACTATACGCTTGAAGCTATTGAGCGATACGGCCTCACAAAAGGCTCTTGGCTCGGTGTGAAGCGCATCTGCCGTTGCCACCCCTTTCGCCCCGGGGGTCACGACCCCGTTCCTTAGTTGTTGGCCATTGGTCGTTGGATGCTCCCAGCCGCCAAAAACCAACCTTCCAACAACAAACACCGCCCTATGTCCAAGCCTGCTTCCCAAGCTCCGGCCAAGCCGAGCCCGTTCACCCCGATCCTCTTCGCGATCGCGGCGTTCCTTCTCTATCGAAGCTTCACTTCGAGCCAGCAATCCAACCAGCCGGTGTACAAGGATCCCACGGCCGTTCTGACGGAGATGAGGAAGATCGACGCGACCGACGCGAAAACGGTCGTTCAAGCGCAGGAGGACAACGACAAGGTGGTCCGGCAGCTCCTCCCCACCTACAACGACCTCGTTAAGAAAGAAGTCGGCGCGAAAACGAT
>CAXUKB010000128.1:0-7283 GCA_964251345.1 uncultured Fimbriimonas sp. | reverse complement strand
ACAAGCTCCGGATGGCGTACAACACGCTCGAGCCGTTTGTCCGCACCCGCTCCGACCAGCCCGCTTGGACGACTACTCCCGTCGAGGTCACGGAGAACGGCAAGACGGTTTCCGTGACCGGACGCGACTATCTCCCCGCGCTGATCGCGCAGATCAGCGAACGGAACAAGTCGGATCTGATCTGGGGCGCCATTCCGGGCGGCTACCAGTTCATCGATTTTCTCGTCGGTCTGACCGGGCACAACCCGAACTACAGCTACGCTTTCGCGACGTTCCTCTTGGCCTTCGTCGTGCGCGGGGCGGTCTATCCCCTCTCGCAGAAGCAACTTCTCATGTCCCGAAAGATGTCGCAACTCACGCCGCGACTCAAGGAGATTAAGGAGAAGTTCGCCGACGACCAGATGGAGATGAACAAGCGCTCAATGGAGCTGTACTCGCGATACGGGATCAACCCCTTCGCGGGCTGTCTTCCCGCGCTCGTTCAGCTCCCCCTGTTCTACACGATCTATCAGTGCATCCTGCACTATCAGTTCGAGTTCACGAAGGGTTACTTTCTCTGGATCAACCCCTCGGCGAGCTCGGCCACCCACGGCATCCTCGCTCCGAATCTCGGGCAGCAGGACTACGTTCTTATCGCGATCTACAGCGTCACGATGATCGTCTCCACCCTGCTGACGCCGGTCACCGATCCGACGCAGGCCAAGCAGCAGCGCCTTATCGGCGTCGGCGCTTCCATCATGTTCCCCGTCATGATGTGCCTCCACCTGTGGCCCGTCGTGTCGGGATTCGTCCTCTACTGGACGTTCACGAACCTCTTCTCCATGGCTCAGTCGATTCGCGCCTACCGGATGCCGATGCCGGAGTTGGTCGAGGTGAACGCCCCGGGCGGTGGCGTGTTCCCCGGCGGAGCGAGCAAGCCGAAAGGGCGATGGGCGCAGATGATCGAGGATGCCCAAAACATGGCTGCGGAGCAGCAGAAGGGCGGCAAGCCAGGCGACGACAGCTCCGGGGGCAGCGCGGTCCCGCGCAAGCCTAAGGGCGATGGCCCTCAAGGTGGGGGTTCCTTCGGTAGCGGTAAGGTCTCCCCTTCTCGGCCTGCCGGCGAGACCGGCGACGGCGGCGCGAAGCATAAGCCAAAGAAGCGCGGTTAAAGTGAAGGACGGCGATGTGGCTCTAGCGCATCGCCGTCCTTCGAATCCTTTCGGCCGGTGAAAAGCCGCGGTCGAATCGATTTTGCGGCCCATTGCAAAAGCGTTGAGTAGGGCTTTATGAGCGAACCGGTAAACTCTGCCTTGCCCCATGCTTAGAGCCGGAAACGTCGGACTCCCGAATGTCGGAAAGTCGACCCTCTTCAATGCCGTGGTGGCAAACGCCAAGGCCCAGGCCGCGAACTTTCCGTTTTGCACCATCGAGCCGAACGTCGGCCTCGTGTCGGTGCCCGACGCGCGTCTGAACGTCCTCGCCGAAATTTCCAGTTCACAGGACATCCTTCCCGCACGTGTCGAGTTCGTCGATATTGCGGGGCTCGTCAAAGGCGCGAGCCGCGGCGAAGGCCTTGGCAACCAGTTTCTCGCCAACATTCGTGAAGTCGACGCCATTGTCCACGTCGTCCGATGCTTCGAAAACGACGATATCATTCACGTCGCGGGCTCGGTGGATCCGGAGCGGGACGTCGAGATCATCAACATCGAGCTTGCGCTCGCCGACCTCGCGTCGACCGAACGCCGCCTTGAGCGCGCCCGCAAGGACGCGCGAACGAAGAAGGAGGCGGTAGTCGAGGTCGCGGCGCTGGAGAAGCTCCTGCCCGCGCTTGAAGAAGGACTCCCCGCCCGTTCGGTCGTTCTGCCCGATGAGGAGCGGCTCGCGATCAAATCGTTGGGGCTCCTCACCCTTAAGCCCGTGATCTACGCGGCCAATGTGAGCGAGGACGACCTGGCGGGCGGCAACGCTTATGTCGAGAAGGTGCGCGTCATCGCCGCGCGCGAAAAGGCGCAGGTCGTCGTGATCTCGGCGCAGGTCGAGTCGGAGCTTGCGGAACTGTCCGAATCGGACCGAAAGGAGTTTCTCGACTCGCTTGGCGTAACGGAGGGCGGCCTTCAGTCGCTCGTCAGCGCGACTTACGACCTCCTTGGGCTGCAGACGTACTTTACGACCGGTCCCAAGGAGACGCGTGCCTGGACGATCGAGAAGGGCATGACCGCGCCGCAAGCGGCCGGGGTAATCCACTCCGACTTCGAGCGCGGCTTTATCCGTGCCGAAACCGTGGCGTACCGCGATCTCGCGGAGAACGGATCGATGGCGGCGGCGAAGGCGAAGGGGCTCGTTCGTTCGGAAGGCAAAGAGTATGTCGTCCAGGAAGGCGATATCCTGCACTTCCTGTTCAACGTGTAACGCGTTCCCGTTCCAGTACGTCCAATCGGTAGCCGTGAAAGACCACGCCAAGCCGATCCTCGCCGGGCTCGCCAGCCTGCCGCTCCTCGCCTCCGTCGCCCTTGCCCATGGCCAGGGCAAACCGGCCGCAAAAGCCGCGGCATACGCTCCGGTCGACAAGGTGATCCATGCCAAGTGCATCGGATGCCATAACGGCCCGGGTGGCCGGGCGGGGGTCAACCTCGCCAGCTACGAAACCGTGACGAAGGGCAAGTGGCAGGGCAAGCCGCTCGTCGTGGCGGCGAAGCCGGGCGACAGCGTCCTCTCGAATGCCGTTCACGGCAAAGGAATGGAGATCATGCCGCCTCCGCACGGCGGCCTTTCTGCGGCCGAGCTCAAGACGATCGACGGTTGGATCGCCGCCGGCGCGAAAAAGTAAGCCGTCAACGCCCGGCAGGCTCGGCCTGCCGGAATTCTTCGAAGTGGATCTCGCCTGAGGCGTCCTCGGGCCACATCTCGAAAGGGCCTCCGTCGTAGGATCCGCCCAGAAAATGCCAGTCTCCGGACACGGCGCTCCCGTCCCATCGCCCTCGGTAGAGCGAGTGGATCCCGATCCCTTCGGGACCGGCGGTGCAGTAGGTGTAGTGACGAACGATCGCGACGTCGCCCCCGGCATCGTAGTCGCCTTCGACGATGAAGTCTCCATCGGCGTCCTCGCCCGTTCCCACGATCTTGCCGGCGCCGATCCGCAGGATCATGCGCTCGTGAATCTTGCGAGGGAGTTGGACCGACCAGCCCACCCAGGGGCCCGAAGTCTCGTCGAGCGCGCGCATCGCGTTTAGGATAGTCGCCCGGCGCGCCGCCTTGCCGTGGGGAACTCTCCGATAGGACGTCCGCTCCAAACGCACATGGTCGCGGTCGTCACGGGTGGAGCTCAGGGCATCGGAGCGGCGATCGTCGATCGCATTCGAGAGGATGGTGGAACGGCGGTGGTCGTGGACGAGCGACCGGGAGAGGACTTCGTCGTCGCCGATCTAGCCGACCCTGCGGCGATCGCTCGTGCGGCCGCGGAGATTTCCGACCGTTACCCTAAGATCGACTTGCTTGTGAACAACGCGGGAATCGGAGGGCGATGGGTGCCGCTCGCCGAGCAGGCACTCGCAGACTGGGACCGCGTCATCGCGATCAATCTTCGAGCCGCTTACCTCATGACGAAAGCGCTGCTCGAACCGCTTTCGGGAGGATGCGTCGTGAACGTCGCTTCGACCCGTGCCCTGATGAGTGAGCCGGACACCGAGGCGTACGCCGCGAGCAAGGGCGGGCTCGTCGCCCTGACGCATGCCCTTGCCGTCTCTCTCGCCCCGCGCGCGATTCGGGTCTCCTGCCTTTCTCCCGGCTGGATCGAGACGGGGGGCTACGAATCGCTTTCGCCCGAGGCGCACGCCCAGCATCCCGCCGGGCGAGTGGGACGTCCCTCCGACGTCGCCGACGCCGTCATGTACCTCTCGCGAGCGACTTTCGTTACGGGCGCGAATTTCGTCATCGATGGCGGCATGACCCATCGAATGACGTACTTGGACTGATTTGCTTACACGCGCTCCTAATGGCGCACGAAAACACGCTCTGAATTCGTCTGGTGAGTGGCGAACCGGTAGACGCGTGGGAAACCTTAGTCTATAATGGTCTCGCAACGTCGTGGGGTCTTCCCGCGCCGGATCGCCTCGGCGATCTTGCGAGGGCCCGGATGGCCGCACTCATAGTGGAAAAAGGTGTCAGCGTAGTGCTCTTAAATCAAATCAGCATCCGCAGCGTCGGCGCGCTCGGGTCGCTTCTGGTCTTTGCGACCGCGTCGCACGCCGCCCCGCTGCCACCGCAGAAGGTCTCTCCCGAGGCTCACGCGATAGAACAAGGGCGTCGCCTGCTTGCGAGCCGAAGCGCCCGCTTCGTCGAGAATAAAGGACAATGGAAACCGGAGGCGAGGTTCCTGGCGCAAAGTCGTTGCCTCAACCTTTGGTACACCGATCGAGGCGTTCGCTACGACCAGATCTCGGGAGACCAGCGAAGGCATCAAGCCGTCGACATGTTCTTCGTCGGTGGCCGCGGCGCGCGGCCAGTGGGCGTGTCGAAGCTCAATGCCGAGATGCAGGTCTATCACGGCGCCGTCGCGGTGAAGGGCATCGGTTCTTACCAAGAAGTTCTAAAAAAAGACGTCGTGCCCGGCGTCGACATGCGGGGCTATTTCGACGACGGTAAGCCCCGGTACGACCTCATCGTCGCACCGGGAGCAAAGCCCTCGTCGATCGCGCTAGGCTTTAAGGGTTCGAACGGGCTATCCCTGAGCAAGGGCACGCTGAAGATTGGAACGAACTTCGGCGGCATCTTCAACGCAAAGCCGGTCGCCTACCAGATCGTCGGAGGTAAGCACGTCCCGATCGCCGCGGCTTGGACGGTCGCGCAAGGAAAGGCCGGCTTTAAGGTCGGCACATACGATCCTCGTCGTCCGCTCGTCATCGACCCGCTCGTCTACGGCACCTACTTCGGCGGCCTTCGCGGACCGGACGAGATTCGTGCCGCCACGACGGACACCTTTGGGGGCGTAAACAACGGCCTCTTCATCGTCGGAAGTAGCGCTGCCCCGGACTTCCCGGGTACGTCGCTGCCGTTCACCGACACCCTGAACCCCGAGGGGACCGACGCGTTCGTCGCGCGGATTACCACCGATGGCACTGCGACCGACTACTCGGTTCTGATTGGCGGCCAAGGAACCGACGTCGCTCAGTACGTCAAGGTCAATCCGCTTAACGGAGACATCTGGATTGCCGGCACCACAATCTCGGGCTCGACCCAGGTTGCCGGATCGTTCAATACATTTCCGTCGACCCTGAACTCGGCGCGAACGAAGCGAGTGGTGATTGGAAGCGACACGGCAAGCGCTTCGAACTTCTTCGTCGCTCGCTTCACCCACACCCCCGGCAATGCGATCAACTTTGGCGACGACTCGTCGGCTCAGGATATGTATCCGGTCACGCCCCGCTATGCCACCGTCTTTGGAACGGGCATCGCAAGCGCGACCACCGGTTCCGCGTACATCACCGGATTCGACATTCGTTCTCTGAGCACCGGCGTCATCCAGATGGCGTTCTCCGGCGTCAGCGACTCCGCGCTCTCGACCGGCCTGATCACGACGCCGATCGGGGCGACGACCGCCGCTCAGACTTTCGGATACACCCAACCGGGCCACCGCGCCGGATTCCTTCTCCGCTTCGACGTCGATTCGAGCGGAAATCGAGCTCCAGAGAACGCGTTCCAAGTTAATGCGTACTCAAGCCAGTACGTAACCGGAACACGCTCGACCGAACTCCGCGGCGTTGCCCTCGACGCTGCGGGTAACGCGTACACCGTCGGCACGGTGTATACCGGTACTCCGGCGAACATCGATACCTCGCAGAATCCATCCGTCTTCTACACGACGCCGGGTGCGATCGGAAATGCGAACGGAACCACGGTTCTCGGCCGCATTCTCCGCGGAACCGACGTTTTCGTAAGAATCTACGGAAACTACGGCACGCTCGTCGGACAGGGCAACGTCACGTTCTCCGGCCTCTACGGCGGTAACGGCGACGATGAGGCGGGTGGCGTCGCGGCTTCGCTGAGCGTTACTGCCGGAGGAGGATCGGCGATCCCCATCTACACCGGTTCGGCGATCGCCATCGATGCCGATGCCAACATCTACTTCACCGGAACGACGCTCCAAAGCGCGAACTTCCCCTATACCGCGGGAGGATTCTTCCAGTTTGAGCCACCCGCCGGTAACCAAGGTCGAAACACCGACATCTTCGTCGCTCGACTGAGTACCGGTGGCAATCGCCTCGATTATTCGACAAACCTCAACACCTTCTCGGGCCGCACCGCTCTAACATACGGACAGGCCCAATTCACGACGGCGATGCCGGCGGGAATTGCCGTCGATTCGCGCGGTTACGTCTACATCACGGGAAACCTGAGGCCTTACGCCATCATTTTCCCGAGCACGTACACCACGCCGGCCACCGTTGACGAACCCACGGGTTCCACTCTTTCGACGATTCCCGTCGGACAGGCCGCCAACACGATCGACACGACTTACGACTCGGCGGGTTCGGGACCGTTCCCGACCACCGAGGGCTTCTTGGTCGTGTTGAACCCGAGTTTCTCCGCGCTTCAGTTCGCCTCCTACGTGGGCGGCAAGCTCGACGATCTCGTCTACGCTCCCAGCTTCGATTCGGCGGGCAACGTCCTGATTTCGGGTTGGACGGACGGCGCACGCATTTATACGACGCCGTTCTACACGAGCGCCCCCCCTGAATATCAGGAATACGACGGTGGAGTGCCCGGCTACGTGGGCAGTAGCTTCATTAAGAACATTCCGGATACAAGCGGAAGCCTGAGGGTTAGCGACTTTGGTTATGAAGCGTGGGGAACCGACAGTTCGGCTTTCGCGTTCGACCAGCAGACCGCAACCTTCAGTTTTGGCCGTGACGGTTTTGTGGCAAGCGTTAGCGCGAACCTGCCTGCCGCGATTCCCCCGACCATCTCCCTTGCGTTCAATCCCACGACGATTGCCGCCCTTGGAACGACCACGGGAACGGTGACGCTCAACACGGCCCAGCCGCTGAGCACGACCGTCACGATTACCGGACCGGTTTTGGTGGGTCTCACCGGAACCGATGTCAGCATCTCCGGCCTCACCGTCACGGGAACGAACACCTACACGCTCCGGATCCCCTCGGGATCGACGTCCGCTTCCTTTAGCGTGAAGTCGAACACCGTCGGAAACGGCGGCACCGCAACCTTCACCGCATCGATCCCCAGTGGGACCTCGACTTCGACTTCGAGCGCCGGCTTCACGATCAGCCCCGTAACCTTCGGCTTGA